>SFPF01000008.1 GCA_004552155.1 Bacteroidales bacterium
TTATGCCCAAGAAACTGTAGAGTACAAGTTCAGTTGTGGCCGTTCGGGCACTTTAGAGGTATCGCCCGATGCTGATTTGTGGCAATGGGAAGTAGGAGAGGGGAGTGCAAAAGATTTGATAGTCAGTGTTTCCACCGGCGTACAGTTTGGTAAGAAGGGTTATGATTGCACCTACGCGCGGCTCACGTTGAATAAACCCCAGACAGTGACCGCCGTTACGGTCAGTGCCAGCAGGATGACCAACAGCACGGCCACCATACAGGTGTTTGTCGGCGACGAACCCTTGGGCGCGCCGCAGCCGCTTGATACTCATTTGGGCGTGGCTACTTTCGCTGCCGCGCTGCCCGTAGAGGGCGAAGTGACGCTCCTGTTTGAGCAAGATTTGTCGGGGGCAGTCAAGAATGTAACGCATGCTTTTACTCTGGTTTCCGCCGTTGTGACCTCAGCAGATGACGGCAATTTCCATCTCGGCACGGCATGCTATGCCACGTGCTACCGCGCCGAGGCCTATGAGATGCCTTCGGGATTGCGCGGCGGCGTGGTGGTGGGTGCCGGCGGCGAGGCAGGCGGTTTGACGATTGATTGGCGCTATCCCTCCGGCGCAGTTGTGCCCGCCATGACCCCGCTTTTGATAAATGGCGCAAGAGGCAGTTATCCTTTTACCCCTGCCGTTTCCGCGCAAATGCCGCCCACAGACAATCTGTTGCGTGGCGGTTTCACCGATGCGCTGACTGCCGGCGAGGCAGGCGAAGAATGTTATTTCTATCGCCTTGTAGCCGATACGGAACATCCTGCCAACGCCATTTTCGCGTGGGGCGCGGCGGACGGAAAGGCGTTTGTCAGCAAAGGCGGCCGCGCGTATCTGGCCCTCCCCCGTATCGACTATACCTCATCAAGCATTGTCACTATCAACAACACGCTCGCCGATATCCCGACTATCAAGCATGTGGATAGGAAAACAAATCCAGACATCGCTTACACCCTCGACGGGCGCAAATGCTCGGTCGGGTCGCGAGGGCGCGGCGTGTATATTTCAGGCAGAAAGAAAATAATTGTAAGATGAACCAATATATTAATAACACTACCGTACAGCGTTGGGCCGTTATCCTGCTGCTGAGCCTTGCGTCCGTTTTTGCCAAGGCACAGACCTCTGACTATCAACGCTACATAGAGCGTTATGCCCCTTTGGCGGTAGAACAGATGAATCGCCACAAGATTCCCGCCAGCATCACCCTCGCGCAGGGTTTGCTGGAAAGCGGAGCGGGAAAAGGATATTTGGCCACCCATGCAAACAATCACTTTGGCATAAAAGTAGGCGGGTCGTGGTCAGGTCCTTACATACGCAAGGACGACGATGCGCGCAATGAAAAATTCCGTGTGTATGGTTCGGTGCGCGAGAGTTACGAGGACCATTCCCTTTTCCTCAAAAAACCGCGCTACGCCTCGCTTTTTAATTTGAAAATGACCGACTATAAGGGTTGGGCGCACGGGCTGAAACGCTGCGGATATGCCACAAATCCGCGCTATGCCTCTTTGCTGATCGACCTCATCGAGCGTTACGATTTGCATCAATACGACATGGTCAGGCACGAGCGCAAGCATCATGGCGGTCAGGCGGTCAGCGATGCCGATGCCCGCGATGCCGCCATCGTGGCACGTCTGCGCGAATGCAACGGTGTGCTTTACGTCATCGCAGAACCGGGCGACACCTACGCCTCGCTGGCCAAGCGTTACAAGACCCGCGAACGCCGCCTGCGCCGCTACAACGACGAAGACCGCACCCACGAGCCGCAGCCCGGCACGCCCGTCTATCTGGAACAGAAGAAGCGGAAGGCCTCGCGTAAGCACCCCTCTAAAACCCACGTCGTGCAGGCCGGACAGTCGATGCACAGCATTTCGCAAACTTACGCCATCAGGCTCGACAGGCTCTACAAACTCAATCAGTGCGCGCCCGACTACGTGCCCCGTCCCGGCGACGTACTTAAAATCAGATGACTTTAATTTATTCAACTCATATTTCTAAAAACACATTATTATGATGAACCAATGGTTTGAATGCAAGGTAAAATACGAAAAGACGCAGGAAAACGGTGCGGTTAAGAAGGTTACCGAACCCTATCTCGTAGATGCCATCAATTTCACCGAAGCAGAGCGTCGCATCATCGAAGAAATCTCGCCCTTCATGACGGGTGTCTTCGAGGTGTCCGACATCAAGCGCGTACGCTATGCCGAACTCTTCGAAAGCACCGACGAGAGTGCCGACCGCTTCTTTAAGGCAAAACTCGTGTTCGTGACGCTCGACGAAAAGAGCGGCGCGGAAAAGAAAACGTCGCAGAATGTGCTCATCCAGGCCTCCGACCTGCGCGATGCCGTGAAGCGCCTCGACGAGGGCATGAAGGGCTCGATGATGGACTACACCATTGCCTCCGTGGCCGAAACGCTGATTATGGACGTGTTCCACTATCAAGAGGCCGCGCCCGAAGGAGCCGTTAAGACCGAAAAGGCGTAACCGCTTAAATTGATTGCACAGCCTCTTGCCCTACATACGGGCAATCCCAAAAACTTGTTAATGCCGCTTTGCTTTCTGCGCAGAGCGGCATTTTGGCTTTTGCAATCGTTAAGGCGATGCGGCGCGAAGATTTAGGGAAAATTAAGACAATCAAAATTTGCTCCGAGAAAATTTCGATAGAATCAAAGAAAAATTTCACGATAAAGCACCTCGTAAAAATTATAAAGGAGCAAATTTTCACGGGCTTGCTTATAATTTTTCCGCTCATATAAGATAATTTTTCCGCTCATATAGGATAGTTGGCCCCAAAAACGCGAAAAGAGGAAAAGCCTGCGCTCTTCCTCTTTTTGCTGATGCAAAGATATGTGTTTAATTCCGTTTCGCCAAAATGCGCCACGTCGTGCCGCGGGTTGGCAAAGCAGTGCGGCGCGATGCCGGGGCGGTCGGCGGTTAAATGATGCCTTCTGCTTTTTCACGTTCCAGTTCGGCTTCCTTCACTTTGCGGAAGAGGTCGGAGGCGAATATGAAATTGTTAAGCCGCTCATTGTTGGAACTTACCACTTCTTCTTTCGTGCCCGTCCACTCCGGGTTGCCCTCATATATATATAATATGTGCTCGCCGATACCCATAACGGAGTTCATGTCGTGGGTGTTGATAATCGTCGTGGTGTTGTACTCCACGGTCAGTTCGTGTATGAGGTCGTCGATGACGAGCGAGGTCTTCGGGTCGAGGCCCGAGTTGGGCTCGTCGCAGAAGAGGTAGCGCGGCTTGAGGGCAATGGCGCGGGCAATGGCCACGCGTTTCTGCATGCCGCCTGATATTTCGCCCGGGAACTTGTCGCCGGCTCCGTTCAGATTGACGCGGTCGAGGCAGAACTCTGCGCGGCGGCGGCGTTCTTTATACGAGTCGCTGCTGAACATATCAAGCGGGAACATCACGTTTTCAAGCACCGACATCGAGTCGAACAGCGCGGCGCTTTGGAATATCATGCCCATCTCGCGGCGCAGGAGGGCACGCTCGCGTTTCGTCATGCTCATGAAACTACGCCCATCATATAGCACGTCGCCCTCTGTCGGTTCAAACAGTCCCACGATGCACTTCATCAGCACCGTTTTGCCCGATCCGCTCTGGCCGATAATAAGGCTTGTCTTGCCGTTCTCAAAGGTAGAACTGATGCCTTTGAGCACTTCCTTGTCCTCAAAGGATTTATGTATGTCTTTGATTTCAATCATAATGGATAAGTGGGTTAGGAGAGCAACTGCGTGAGGAAGAGGTCGGAAAAGAGAATAAGCATCGAGCACGACACTACGGCGTTGGTGCTCGCTTTGCCCACCTCGACGCTGCCGCCTTCGACGGAATAACCGTAGTAAGAGGAGACGCTGGAGATGATAAAGGCGAAGAAGAGGCTCTTAATCACGCCCATCCAGAAGAACCAGGCCGTGAAGTCGTGCTGCATGCCCGAAGTGAGGTCGGTGGCGGTGATAATGTGTCCGATATAGGCAGTGGCATACGCGCCGATGATGCCGCTCACGGTGCTGAATATCACGAGCAACGGCATGATGGTAATCAGTCCGAGCACCTTGGGGAGAATGAGGTACGAGGCGGGGTTGACGCCCATGATTTCCAAGGCATCGATTTGCTGCGTGGTGCGCATGGTGCCGATTTCGGAGGCGATGTTGGAGCCCACCTTTCCCGAAAGTATGAGGCACATGATCGAAGATGAAAACTCGAGGAGCATGATTTCGCGCGTCACGTAGCCCGACACCCAAAGCGGCATCCATGCGCTTTGGATATTGAGTTTGATCTGAATGCAGATGACCGCGCCGATGAAAAACGAGATGAGCAGCACGATGCCTATGGAGTCGACGCCGAGTTGCGCCATCTCCTTGACATACTGCTTGAAAAACATGCGCATGCGCTCAGGGCGCGAGAAAGTACGCCCCATCAGTTGCAGGTATCGCCCGAAATGGGTGAGAAATTTGTGGATAATCATATTTGGCTTTATTCTATGTAGATTTCTTCTTCAAGTTGCTCGGGGTTTTCTGGATTTTCAGGGTCTTTCGGATTATCCGGATTTTCCGGACTATCTTGATTCTCTGGCTTGATTGCCTGCGGCTTGAGTTTGCCCGCCTCGTCAAACAGCCCGTACGTGGTGCGCAGCACGCGGAATTCCGTGCGGCGGTTGAGCGCGTTGCAGATTTCCTGCTCTTCGGGCGTGAGTTTGAGGATATAGTCGAGCGTGAGCGTATCGTTCTCGTGCAGGAAGGGATAGGTCTCCGTGAGTTTCTTGTTCACCACCTTTGGCATTTCCTCGCCATACCCTTTCGGCGTGAGGCGATCGGAGGCAATGCCGTGTTCCGTGAGATAGCGCACCATATGGTTACGTTCGGGTTTTCTTTCAGCATCTTTGTCAGGCGGTCGAGTGCTTCACAAGAGTTTTCTGTGAGGTCGGCTTTGTCAAATTCGTAGAACACGTTGCGCACGAGCACTGGAATGCCGATGCTCGGCAGGGGAAATTGCAGCACGTATTGGCGTTCCACCTCCGCCGTGTCGGCTGTAAGCGATGAGGCGTGGTTGAGATAGCCCCGGCACGTGGCGAGAAACAGATAGTTCACGCCAGGCTGCACCGCTTGTTCGAAAGAGCCGTCGGAAAGTACGCTTAGTTTCTGGTTCGTGCCGTCGCTGCCCACCATGTAGACCACGGCCTCGGGCAGTTCGTAGCCGTCCTGCTCATATACCCAGCCCTTCACCGTTTGCAGCACTTCTGGATAAGAGAATTCGAAAATCTTGTCCCAGCCTCGTCCGCCCGTGGTGCGGTTGGAAGAAAAGAAACCACGGTTGTGCAGGCCCTCAAACGTGATGCCGAAGTCGTCGGCAAAGGAGTTCATCGGCGCAGGCAGGTGCTCCACCTTCCACGTGTTGCTTACAGTGTCCTCAGTGGCGCGGTAAAGGTCGAGGCCACCCATTCCTCCGCGCCCGTTGCTGGAGAAATAGAGTTCGCCGTCGGGGCGGAACGCCGGGAAGCACTCGTCGCCCGCCGTGTTAATGGAGGGACCGAGATTTTCAATAGTGCCGATGCCGTGACCGGCGGTGATGCTGGCGCGCCAAAGGTCGAGGCCGCCCATGCCGCCCGGCATATCAGAGGTGAAATAGAGCCAGCGGCCGTCGGGCGAGGGGGCAGGGTGGGCGTAAGAGGAGAGTGTGTCGGCGGTGATTTTAAGAGCCTCGGGCTTGCCCCACGCCGCGTCGGCGCGGTCGGAAGTCCAAATTTCTGCCATACGGGGATATTGCGGATCGGTGCGGCATACGGTGAGATACATCGTTTTGCCGTCGGCCGAAAAGGCACAAGCCCCTTCGTCGAAATCAGTGTTCACGCCCTTCACCTGCTCCGGCGCTTTCCATTTTCCCTTTTCGTCGAGCGAGGAAAAGAAGATGTCGCCGTTTTTCATGCCCGTAATGCCGCTTATCTCGTCGCCCGTCACCTGCTGGCGCGTGGTGGTGAAATAAATCTGCTTGGCCTCCTGTCCCATAAAGGCAGGGGCGTAGTCCGAGCGCGTGCCGTTGAAGAGCGGCATGGCTTTCACGGTGTAGGCAGAGCCGCGCTGCTTCATCTCCGGCGCGATTCGGCAGGATTGCAGCCCGAGCAAGGCCGTGCTGTCGCCGGGAAATTTTTCCAAATAATCAGAGAACGCCTTTTCTGCCCCCTTGTAATCGTTCTGCATCAGCAGCATCTCGCCGAGGCGCAGGCAGGTAATCGTGTCGGTGTAGCCATAGCGCACGGCGTTGCGGTAAGCACCTGCCGCCCGAGCCACGTTGCCGTAACGGCGGAATGCCTCGCCCATTTTGAGGGCAATGGTGCCTCGCTTTTCTCGCTCCTTGTTCGGCGTGCGCATGTAGGCACGGCGATATTGCCCCGCCGCCTCGCAGTATTCGCCGAGCGCAAGGGCCGCATCGCCGCGCTTGATGCTCTTTTCAGGGCCGCCGCAGGCCGAGAGCACCGAGAGCGTGCAAAGTAAAATCAGGAGTTTTGGAATGAAAAATATCGGGCGCGACATCTCGAAAATCTAAGTTTCTTAGCAGCAAAGGTACGATTTTTTTCTTGTAAACTCCTTTTGGCGGCTTTTAGTGTGCCTTTTCGGAATATATTTCTCGAAAAATTGGGCTTTCTGCAAGCGGAAAAGGCGGTTTGCAAGTAAGACAATTAAGATTTTTAGGAATATTTGCTAAATTTGCAAGACACTTTCAAGGCATCTGCGATATGAGAAAAACCACGCGCCCCGGGCGCGATGCAAAAGCCCCGAAGCAGGGCGCAGCGATGAGCGAGGAAGCCGCCCTTTTTGAGCGGCGCGATGAAGATATGCCCGATGCGCGAGACCTTCGCCCCCTCACGCCGGAGGAGCGGGCGGACGTGGCAGAGGCTGTACGCGTAATGAACGCCGGCGGCATCATAGTGTATCCCACCGATACCATTTGGGGCATCGGCTGCGACGCAGCCAACGACGAGGCGGTGCGCCGCGTGTTCGAGATAAAGCGGCGCAGCGACTCCAAAGCGCTGATTTCGCTGGTGGACAGCGAGGCTAAGGTACAGTTTTACGTGCCCGACGTGCCCGATGTGGCTTGGGACATGATGGAACTTGCGGAGCGTCCGATGACCATCGTGTTCGACCGCGTGCGCAACCTGGCCCCCTCGTTGCTTGCTGCCGATGGCAGTGCGGCGCTGCGCGTGACCCGCGAGGCGTTCAGCCGCGAACTTTGCCGCAGGTTCAAGCGCGCCGTGGTGAGCACCTCTGCCAATTTCAGCGGAGAGGCATCACCTGCGTGCTTCGACGACATCAATCCCGATTTGCTGGCACTGGCCGACTACGTGGTGCGCTCGCGCCGCGATGAAAAAGCACCTGCCCGCCCGTCGTCCGTAGTAAAACTCGGCGCAGACGGTACGGTGAAGATTTTGAGAGAATAATAATTTTAGTAGACAAGTATACGAGTAAACAAGGAAATTTTCGTGCAAGCGAGTGCAATAAGTTTACTTAAATTGCCGAGCGCAGCCGAAAATCTAAAAGAAACGAGACAGATTACAGATAACTTGTTTTTCGCATCAAAACTCGTCTACTTGTTCACTCGTTTACTCGTTTACCCTATACATATAATATATATGTCCCAAGGAAAGCATAACCACTCACCATTGACCCCCTTTCTTGTTTGGACGGAACGGCACCTCACGCAGCGGCAGTTCATCTTGCTGCTCAGTTTCTTCGTCGGCATAGGCGCGGCGCTCGCTGCGCAAATCCTCAAATGGCTCATCGCTAACATAGAGCACCTGCTCATCGGCCGTTTCGACATCACCAGCGCCAACCAGTTGCTGCTGGTTTACCCCGTAGTGGGCATCTTCCTCACGGCCTTATTCATCAAATACGTGGTGCGCGACGACATCAGTCATGGCGTCACGAAAATTCTTTATGCCATATCGCGCGGACAAGGAAAGATTAAGCGCCACAACTGCTGGTCGAGCGTCGTGGCGTCAGCCTTGACCATCGGTTTCGGCGGCAGCGTCGGAGCCGAGTCGCCCATCGTGCTCACGGGCTCTGCCATAGGCTCGCGCATCGGCAAGGCCTTTCACCTCGACCACAAAAGCCTTATGCTCCTTATTGGCTGCGGCGCGTCGGGCGCGGTGGCGGGCATATTCAAAGCGCCCATAGCGGGCCTCGTGTTTACCCTTGAAGTGCTGATGCTCGACTTGACGATGGCATCGCTCTTGCCCCTGCTCGTGTCGTGCCTCACGGCTACCTGCGTCACTTACGCCCTTACTGGCACTGAGGCCATGTTTGCTTTTCGCATGGACGAGGCATTCCGTGTGGAGCGCATACCCTCTTCCATTCTCCTCGGTGTGTTCTGCGGACTGATTTCCCTCTATTTCACCCGCACGATGAACGCTTTCGAACAGGTGTTCGGGCGGATTGGCGGACTTTGGCCGCGCCTCGCCTTGGGCGGCGGCACGCTCGCCTTGCTCATCTTCCTCTTCCCGCCGCTCTACGGCGAAGGCTACGGCACGATTTCCACGCTGCTCGGCGGGAGCAATGCCGAATCGGTGATGAACAACTCGTTTTTTTACGGCCACTCCGACATGCTGCTGCCTTATCTGGGACTGATTATCTTGCTAAAAGTATTCGCCACCACGGCTACCAACGGCGGCGGCGGTTGCGGCGGTACGTTCGCCCCGAGCCTCTTCCTCGGTTGCATCGGCGGCTTTGCCTTCTCTTCTGTCTGGAACCAATTCCTGCCTTTCGGCATTCACATACCCGAGACAAACTACGCCCTGCTCGGTATGGCGGGCGTGATGAGCGGCGTGTTCCACGCACCGCTCACGGGCGTCTTTCTCATCGCAGAACTCACGGGTGGCTACGACCTTTTCCTGCCGCTGATGATCGTTTCAGCCGCTTCCTATCTCACGATCCACACTTTCGAGCCCCACAGCATCTATTCCATGCGCCTTGCCCGCAAGGGAGAGTTGCTCACCCACCATAAAGACCGCTCCGTGCTTACGCTCATGTCGCTCGATGCAGTGATAGAGCGCGACCGTCCGCGCATTTCGCCCGACATGAACCTCGGGCAAATCGTGCAAGTCGTATCGAAAGTAAAGGCTATCCACTTTGCCGTGACCGACATCAAGGGCAACCTCATCGGCATCATCAACGTGAACAGCCTGCGCAAGATTATCTTCCGCAGTGAATTATATCGCATGTACAAGGCAGAGCAACTCATGCAAAAGCCCACGCTGTTGCTACGCACCGACGACTCGATGCAGTCTGTCATGGATAAGTTCCAGAGCGTAGCAGCCGCCACTCTGCCCGTCGTAAATCCCGAAGGGCATTTCGAAGGCTTCGTTTCCAAAACGCGCCTCTACTCCCTGTACCGGCAAATCATAAAAGATTTTTCAGAAGAATAATATAAATATGGACAAGAAAGAACTTCGCATCGTATATATGGGCACGCCCGACTTCGCCGTTGCCGCGCTCGACAAACTTGTAAGCGGCGGCTACAACGTGGTCGGCGTTATAACAATGCCTGACAAGCCCGTAGGGCGGCATCAAAACACGCTGCAAGCCTCGCCCGTCAAGCAATACGCCCTGCAAAAGGGTATCCCCGTGCTGCAGCCCGAGAAACTCAAAGATGAAACCTTCCTCGCAGCCCTCGACGCCTTGCAGCCCGATTTGCAAATCGTGGTGGCATTCAGAATGCTGCCCGAAGTTGTGTGGAACCGCCCGCGCCTCGGCACGTTCAACCTCCACGCCGCCCTTCTGCCGCAGTATCGCGGCGCCGCGCCCATCAACTGGGCGGTGATCAATGGCGACACGGAAACGGGCGTGACGACATTTTTCCTTGACCACAACATCGACACCGGCCGCGTTATCCGCCGCGTGCCCGTCCCCATTTCCGACACTGATACCGCCGGCGACGTGCACGACCGCCTTATGATCCTCGGCGCGGACGTGGTGACAGAAACCGTGGACATGATATTGGCGGGCAACGTGCAAGCAATTCCGCAAGAGGAGATGATGACCGACGAACCCCTGCGCCCCGCCCCGAAGATATTTAAGGAAACCTGCCGCCTCGACACTGCGCTCGGCGTGAAGCGTGCCTACGACTTCGTGCGCGGCCTCTCGCCATATCCTGCCGCGTGGCTCGAAGCGAGCATCGGCGGCAAGCCGTTGGCTATAAAACTATTCCGCACCGAAAAAGAATTTGCCGCCCATGCCTATACGCCCGGCACTCTTGTGACCGACGGGCATAAGGTGCTGAAACTCGCCCTTTCCGATGGTTTCCTCATTATCCGCGACCTGCAGCCTGCAGGCAAGAAGCGTATGCCCGCCGAAAACTGGCTCAACGGTTTGCACCTTGCGGAAAGTCAGGAAAAGGATGCGCAAGGGCTGTTTACGCTGGGGTGAAAATTTTAATCTCGCAGTTTACGCCCCAATTATTAGAATCATCCGACAGTCTGTAAAGCATAAGGGGCGTATTGCATACGCCCTTGCTGCGTGAGACCTTGGGAAAAACATTGGAAAAACATGACCTACAAACAAGAAACCATAAAGCCCTACAACGACAACGAGGCTAAGGGCAAGCAGGTGGAGCAGATGTTCGACAATATCGCGCCGTCTTATGATTTGCTCAATCATACGCTTTCGTTTGGCATTGACCGCCGCTGGCGGCGCACGGCTATCGAAAGCCTGATGCCTTATGCACCGAAGCGCGTGCTGGACGTGGCGACGGGTACCGGCGACTTCGCTCTGCTCGCTGCGCAGATGCTGCAGCCTGAAAGCCTTGTGGGCATCGACCTCTCCGACGGCATGCTGCAAGTGGCGCGCGAAAAGTTGAAGACGCAGGGCGAGGCTTTACCCATCACGTTTGCAAAGGAAGACTGCCTGCATCTGAGTTTTCCCGACAATAGTTTCGATGCCGTCACGGTGGCATACGGCATTCGCAATTTCGAAGACCTCGACAAGGGCCTCGGCGAAATGCTCCGCGTGCTGCGGCCTGGCGGCCGCTTGGTGATTATTGAACTTACCGCTCCCGCACGCTTCCCGATGAAGCAAGGGTTTTGGCTCTATTCCCATGTACTGATGCCAACGGTAGGCAGGATAATTTCGCACGACAAAAAGGCATACTCTTATCTTCCTGCCACGATGGAAGCCTTTCCCCAGGGCGAGGTGATGGCAGATACCTTACGCCGCGTAGGCTACCGCGATGTAGTGTTCCGCCGCTTCACGTTTGGATTGAGCACACTCTATACCGCTTGCAAATAATAGTAACTAAGATGCAGAAATACGGACTCATCGGCCGCCCCCTCGGGCATAGTTTCTCCGCCGCCTTTTTCAAGGAAAAGTTTGAGCGCGAAGGCATTGATGCCGTTTATGATAATTATGAGTTAGACAGCATCGGCGCGTTGCCGCAACTGCTGCGCGAGGAGCCGGAGTTGCGCGGCCTGAACGTCACGATACCATATAAAGAGGAGGTTCTTGCGTTGCTCGATGAACTATCGCCTGAGGCGCAGGCGATAAGTGCGGTAAATGTGGTGCGCGTGCAACGCCGCGAAGACGGTACGCCTCGGCTTAAAGGCTATAACTCGGATATCATCGGCTTCACGCAGTCCATTCGCCCTTTGCTGCGGACAGGGGTTCACACCGATGCTTTGGTGCTGGGCACGGGCGGCGCATCGAAAGCCGTGCTTGCCGGACTGCGCAGCCTGAATTTGCGCCCCGTTTCGGTGAGCCGCACGAAGCGTCCCGGGTGCTATACGTACGAAGAACTTACGCCCGAGTTGCTGCGCCGCTTCACGGTCATCGTGAATTGCACGCCCTTAGGAATGCATCCCGATGTTAGCACTTGCCCGCCAATATCTTACGCATTGCTCACACCCGAACACTTACTGTACGACCTTGTTTATAATCCCCTCGAAACGGAGTTCTTGCGGCGGGGTAGGGCACAGGGCGCGGCGGTGAAGAACGGGCTCGAAATGCTCCATTTGCAGGCATTGGCTTCTTGGGAGTTCTGGAACGAAGATTGAGAAACGCCTTCGGCAAATCTTTTCCCTATTAATATTGCTGCGATAAGCGTCAGGCGGCCGTGCGTTATGTATTGAAATGTAAATTTGAGTTTCCAAAATGCGCGGTTGCGCGATATTTTTTGTAGGCAAAACGCGCCTCTCATATATGTAAAGGGCTTTATTCCAATTTTTTTAATTATCTTTGCACGCGAATTTCAAAGCATAAGAATGGAAACAGTTTCTTTGACGCCCGACTTTATTTTTGAAACCAGTTGGGAAGTATGCAATAAAGTGGGAGGCATTTATACTGTTCTCTCCTCCCGTGCCAAGACGCTTGGCGAACAATTCCACGACAATCTTATATTTATTGGCCCCGACGTGGCCCCTGAAAAGGCTAACCCGCTTTTTGCTGAGGATGCCAAACTCCTGTCTAAGTGGCGCAAGGCTGCTGAGAAGGAAGGCATGGCCTGTCGCATCGGCCGCTGGCTCGTGCCTGGCAATCCCGTTGCCGTGCTCGTGGACTTCCACCCCTATTTTGAGAAGAAAAATGAGATTTACGCCGAGGCTTGGGAAGCATTCGGCGTTGACTCTATGAATGCCTATGGCGACTACGACGAGGCTTCGATGTTCTCTTACGCCGCCGGGCTGTTTGCAGAAGCGGTTGTGAAACACTGCCTTAAGAAGACCGACCGCGTGATTTACCAGGCACACGAATGGATGTCGGGCTTGGGCATGCTTTTCCTAAAGAAGCATTGTCCCGAAGTGGCGACCATTTTCACCACCCACGCCACGAGCATCGGCCGTTCCATAGCAGGCAATAACAAGGAACTTTATGAATGGTTCTCCGGCTATAACGGCGACCAAATGGCCCGCGAGTTGAACATGGAGGCCAAGCACAGCATAGAAAAGTGCAGCGCGCACGGCGCGGATTGCTTCACCACCGTGAGCACTTTCACCGACCGCGAGTGCAAGCAACTGCTCGACAAGCCTGCCGACGTGGTGCTGCCGAATGGTTTTGAGAATGACTTTGTGCCCGTTGGCGTAGCCTTTACAAAGACCCGCCGTCTCGCGCGCACGCGTATTATTAATATTGTGTCCGCCCTTACCGGCGAGCCGCTCGCAGAAGACACATTGATTGTATCTACAAGCGGGCGCAACGACTACCGTTGCAAAGGCTTCGACGTATATCTCGAAGCGTTGGTGCGTCTTGAAAGAAAATTGCAGGCAACTGACTATCAAGGCAATGTTATCGCCTTGATGGAAGTACCGTGCTGGCTCTTCGGTCCGCGCAAAGACTTGCAGGAACGCCTTACCTCTAAGGAACAGGCAACAGAGCCGCTCGAGTTGCCCATCATCACGCACGACCTTTACAACCTCAACGAGGACCGCATACTTTGCACGATGAAGTCGCTCGGACTGACAAACGAAAAGGGCAGCAAGGTGAAGGCTGTGCTTGTGCCGTGCTACCTCGAAGGCAACGACGGCATCTTCGACCTGCCTTACTACGACCTGCTGTCGGCCAACGACCTCGCCGTATATCCTTCCTACTATGAGCCTTGGGGTTACACGCCGCTCGAAGCCTGCGCCTTCAAGACGCCCTGCGTCACGACCGATCTCTCGGGTTTCGGCCAGTGGGTAAATCAAGTGCTCGGCCGTGAAGGCACGCTCTCCGACGGCGTGGCCGTGCTGCACCGTACGGATAATAATTATTTCGACGTTGCCGACGGCGTTGCCGCCGCCATCGCAACCGTGCTCAATGCCGACAAGAAGCAGCGCGATGCCATGCGCCGCAAGGCTGCCGCCCTTGCCGACAAGGCTCAGTGGAAGCATTTCATCAAGCACTACTATGAAGCCTACGCTTTCGCCTTGAAAAAAGCAACTCTCTAATAGAAATCATTTTATAATTAAAACTCCGATTTAATCGGACCAAATCAATCAAAATAATGAACGTAAAAGTAAGTAACGCGAACCAGCCCACGTGGAAAATCGTGACTGTAAAAAGCCACTTGCCCGAAGCTCTGAAAAAACTGGACGAGATGGCGCACAACTTGTGGTGGTCTTGGAGTGCAGACGCCCGCACCCTGTTCCGCTCTCTTGACGAGGAACTTTGGAAGAAGGTGGACAAAAACCCCATCGAACTGCTCCGCCGCATCGACTACGACCGTCTCAAAGAACTTTCTAAGGACAAGGAACTCCTCGCCCGCATGGACAAGGTGTACGCAGACTTTCATGCTTACATGACTGAAAAGCCTAATGCCAAGCGTGCCTCTGTGGCTTATTTCTGCATGGAATATGGTTTGAACCACGTGCTTAAAATTTATTCGGGCGGCCTTGGCATTCTTGCCGGCGACTATTTGAAGGAAGCCTCCGATAGCAATGTGGACATGGTAGCCGTAGGTTTCCTCTACCGCTATGGTTATTTCACTCAGTCGCTCTCTATGGACGGCCAGCAGATTGCCAACTACGAGGCTCAGGACTTCGACCGCCTGCCCATTGAGCGCGTGCTCGACAAGGACGGCAACCAGGTGATTGTCGACGTGCCTTATCCCAACTTCATGGTTCACGCTGCCCTTTGGCGTGCCAACGTAGGCCGCGTGCCCCTCTACCTGCTCGACACCGACAATGAACTGAATTCTGAATACGATCGCCGAATTACGCACGCCCTCTACGGCGGCGACTGGGAAAACCGCATCAAGCAGGAGTACCTCCTCGGTATCGGCGGTATGCTCGCCCTGCAAAAACTCGGCATCAAGAAAGACGTTTACCACTGCAACGAGGGCCACGCCGCCCTTTGCAACGTGCAGCGTCTCGTAGACTTCGTGCAGAGCGGCCTTACGTTCAACGAAGCCCTTGAACTCGTGCGTGCCTCTTCGCTCTATACCGTACACACGCCCGTGCCTGCCGGTCACGACTATTTCGATGAAGGTCTCTTCCACAAATATCTTGGCTCTGTGCCCGAAAAACTCGGCATCTCTTGGGACGACTTCATGGGCCTCGGTCGCACGAACCCCGAGGACAAGGGCGAGAAGTTCTGCATGTCCACCTTCCTCTGCAAGACCTGTCAGGAAGTCAACGGCGTAAGCTGGCTGCACGGCCGCGTGAGTCAGCAGATGTTCAAGGGCATTTGGCCGGGCTACCTGCCTCCCGAAGGCCGCAAGAACCACGCTATCCGCACCCATGACGAATGGTTTAAGGAATACAATCCCCACGAAGAGGAAAGCCACGTGGGCTACGTTACCAACGGCGTACACTTCCCCACATGGTGTGCCCGCGAATGGCAAGCCGTTTACAATAAATACTTCGATCCAAGGCGATCCCTCGCGTGTAGTAAGTCTGCTCGACAAGATTAACCCCAACGCGCTCCTCATCGGTTTCGCCCGCCGCTTCGCTACCTACAAGCGTGCGCACCTCCTCTTCTCCGACCTCGACCGCTTGGCCAAGATTGTGAACAACCCCGACTACCCTGTGCAGTTCCTCTTCGCAGGTAAGGCGCACCCCGCCGACGGCGCAGGCCAGGGCTTGATCAAGAAGATTTACGAGATTTCCCAGCGTCCCGAGTTCATCGGTAAAATCCTCTTCCTCGACAACTACGACATGCAACTTGCACGCCGCCTCGTTTCGGGTGTAGATATTTGGATGAACACGCCGACCCGTCCCCTCGAAGCCTCTGGTACGTCGGGCGAGAAAGCGCTCATGAACGGCGTTGTCAACCTCTCCGTGCTCGATGGCTGGTGGTACGAAGGTTACCGTGAGGGTGCAGGTTGGGCTTTGACCGACCGCCGCACTTACGAGAACCAAGACTATCAGGACAAGCTCGATGCTTCTACCATCTACTCTATGCTCGAGCAGGAAATCATTCCTCTTTACTACGCACGCAACCGCAGCGGCTACAGCGACGCTTGGGTACGCACGGTGAAGAACTCCATCGCACAGATTGCTCCGCAGTACACCATGAAGCGTCAGCTCGATGACTACTACGATCGCTTCTACAACAAGGAAGCCGCCCGCTTCAAACTCCTCTCGGCCGACAACAACCGCCTCGCCAAAGAGATTGCAAGCTGGAAGGAAAGCGTAGCAGAGCGTTGGGACAGCATCAACGTCGTTAGCAGCGAGCGCAGCGAGAACCTGCAGACCTCTTCGCTTGTGAGCGGCAAGGAGTTCAGCGTGACGCACGTGGTGGACGAGCAGGGTCTCGACGATGCCATCGGCATTGACCTCGTTGTACTCGCCACGGGCATCGACGGCAAGGACACGATCCACGAGGTATTCCCCATGGACGTGGTGAAACACGAAGGCAACCTCTACACGTTCCACCTTACCACGAGCATCGACCTCGCCGGCAGTTACAAAGTGGCTTACCGCATGTACCCGAAGAACAAGAACTTGGTTTACCGTCAGGACTTTAACTACGTCCGTTGGTTTATCTAAGAATAGGGATTTCATAATCCAGATATAATTGATGGTTGCAGGCACGGCGTCGCTACGCTGTGCCTGCTTTTTCGTATTATCCTATATGGACACACCGATTATCTCCGAGCAATTTTTTATTTGCTCGGAGATATTTTTTGCTGTCAGCAAGATATTTTTTACCCTCCAATAAGAAAATGTTTGTTACAAAGTTTGTAACATGTATTACAAAGTTTGTAACATGTGTTAGCAACTTTGTAACGGCCGTTACAAAGTTTGTAATAAAAAATATCAGGCAGACACTGAAAAATATCTCCGTGATAATAAAGAAAGTCTGCGCAGACAGGAAAAAATGTCTGCGCAGACAGCAATGGTTTTCTTAAGTGATAGATAATCCTACTTACCAGATAGTTCAAACGGGACGCGGAAGGAAATGCCGAGGCGCATAAGTTCGTCGAGATTTGGATAGAGGCGCTGCGTGAAGTCTGCCCAATCGCGGTGCTCCATCTGCGTCCAGCCCGCCTCTGCCAGGGCCAAGGCGCGGGGATAAGCCATGTAGGTCACGCGGTTTATGTCGGGCATCGCCTCTGCCCAAAGCGTGCCCATCACGCCCCAAACGTGCGCCTGCGCTTCTGCCGTGCGGCCGTAGCCGGGGTCGAAGCGATAGGCCTGTTCAAGCGTGGTGATGGGCATTCCCCAGTTGTTATATTCCGGCAGGTCGTGGTGCATTTGCGGGTAGTCGAGATAAGCGTGTTCGCCGGGCGCCATAATCAATTTATGTCCGCTTTGCGCTGTGAGCGAAAGGCAGGTTGGCGTTAGACCTCCGCGCCAACTAACGAGCGTAACGTCCTGCGGATAAGGGAAAAGGTAGTCATCAGCGGGCGGGTAGATGTTATTCAGTTCGCACCACATAATCGGTTTTTTGCCCGTGGCACGCACGGAGGAGAGTATGCGCTCGAAGAAGGGAATCATCAGTTGCGAAGCCCGCTTATATCCTTTCTGCTCCATCATGGCACGGCAGCGCGGACACTGCTCCCAGTTGGTGGGGACAGCCGCCTCGTCGCCGCCGAGATGGATATACGGGGACGGAAACAGCGCGGCAACTTCGCGGAGGATTTGATTGTAGACCGTATAGACCGTGTCGTTGGCAGCGCAGAGCATGCGGTTCACTGTCTCGCCCACCTTAATCGGCGCGTTTCGCAAGTGCGTGCAACCCAGTTCGGGATATACAGACAAGAAGGCGGCTGTATGGCCGGGAATGTCGAGTTCGGGTATCACGTCGATATAATGCTCGGCGGCGTATGCCACGATCTCGCGGATATCGGCGGCGGAATACGACTGCGGGCTCGCAAGTTGCGGATATGATTTCAACGCGATGCGCCAGCCTTGGTCGTCGGTTAGGTGCAACTGCAAAGCATTATACTTATATTTTGCCATTACTTCAATAAACCGCTTCACATCCTTGACAGGCAAAAAGTTACGTGCAGGGTCAATCATCAGTGCACGCAGGGCGAAGCGCGGAGCATCGTCGATTTTTACGGCAGGAATGCGGCCGCGTTCTGCTTCGTGCGGATCGGCGAGCAGCAGCTGGTTGAGCGTCATCACGCCACGGAACACGGCGGCTGGCGTTGCGCCTGTAATGGTCAGTCCCTTCTTAGAAACTTCTACGCGATAGTGCTCGGCGCCATGGAGGGCGGTGTCGACGGCGAGCGTGATGCTGCCTTTCGCGCCTTTCGGGCTCAGGGCGATGTCCATGCCCGTGCGCTCTTTAAGCACGCGGCGCAGCGCATCGGCGGCAGGGCGCAGAAATAACAAAAGGTGCTGCGGCATCCTGCACAAAACTGTTTGGCATTGGGATGAACGGCGGCACCTTTGAGGCGGCACGTATCGGAGCGGCTGCTAACGTGAGTAGCAAGCCGGCGATGAGCCGCCGGGAGAAACGGCGGAGAGTCATGTTCTTAGTATTAGATTAAAGCAGATTAGTCGAGGCTGTTATTGTTTGCGCCGTCGGGAAACACGATTTTCGGCTCAAAAGTTGCGGCCTCTTCGGGCGTCATGGCGGCGTAGGCCATGATAATCACCTCGTCGCCGGGCTGAAACTTGCGGGCAGCCGCGCCATTGAGGCAGATGCAGCCCGTGCGGCGCGGGCCGCGAATGACGTAAGTCTCGATGCGCTCGCCGTTGTTGTTGTTCACCACGTGGACATGCTCGCCCGCCACCAGTCCGGCGGCATCCATCAGGTCTTCGTCGATGGTGATGCTGCCCATATAGTGGAGATTGGCTTCCGTGACGCGGGCGCAATGTATTTTAGACTTTAAGATGCTAAGTAACATATAAATCTTCGTTTATTAGTAGACGAGTTTACAAGTAAACGAGTAGACGAGACAGATTTGTTTTGCAAACTATATTTTATATGGTAATTTGTCTTGTTTCTTTGAGATTTTCGGCTGCGCTCGGCAATTTAAGTAAACTTATTGTACTCGCTTGCACGAAAATTTCCTTGTATACTCGTTTACTTGTTTACTAAAAAATAGTTGGGTTACTTTTTGAAACAAATATTGTCGATCAGGCGGATAGGCTTCGCGCCGCAGTAGACCGTGATGCAGCCCACGATATAGGGCGCGTCGTCCCACGAACGGACGCTTTGCAGCGTCGTACCGTCCACGATTTCAAAGTATTCCACCTCAAGCCCTTCTATGGCATTGAGCGTGGAGACTACGTAGTCGTGCGTCTCTGCCACGGTGTGCGTCTTGGCGAAGTCCTGCGCGGCGAAGAGCGTTTTGGAGATATTCACCGCCGTGACCTTTTCTTCCGGCGAGAGCAGCGTGTTGCGCGAGGAAAGCGCGAGGCCGCTCGGTTCGCGCACGATGGGGCAGGAAACGATTTCCAGGGAAAGGCGCAGGTGGCGCACCAGGGTTGACGATGTCGAAAAGTTTGCTCACAATTTGGCACACCCCGTTGAAATGTCCCGGGCGGCGCGGTCCTTCCATCACGGTGTCGATAGGCGGGAATGAGAATACGCGGGTGTCGGGCTCGGGATATATGTCCTCGGGCGTGGGGGCAAACACGTAGTCCGCGCCGAGTTCGTCGAGCAGGCGGCAGTCTGCCTCGAGCGTGCGCGGATAGTTTTTAAGGTCTGTGGGATCGTTGAATTGAGTGGGATTTACAAAGACGCTGACCACGGTTACATCGTTTTCCTTAACCGAGCGTCTTACGAGCGAGGCGTGTCCCTCGTGGAGCGCGCCCATGGTAGGCACAAGGCCCACTTTGAGATTGGCGCCGGCACGCAGTGCTGCCATTGCCGCACGCATGTCGCTTTGAGTAGTAAGAATATTCATCATAAATTTATTCTTAGTAGACAAGTAAAAGAGTTGACATGCAAACAAGACATGAATGTTGTTGCTGATGAAGTCATGTCTCGTCTACTCGTTTACTCGTAAACTTGTTTACTTACACATTATATATATAATATGTATCGCCTTAACGGTTTCGGGGTGCAAAATAACAGATAATTTACCACATATCACGTATGAAAAACGCAGAAAAACCGATTTTTTAACAAAATGCACGGCTTAACGGAGAATTACGGCGGGCATCAAACGAAAAAAAATCGTAACTTTGCAAGCGGAAACATAGGCAAAGCGCAATTTTCCCTATAATATAGTCAACGTGGCACAAGCTAAACTCAATTTAACCGAGTAGGCGCTTTGCTATAATCAAAACCGTAATAATGTCCAAGAAAGTATTATTCATCACTCAGGAGATGAAGCCCTACGTTCCCGAAAGCCCTATGGCCGCGACGGGACGCGAGTTGCCGCCTGCCGTACAAGATGCCGGCGCGGAAATAAGAACGTTTATGCCCCGTTGGGGAATAATCAACGAACGCCGCAACCAGTTGCACGAGGTGATACGTCTCTCGGGAATGAATATCGTGATCGACGACACGGATCACCCTCTAATCATTAAGGTCGCCTCTTTGCCGGCGGCCCGAATGCAGGTGTATTTCATCGACAATGAAGACTATTTCCGACGCAAACAGATGACTTACGACACCGACGGCAAGTTTTTCGAGGACAACGGACAGAGAGCGGTCTTCTTCGCAAGGGGCGTCCTCTAAACCGTCAAGAAACTCCGCTGGGCTCCTGACGTCATCCACTGTCAGGGCTGGATCACCAACCTGATTCCCCTCTACCTCAAGAAGGTCTACAAGGCCGATCCGATTTTCGCGGACAGCAGGATCGTGACGACACTGTACAACGACATATCCGAAGAGAAATTCGGGGCTTCTTTCAAGGACACCATCCTGTTCGGCGGCATATCCCCGGACGATGTGCCTCTCCCTGAAGATCCCGATGGCACAAATCTTGCGAAACTGGCCGCAATGTATTCCGACGGCGTCATCATAGGCGACTCCGCAGTCAGCTCCGACCTGGTCGGCTACTGCAAGGGGCTCGACGTCCCGACTCTCGACTTCAACGCGGAATCGATGGAGAACGGCACCTACGCCAGGGAATATGACGAATTCTACCAACAGTTGTAAAAAATGAAGAGATTCTGCATAGCAGCGATGATGGCCCTGGGAATCGTTTCCTGCGTCAACATCGACGAGAGATTGGGCGGAGACCTTGTCGCCACCAATCAGAAATACGACA
>SFPF01000121.1 GCA_004552155.1 Bacteroidales bacterium
CGGAACGCGCCGCCCAAGTATTCCGACCATGTGGAAACAAGGATGATTACCCCAGCCATGCGCCTTTATGAGCCCAAGGGGAGTCAAGGCCAACGCCTTCCTGCCTTATTGTATCTGCATGGAGGAGGCTGGACTTTTGGAAGTATCAACAGCTGTGGAAAGTTCTGCGATGCCCTGGCAGCATCAGGCGAGATGAGAGTCATAGCCCTCAACTATCGCTTGGCTCCGGAGCATCCTTATCCCGAAGGCCTGAACGATTGCACCGCGGCCGTCAATTACATCATCGCCCATGCTGCAGAACTGCATATTGATGCCAGCCACATTACCATTGGCGGTGACAGTTCGGGCGGCAACCTTGCTTTGGCCACTGCTTTGTCTGAATCATGCCGCGGCAAAATAGAGTCCTTGCTCCTGTTCTACCCCGTGACGATGGCTTTTGACGATGGCTCGGAATCATGGAAGAAATATGGCAAAGGATTTGGCCTGGATGCTGAAATCATGGAGGCTTTCAATAGGGCTTACACCATCAATGCCGACAATCGCTGCCCTGCCATTAGCGTAGGCCTATGTAGCGATGAAGAGCTGAACATGCTTCCGCGCACCCTGCTCATTGCTGCAGAAAGGGACATTCTGCGCGACCAAGGATTGAATCTTTCCAGAAGGATGGGCGGAAAGATACGGCGGATAGAATATAAAGGAGCCGTACATCTTTTCATCACAGTTCCCGGACAGGACAGGGCTTTTGACAGAGCGGTCAAAGATGCCATAAGGTTTATCAGCAACAAATGATAAGACGAAGCATTCGGCGACGCGAACCATTTGGACTTAGCATAAAAATCCTATCCAAGCTATTCTCATGACAATTATCCATAGAAAGGAAAAGAAAGGTTTTTACCTTCCGAAGTTGAACATCCGGATCTGATGATAACATACAAAAAAATGGCGGTGGAACAGACTTGTTTGACATCTTCCTTGTTTCCTGATTAATAAGATCTTGGGGAGGGTGAGCACCCATATACTTGAAAAATTGTTTATGAAGTCGTTTGCTACGGATTCTTAGCCCTCTGGTCAGCAAGAATGCGGTTTGTTAGAGACAGATGTTTTTCAGCATATAGAACAAAAATCGAAAGCCAAATGTATCAGATAGAAGAACAATGCACCCCAACAAGGGTTGATGAGAATAAGCAACTGAAACTATTCTCCGCTTTTCAGATGATGCACGACTGCGATGATCTCTGGATAGATTCAGAGCCATACGCTAAAGAGGTCTTTGAGAAGGAGCATCGTGCTCAGCTATTGGCTGCACGTCAGGTTGACATCATACGAGTGCCGGCACTCCGCGAGAAACTGACAATATCAACAAGTGTCTATGAGTGCAAGCCACTCTTCGGATTCCGTAACGACATCATCCGTGATGAACAAGGTGAACCATGTTACGTGAGCTACAGCATGGGAGCATTCATAGACTTACAGACAGCTAAGCTGAGTCCTCTGCCACAAGAGATGATCGACTCGTTGACCACGGACGAAAAGTACCCGATGGAATATTGTGACCGTCGCATACGCGTGCCAAAAGCAGAGCCGACAGTATGCGCTCCTGTCGTTGTCACACGTGATGACATTGATTACAATCACCACATGAACAACTGCTGCTACATCCGTATCGCTCAGGAGTTAATTCCTTCTGACTTCAATATCAAACGGGTCAGGATAGAATATAAAGTAGCAGCACGTCAGGGCGAAGAACTCACGACCCTTGTCTATGAGGATGATAACAAATATTACATCGAACTGAAATGCGAACGCGGAACATGTGCCGTAATTGCTTTTGAATAAGGCACAAGAGGCTTGCTCGCATTGCCATGGAAATAAACAACAAGCACCACGCGCCTGAGGAACTTAAATGATTATTCTTCAGACTTTTTTTCCCACCAAGGCGTAACAAACAAGACATGTTGAAAAGAATAAAAGTTGAAACGCGCCTCGCGGCGCAGACAGAAAACGGCGAAGACGTGATTGTCACGGAAAGCGCGGGCACGGCGGTGATCGACCGCGACGGCCTGTTGCTGCGCTATGCGGAAGCCGAGAATGAGGGCGAGGCGCAACTGTTGCTCTCCGACAGCATTGCCGACCTTCACCGCAAGGGGCAGGTGCGTTCGCGCATGACGTTCGTGGAGGGCAGGTTGCTGCCGATGCCTTACGCCACGCCCGAGGGTACCTACGATTTTTCGCTCTTCACCCACAGCCTTCGGCTTTCGGTATCACCCGTGGGCGGCGAGTTCGCCGCGAAATACAGCCTGCTGGCCGGCGGGCGGCAAGTGTCGGACAATCAGTTGGCGGTGCGCTGGACGTTTGTGGAATAAAGGTGTTTTATCAATCCAATATGAGCCCGAAAACTCGGTCTTAAATGTCGTGCTTGGCTTTCTGCACTTTGTAGAATAAAAAAGAGACTGCGCCAATTTTGACACAGTCTCTCTTTTTAATCTTAATCGCAAGTAGACGCAGGCTTATTTCTTGCCGTGGATTTCGTCAGAAACGGTGAGTTTCTTGCGACCTTTTGCACGACGGGCTGCCAATACGCGGCGACCGTTGGCGGTTGACATACGCTGGCGGAAGCCATGCTTGTTGTTTCTCTTGCGGTTGTGCGGTTGAAATGTTCTTTTCATTGTCGTTTATGCTGTTTTGTTTGTTATTCCGTAGTGCTTTTTATGTGCGCTTTCGGCGTACGGGTTGCAAATTTAGGAATAAAAATTTGTTTAACAAAGCATTGGCGGCGTTTTTGCCCTAATTTCCTATAAGGAAAGGTTTTCGTTAAGCCAAATGAGCAGAGTTCAAGCTCGCTTGAATACTCTGCCATGGCGAGAAAACGTCTGTTGAAAACGAAAGGTTATTTTTCCGCGGCAAATCGCTTGGCCTGTTCTTCAATGAGTGCGGCGTCGTCGAAATAGTTGATCTTCATGGCGCGGCGCACGTCATCGAGCGTGGCTGCTGCTACGGCGCGGGCATCGGCGCAGCCCTTTTGCAGCATGTCGTAGACGGCGGGAATGTCCTGCGCAAATTCCTGGCGGCGTTGGCGGATAGGTTCGAGGAGTTCCTGCATGATATTGGCGAGGAAACGCTTCACCTTCATGTCGCCCAGACCGCCGCGCTGGTAGTGTGCCTTGAGTTCGTCGAGGTTGGGATAGTCGGGCAGGTAGCGCTCAAAGTGCTCGGGGCGGCAGAAGGCATCAAGATAGGTGAACACCGTGTTGCCTTCGAGGTGCCCGGGGTCACTCACGTGGATATGCGTCGGGTCGGTATACATCGACATGACGCTCTTCTGCACCGTGTCGGCATCGTCGGAGAGGTAGATGCAGTTGCCGAGACTCTTCGACATCTTCGCCTTGCCGTCGGTGCCGGGCAGGCGCAGGCAGGCGGCGTTGGAGGGCAGGAGAATTTCCGGCTCGACGAGCGTTTCGCCGTAGATATTGTTAAAGCGGCGCACGATTTCCGTGGCCTGCTCAATCATCGGTTTCTGGTCCTCGCCGGCGGGCACGGTGGTGGCGCGGAAGGCGGCGATGTCGGCGGGAAGCCGCGCATCTGTATTTCCGTCTTCACGGTGGGGTTGCGCTGCAAGCGGCTCACGCTCACGAGGTCCATGAAGTAGAACGAAAGTTCGCAGAGCTCGGGGATTTGGCTTTGTATGAAGAGCGTGACGCGCTCGGGGTCGAGGCCGCAGGCGAGGTAGTCGAGTGCCACCTCAATCACGTTTTGCCGCACCTTCTCGGGGTTGTCGATATTGTCGGTGAGTGCCTGGGCATCGGCGATAAACACAAACATCTTTTCATATCCGCTCTCGTTCTGCAAGGCCACGCGGTTGCGGAGCGAGCCGACGTAGTGCCCGATGTGCAGGCGGCCGGTCGGGCGGTCGCCCGTAAGGATTATTTTAGGAGTTGCCATCTTATAATATATTGTATATATTGTCTAAAAAAAATTCCAGTTGCAAAATTACAGAATGTTTTTATAGTAAGCAAATGGGCATTTGCAAAGTTAAGGTGGGGTCGATTAATTCGCTTTGACAGATTGGTGGGAATAATTTTTTTGCCCACGAATCACACGAATCTACACGAAGCGTTTGCAATGAATTAAATGGCGACCTGATCGGTCGCACGAATCTCACGAATTCAAGGAGCGCCCCTTAATATGAAGTTTGTGAAAAAAATCGTGGCAGAAAAAAACGAACATGCCTTATATGCGCTTATGCTTCCAGCGGTCGCTGCGCATGTAGGCGTAGCTCAGGGCGAGCGATAGGACGCCGTAGACAAACTCGCTGCACCAGCACACGTAGAGCGGGGCGCGGAGGCTGAACACGACGATGAAGACGAAGGCCGTGTAAAAAGTCAGGGATATGATTTCAAACACGAGGGCGCGTCCCGTGTTGCCCGTACCCGACACGGCGTGGAAGTAGATTTGCGAGGGGATGGTGAAGATATAGGAGGCGAATAGCACGTAGAGTGGCGCGATGCCGGCGGCTATCAGCGCGCTGTCGTCGGTGAAGACGCGCAGCACGGCCTCTGGCACTAATGAGGCGATGAGGAGCAAGGGCGCGATGAGCAGCGCCGTGAGGCGTATGGTCTTGCTGATGGTTACAGACACGCCGTCCATATCGCCGCTCCCTATCTGGTTGCTCACAAGGCTGGTGCAGGTGGACGAGAGCGCGATGATGGCCATGAAGGGGAAGGAGGAAATGTTGCGGATAATGTTCGACACCGCCAGTGAGGTTTCGCCCAGGTGCTCGATTGAGAGGAAGAAGATGAACCACGTGGAGAGCGAAATGAAGTCTTGTATCATGGTCCATACCGAGAGGCGCAGCACGGGCATCAGGCTGTTCAGTCGCAGTCGCGGCAGGCGGTTCAGTCCGTAGCGCCGGCTGTCGAGCTTGACGCAGGTGTAGGCAATGAAGTATACCATCGACACGGCTTCGGCAAGCACCGATCCAATCGCCGCGCCCTGTATGCCGAGCGCAGGCATGCCGCAATGGCCGAAAATCAGGATATAGTTGAACACGATGTTGCTCGCCACGAGCACGAGGGAGTTGGCGGTGAGCATCCGCGTGTTGGTGGTTGCCACATAAAACGAGCGGAACATGATGGCCGTGAAGGCGAAGAAAAAACCGAATACGCGGGCGTTGAGATAGTCGAGCGCGGCGGCGCAAACATGCTCCGACTGCAAGATATGGCTCAACAGCCAGGGGGAGCACGCGCGGGTGAGGAAGAAGAGCACCACGGCGAGCGCGAGCAGGAAGCCGAGGCTGTGGTAGAACAGATGCCCCACGGCCATGTGGTTGCCCTCGCCGTTGCGCCGCGCCATAAGGATTTGAGCCCCAGTGCTAAACCCGAGACCTATCATGAAAATGGCCACGAAGAAGATGCCGCCGATGGCTGCCGCCCCGAGTTCCACTTCGCCCACGCGCCCAAGGAAAGCGGTGTCGGTGAGGCCTATGAGCTGCTCCATCAGCGTGCCTATCAGCACGGGATAGGCTATGTGCCAAATCTGTCGGTAAGAGTAAGTCGCGGGCATTTGTTTAGATGATTGGTCGGTATTTAATTCCTAATCAATGTACCCCTTTCCAAATCGTTGAGGCGATTGCTGAAAACTCCGTTTTGCCGTCGATATAATCGGCAAAGGTTTCCACCGCCGACTTGCCGCCCGGCAGGTTGCAGCTGCCGCAGCCGCCGCAGGCGGGTGCTTTGCAATGGAAGCGGGCTTGAACAAATTCAAGGCGTTCTTGCTCTGAGAACAGGAAACAAGCTTCACGTTGTAAGCGAAGGCGATTCAAGAGCATATCTTGTTGGAGAAAATATACACCAGATAACAAAAGACCACACCATGGTCATGAGAATGTATGAAAACGGGGAAATAAGCAAAGAAGAATTAAAGCATCATCCCCAAAAGAATTATATAACGAGAGCGGTCGGAGTTGAAAGCACGGTCCTGCCCGATTATTTCG
>SFPF01000122.1 GCA_004552155.1 Bacteroidales bacterium
CGGTTAGCCACTCCCTTGCGAAAGGGGGTGATGCAGATGGGAAACGGGCGCCGGGCGCGAGCCCTGCGTTTCGCGATATGCTTCATCGTGATCCTTGCGGTCATGATCTACATAGCCCCAAAAGCGTGTTGACCGCCCGGCTAGCACCCGAGCGGTCAACATAGATAAACCTGTGTTGATTTTTGAGGGCTAACTGCCGATACAGCAGCGTCCCTTTCTATCTTCATTATAATCCGGCGGGCGAAAATGTCAAGCCGGAAATTTTTTTGCCCTCGTTGCACATAAGTGGGCACCAAACGGGCGAATCACTCTTACAAGTGATTCGAGGTGCTTTCGCCGTAAGAAAAAATCATAAAACCGGCGGAAACCTCGGAATTTTACACGAAAAAATGATATGGACTCTTTTCCGAATTATAAATCTGCACCCAATGCAAATCAGTATCACCAGCCAAGCAATTAGAAAGAGCTTGAAGCGAGCAAGTACCAGAAGTGAAAGCCATCGTGCAATAGTCCATTTTTACTACGTATTTCATAGTGCATACTCCTATCTCAGTTTTTTCCTCGCTGATAGAGTATCAATATCGTACCCCCATACATTTTCGGAAATTTCAAAAATTTTCGCAGCAATGGCAGGCGTTTCAAGAATCGGCGCGAAAAAATGGGTAGACGGAAGGGTAGACGGCGCCCCTCTCGGAAAACCAGCAAGCCCTTGCGCCCCAGGCGTTTCGGCGGGTAGACATCGGGTAGACATGGGCGGTTTTGAACAAAACGGATCGTCAAAGTGTACAAAAAAGCGCCCTTCGGCGCTTTTTTCAAAAGGACTCATTTTCAGGTCTTCACGATCCGCTTTTTTCCGCACTTCGGACAGGTCAATTCGACCGTTCCGACGCTGCGCGGCACACGGCAATAGGTGCCGCAGGAGCACTTCACATATTTGTGTTCCTTGTCGGCGCGGCGGGCCTTCGCTCCGCGCAGGGCGCTCTGCTTCGGCCCCCACCACTGCATGAATTTTGCGTTTTCCGCACGGCGCTTTTCGAGGTTGCGCGAGAACATACGGAACAGCAGATATACGCACAAAAAGAGCGTGGTATAGTGGATAAAGGCGGCAAATGCCTGCCCCGGCACCAAGGCGGGCAGCAGGCTGAGCACCAACTCAGCGATAAACAAAGCCCAGCAGAGCTGGTCGGCGCCGTTTCGACCGTACATGAAGCGCGCCATCGCGCAGCGAAGCTTATAAATGAAATTCTGCAAGATCCATCACACTTTCTATCAAAATTGCTTTTATTCTATATGATTTCGCCTAAATAGTAAAGAGGGCGCAAAAAAGTTTACGAAACGGCAATAATTGGTTTGACACAGGACGCTTCGTATGCTATGATACCGAGAGGAATAAGGGAGTAGCCAACGCCGCTGCGGCGTCGGGCGGGTCGTCATCACGGGGCTGCGCCCCCGGTCCGCTCATGAAATGGCGAGACTTTTACCGAAGACGTCTTTGCAGCCGTCCGACGGTAAGAGTCTTTTTCTTTTCCCAAAACCAATTCTATGATACAGGAGTGTGTTGCATTTATGAGCTTTCTGCTTGACGGCTTTCGAGCCGTGACGTGGCAGCAGGGCGTGATGTACCTCGTGGGCTTCGCGCTCATCTACCTCGCCATCCAAAAGGACTATGAGCCCGCGCTGCTGCTGCCGATGGGCTTCGGCGCCATCCTCGTCAACCTGCCGAGCTCCGGCGTCCTCAACCAGATGGTCGAGGGCATCGGCGAGAGCCAGGGCATCATCCAGTGGCTCTTCGAGACAACCATCGAGGCCAGCGAAGCGCTGCCGCTGCTGCTGTTCATCGGCATCGGCGCGATGATCGACTTCGGCCCGCTGCTCTCAAATCCCAAGATGCTGCTCTTCGGCGCGGCGGCGCAGTTCGGCATCTTCTTCAC
Organism: Bacteroidales bacterium; assembly: GCA_004552155.1. Lineage (GTDB taxonomy): Bacteria > Bacteroidota > Bacteroidia > Bacteroidales > Bacteroidaceae > Alloprevotella. Next base: position 1,932 of record SFPF01000122.1, read on the forward strand.
CATGGTCGCTGCCGTCCTGCTCGGCTTCGACCTCGCGGACGCCGCTTCCATCGGCATCATCGGCGCGGCGGACGGCCCGACCTCCATCCTCGTCTCGCAGGTGCTGCACTCGAGTTATGTCGGCCCCATCGCCGTCGCGGCGTACTCTTACATGGCGCTCGTGCCGATCATTCAGCCCTTCGCCATCAAGCTCGTGACGACGAAAAAAGAGCGCCGCATCCGGATGCCCTACAACCCCAAGAACGTCTCGCGCACGCTGCGCATCTGCTTCCCGATCCTTGTGACCATCATCGCGGGCTTCATTGCGCCGATGTCCGTCTCGCTCGTCGGCTTCCTGATGTTCGGTAACCTCCTGCGCGAGTGCGGCTGCCTTGACCGTCTCTCCGAGACCGCGCAGAACACGCTGGCGAACCTCATCACGCTGCTGCTCGGCATCACGATCTCGTTCTCCATGCGCGCCGACCAGTTTGTCAATCCCGACACGCTGAAAATCATGCTGCTCGGTCTTGTCGCCTTTGTGTTCGACTCCATCGCGGGCGTGATGTTCGCGAAGCTCCTCAACCTGTTCAGCAAGAAGAAGGTCAACCCGATGGTCGGCGCGGCAGGCATTTCGGCGTTCCCGATGTCCGCGCGCGTCATTCAGAAGATGGGACTTGAGGCCGATCCGCAGAACCATCTGCTGATGCACGCGGTGGGTGCGAACGTCGCCGGGCAGATCGCAAGCGTCCTCGCGGGCGGCATGATCCTGAACCTCGTGCCGCAGCTCTTGAAGTAAGGAGGAACGGAAATGACAGCTTTGCAGGCAGCGCTCACGATCCTGTGGCAGGGGATGCTCGGCATCTTCGCCGTCATGGCGCTCATCACGCTGATCGTCATGCTCTTCACCAAGTTCAGCAAGTAACTGCGTAAACGCAGCAAGCCCTCCCGATCGGGAGGGCTTGACTTTTTTACGTGGTATGGTACAATCGTATTGAGAGACGCTGCACAGACGGCAGGCGGTCGGCCACACCACCCGAAAGGGGGTGAGACCATGCGGATCACACTACATATCGGACGGTTCACCGTGACGATCATTGTGAAAAGCAGAAACCGCCACTCGGCCAAGTGACGGTTTCTAAGTTCGCTTAGAAAACTTCTCATTTGAATGGGCCGACCGCTTGTCGCAGTGTCCCTTTCTGTTTTCATTATAGCCGCGGCGCGCGCGATTGTCAAGCGCGAAACGCGAAAACCGCCACCCGGCACGGTGACGGTTTTCTAAAAGCATTTTAGAAAAATCCTAATCGGGTCGACCGCTTGTCGCAGCGTCCCTTGCTATCTTCATTATAACCCGGCGGGCGAAAATGTCAAGCCGGAAAATTTTTTTGCCCGCGTTGCACGCGGACGGACACCAAACCGGCGAATCACTCTTACAAGTGATTCGAGATATTTTCGCCGTAAGAAAAAATCATAAAACCGGCGGAAACCTCGGAATTTTACACGAAAAACTGAATCATACACCATCGGCCGCCCCCGGCGGGGCGGCTTGAAAACAAACCTTGCCCTGATCGCAGGGCGTAAAAAACAGGAGGAAGCATGACAAAAACCACCAACTA
>SFPF01000123.1 GCA_004552155.1 Bacteroidales bacterium
CCGTATCGTAAAGCCGCCAATACCAACGGATATAGACTACCACTTGCAGAAGCCTACTCAAAGAATGTTTGACGATTGCTGTAATGAATTTTGGAATACAACTATAAAACCTAACGGCGCTCTCTAATCAGTCGCGCGGGATTGCCGCCCACGATAGTGCGGGGTGCAACATCCTTGTACACGCCGGCGTTGGCACCCACGATGGCATCTTCGCCTATCATCGCTCCCATGCCGATGAAGGCGCGGGCGCCCACCCACGCGCCCTTTTCGAGCGCTATGCCTGCCGTGATCAATCCCTCCTCGGCCGTGTTGGGGCGGAGAGGGTCATGACCCGCCGTGCAGAGGTAGCAGTGCTGGCTCACGGTGGCGCACTGGCCGAGGCGCACTAAGGCTTGGTTGTAGCACACGGTGTGGGGGCCGAGGCAGGCGCCGCGCTCCATCTCAAGGTTCCAAGGCGCCCATATCTCTGCGCTGCTGTAAACGTTCGCCTCGCGGTGGACGCGTGCCCCGAAGGCGCATAGGATCAAACGCCGCCACGGCCAAAAGAGGCGGGTGGGGAAGGGGCGGAACAGCAGGCATGAGACAATGACCCACAGGAGGCGCAGGGCTTTCGTCTTCCGCGTGACGCGGCCGGGATATTGCTTTGGTATCATTTTCATTTAGTGAATTGCAGCGAGGCTGCGGTAGAGCGACATAAATTTGCGTGCTATCATAGGGGCGGCATAGCGTTCTTCGATGAGTTTGCGCCCGTTGCGCCCCATGGTTTCCAGTTCGCTTTCCGAAAGGTCGAGGAACGCGTCGATGGCTTCCGCTAGCGGTTCCGCCCCGATGCCGATCCATCGCCCGCATCCGCAGGAGTTCAATTCCTGCCAGGGCGCGCCTTCGGTGGTGATGACGGGTGTGCCCGAAGCCAGGGCTTCCGCCACCACGATGCCGAAGTTTTCGGAAAAGGTGGGGAGCACAAAGAAGTCGGCATTGCGGTAGAGCGTCCATTTGTCCGCTCCGAATACAGGTCCAGAAAAGCGTACGATATGGCCAATGCCGTAAGACTTTGCTGTTTCTTTAAGTTGCTGTATGTAAGTTTCTTCGCCCATTCCTGTTATTGTGATGGTGTAACCGTTGAGGCGGTCTTTGAGTGCGGCGGTTGCGCGGAGGAGGTTCTCAATGCCCTTTTTAACGTGTATGCGGCTGAGGAAGAGGATGTTTTTGGTGCGCTTCCAGGAGGATTTGAGGCGAATATCCCTGATTTGAACGCAGTTTGGCACCACGCAGACGCTATCGTTCCACCCGAGAGAACGGAGGTTTTTCCGTTCGCTCTCGGCCGTGGCGCAGACAACGTCGGCGCAGCGGATGCCTCTTAGTTGATAAAGAAGAATGGCGGGCAGTTTCCTGGTCCAATAATGGCGCTTCATAATCCAAGGCTCGAGCATGCCGTGGGGCGAATAAGCCACCCTATAGCCCCTGCTCTTGGCCCAAACAGCCATACGCGCCGACTGTGGCAGCCAGCAGCAGTTGGTGTGGAATACATCTGGGTTGATGCCTTCCAAGGTCTCTATAAACTGACGGCGTGCTTTGAGAGAGAGTGGGTTGTTGATGAGCTCCGTGAGATGCACGTGGCAATTTTTCATCTCAAGCATCTGCCCCGAGGGGTGGGTGAGGATATGAAGGTCGCAGAGTGTGCCTAATTCCTCTGCCAGCAACTGCATGTACGCGCCCACACCGCCCGAGTCTGCGTCGATAGAAGGGATATAATGGAGTATTCTCATGACTGTGGGTTGGAGATTAGATGCGAGAGAAAGCGCTGGGCAACGGCGTGTCCCGATATGTTTTTCCGGCTCCAGGCGATGCGTTCGTTGATGCCCTCTCGTATGGCTTCGATGTGGTTGATGGTCTGGCGTAAGCACGCTGCCAAGTGGTCAGCATCGCCCGCCTTGAATGTGCAGCCATTGCCTGGGCGGTTTAAGAGCATTCGTGCACCGCAGTGGTCGGAGCAAAGGAAATAAAGCCCGAGGGTGAGGGCCTCGTTACCCACCGCGCCCCAACCGTCGTGGAGCGAGGGGAGCGCGAGCGCATCATATTGCTGCATAATGTCGGGTATGCGGTCCATGGGTTGCGTGCCGAAAAACTCTACGCCGACGCCGCGCAGCGACTCGCTGAGTGCCATGGTTTCGAGCATGGCGCGCTGCTCGCCGTCGCCCACTATACCGATGCTTAGGCGGGTTCTCTCAGTTGGCGAAAGCAGCATGCAGGCTTTGAGTAGGCAGGCTACGTTTTTGCGTGGCGTGAGGCTGCCCACGTAGAGCAGCCGCAACCGATTTCCGTTTTCTACGGGCATGGCGGCAGCCTGCCGCTCGCGCCATTCTGTGCAATACATAAAGGGGATGACCTCCCAGCGGCGGCTCCACAGCCGATAGTAGCCCAGGCGACGGTCGCCCATTACGAAGATTTTGCTGATGCGGGACACGTAGCGGAGGTCTTTCAGGAAAAACCGCACGGCGTGCTGCCACAGGGGGTGCCCGTACTCGAAAGGCGGTTCGGTGATGATGCCGCGCTTCACATTATATTTAAGGGACAATTTGAACCATGCATGGAGTGGCGGAAAGGCAGAGATGCCTAAAAACATGCACCACGTGTCGCGGTTTTCGTAGGCGGCGAAAAGTGCTTTGATGTCTTCTATCTTCGGTGCAACAACTATCTGTATTCTTTTGTCTACCAATAGATTGTCTGTTTTCCAACCCAGTGCGCTGCGCTCCGCGATGTTTGTTTCGGGGACGATGACAATCACGTTGTCCACGCCTGGCATACCGGGCAGGCAGGAGATATAGGGCATCTGATGGGGGGAGACGATATTTTGGAAAAACAGAATGTTCACGTGCTGGTATGGATTAAGTTAGATTATGCCCACGAACGAGGATTTTTTTTGCCCACGAATCACACGAATTTACACGAATTCATTGCTTTGCGTTAGAATGGCGACCTGTTCGGTCGCACGAATTTTCACTAATTCAATGTGATTGCATTAAAGATTTTCGGCTGCGTTAAATTCGTGTGATTCGTGCGACCGAACAGGTCGCCATTAATACAAGGAAGGACAGGAAAATTCGTGTAGATTCGTGTGATTCGTGGGCAAAAAACTCCGTGGATAATAATAATATTTAGTGGGCAAAAAAATTAGTGGACTAGTTAAAGCCAAAGCCAAGGGAGCGTCCAGCGAATGAGTTGACGCACGCCCAACTTGGCGCGTATGGCAAAGGAGTCATTGTCGGTACTGTGGAAAAAGGCAGAACCGTTGCCAAGCGTGTGACCGCCACTTCCCGTGAAACGCGCCTGCTTGCGGTAGCGGCAATGAACGCCAGGTTCGGACTTCGTGGCACGGATAACATCCAAAATCAGATTTTCCACAATGCGCCCTTCGTAATCGTTCATCTCTTCATACCGTCCCCTGAAATGGGAGACCCAGAAATCGGTGGAAACGGCGTAGTAGCGGCTTTCGCCCACATGCCCGTGGCCCGTGAGTTTGAAAAAACGCCCTGCCCGCGCGATGAAATCAGACTTTTCTATCGCCAGGTCCATCATCAGTAGTTCGTTGTAGCTCTTTCCCTTTTCCTGGACGAAACGCTCCGCAGGGAGCGCGATATACTCGATTTCAACCCGCGGGGAAGTCCGCAACTGCCGTTTCTCAAATTCAGAGATATAGAAATTAAGGGTGTCTACGTACATCCGCTCGCGTTCTTCTGCAGAGAACATCGCGCCGCGCATGCCTCGGGTGTCGATGCTGGCTGTTAAGAGTAATGGCATCATAAGACTATAATCTTTTTAAGTTCGTCTGCCAAATGGCGCTGCCCTTTTCCGTTGAGATGGATGCAGTCGCGATACATATCAGCTGTTTCTGTCGATATGCCTTCTACCAGGTGCACTCCGGCGGTGTCGGCCCAATGAATAATCTCCTTCCCCATATCGTTGTATGCCCCGGCTGCCAGTTCGCCTGTCTCTGTGTGCAGATATATGGCGAAGGGAATGCCGCATGAATCGGCAATGTGTTTCAATTCATCAAAACCGGGATTGAAACGCAGACCTTTCTGTAAAACCTGCCGGTTGGCGGCTCGGCGGGCGACTTGCGCATCGGGGTCGGCATATTGTACGGCTGGCGCGTCGGCAGGGCCGGCGATGCTATAATACCAAAATTTCATTTTCGGAACGAGATACCTGTCGAGCAATTCCCACAAGCCACACTTATATTGGCGGTCGGGAAATGTGGGATAAACCCCGACAACGGGTGCAAAGGTCATCACGTCGTAGGCATCATGGCTGCTGCAAACCAGCACCATGGCCGATGCGCCAAACGTGCCGTGCTTGCGCAGATAGGCGGCGCAGTTGTCGGGACCCCAGCTGCCCGCGCTGACGTTGAGCATCTGCATGCCCGTTTCGAGTGAGAAAAGCGTAGTGGCCAAAGAGTCCTGATCCATCGACGTGCCACCGTAGAGCACAGAATCGCCCAGTCCCAAGATGCGCTTCTTAGTGGTATCGGGTGCTTCGCTGCGCTGGCAGTAGGCATTGGTGCGGTAACGGCAGAAGAAGCGGTATCGGTCTTGATTGGCCTGCGGAATATATTCGTAGTCGGCATCGCTCCTAAACAGCGGCGCATCGCACATGCCGAGCGCGAACCGACAAAACAATTCGGCGCAAATAATTGCGGCGAGGAGGACAAGCACGGCGAGGGCGGTGCGCTTAGAGCGATATGTCATCTTTTTACCCATTTATGGACCAGCAGATAGAGCGGCAGCGAGAGGTTAGCGAGGCGGTATTTGAGCCGCCATTTGCGTTCACCCTCAACGCTGACATCTAAGGGATAATACGGTTTGCGCCGATATTCGTCAAGGCTGAAAACATCGCGAGAATAGTTGCGCAATGATTGGGAGAAGGCAAAATTAATTTTCCTTGTCATTGCCTTATGGGCTTCTGAGCCTTCTGCGAGATGCTGCTTGGCAAAGTTGTAGAGCGCGTCGCAGATGCGGAGCATGTCGCTGGCTTTCTGCCGCCGTTTGCTTTGGGCAGTCATGATGCTCTCCTCTCTGACTAAATAGTAATAGGCGCAGACGTTGACGTAAGATATCCTTTGGGCCAGGCAATAGGCACGGGGCGTGAACTCGAAGTCTTCGTGGAGCAACCCGGACGTGAATTTTAGGGCATTGGCTTTGAGAAACTCCGTGCGGTAGAGTGCGGTGCAGGCCGAGGGCGGCATGTCGACCTTCGTGATAAAGTCGGTGCCTGAGAAAATGCGGCCGCTTTGTTCCGGCCGCCCGGGGAATATGCCAGCTGAAGTGCCCTTTGCGATGGGGCTAATGTCGAAGCAGAGGATATCGAGATGGTCGTCTATGGCTGTTTTTGTAAGAACCCCCAAGACATTTGCCTTTATGGTGTCGTCGCTGTCGACAAACCATATATATTCGCCCCGCGCCTGCGCTATTCCTGCATTTCTTGCAACGCTCAATCCGGCATTCTCCTGCTCAACAATCCGCAGATTGCCATATTTTGCAGCATAGGTTTGCGCAATCTGCATCGTCCCGTCAGAACTGCCATCATTGATGACGACCAGTTCGTATTCATTTTGCGGAATATCCTGCCGCAAGCACGAGTCGATGCAATTCGCGATGTATTTCTCTACGTTGTATGCAGGAATGCAGAATCAGCGCGTACTTGTTCTGGACTTCGGCGGCCAGTATAACCAGCTTATCGCACGCAGAGTCCGCGAATGCAACGTCTACTGCGAGGTGAAGCCCCACAGCATGACGATAGACGAAATCAAGGCATACGACCCCATCGGCATTATCTTCACCGGCGGTCCGCAGAGCGTTTACGCTGCCGGCTCGCCGCAGGTGGATCCGAAGATATTCGAGCTGGGTATTCCCGTGCTCGGCATATGCTACGGCTGCCAGCTCATGGCG
>SFPF01000124.1 GCA_004552155.1 Bacteroidales bacterium
GTGACGCTGAAAAGGGTGTTCATAGGTTCGTTGTTGGTGATGCACTTGGGATTGGCGCAGCGCACGATGTTGCGTAGCACGCCAGGCAGCGTCACCTTCTTTTTCTCCACTACCTCATAGTCTTTGATGATGCAGAGCGACACGTTGGGCGCAACGATAGCGAGGCGGTTCAGTTCGGCATCGCTGAAAAACTTGTCGCTGATCTTGATGATGCTCTTGCGCCCCATCTTGTGGCTTTTCAGATTGAAACCCACCATGATGGACGACGTTTTGATTTCTTCCAAATGCAGGAGGCGCACCACTTCAAAAAGTTTGGCGCAGGGTATGTGGTCGATGACGGTGCCGTTTTCAATGGCCGCCACCATAAATTCTTCGCGTTTCATAGTTCTATGTTTTTTTAGTAAACGAGTAGACAAGTAAACGAGTAAACGAGACAAGAATGCCAGTATAAAAACGCCCCTACGCTTTCACGTCTTCGAGTGTCAGGCCGAGCACGTCACAGATAATGGCCTCGCGGGCATAGAGTCCGTTGCGTGCCTGCTCGAAATAGTAGGCGTGCGGGTCATCGTCCACATCGTAGGCAATTTCATTGACGCGCGGCAGAGGGTGCAGGATTTTCATGTTGGGCTTGGCGTTGCGCAGCATGGCGGCGCGGAGGATATACACGTCCTTCACACGCTCGTATTCCATAAGGTCGGTGAACCGCTCGCGCTGCACGCGCGTCATATATATAATGTCGGCCTTGGCAATGACCTCCTCGTTGAACTCGGTCTGTTCCTCGTATTTGATGCCCTGCTCGCGGCAGTAGGCTTTGAGTTCCTCGGGCATCGAGAGTTCCTCGGGGGCGATGAAATGGAAGGTCGGGTTGAAATGGCGCATCGCCATGATGAGCGAATGCACCGTGCGCCCGTACTTCAAGTCGCCCACAAGGAGAATGTGCAGGTCGTCGAGCTTGCCCTGCGTCTTGTTGATGCTGTAAAGGTCAAGCAACGTTTGCGAGGGGTGCTGGTTCGCGCCGTCGCCGGCGTTGACCACAGGCACGGGCGACACTTCCGAGGCATATTTCGCCGCGCCTTCGAGATAATGGCGCATCACAATGACATCGGCGTAATTGCTCACCATCATAATGGTGTCTTTGAGCGTCTCGCCCTTTGTGGAACTGGTCACCTTGGGGTCGGTAAAGCCGATGACTTTCGCGCCGAGGCGGTTGGCGGCCGTTTCAAACGAGAGGCGGGTGCGTGTAGAGGGTTCAAAAAAGAGAGTGGCTACGATACGTCCATCCAAAAGCTTGCGGTTGGGACGTTTCTCAAATTCCTGCCCCATGCGGATAAGATTGAGGATTTTTTCCTTGGGGAGGTTGGCAACGGAAACTAAGCAACGTTTTTCCATATTGTAAAAGTAAGGTTTTTGCAAACAATCCTATAAGAAAACCCTTGTTTGCGGTGTAAAGTTACTGCAAAATCGCATATAAGATGCCTTTTTCGCTCTCGTTTTCGCGCTTTTCTTGCTCTTTTCTTTGTATTTTCTTATAAAAAACTTTCTTTTGCAGCATTGAAATATCCATCCAACATAATATTACAAAAAGAAAAATGCCAACAGCCCTCGTTTTTGCCGCCGGTCTCGGCACGCGCCTCAAACCGCTCACCGACACAATGCCCAAGGCCATGGTGCCCGTGTGCGGCGAACCGCTCATAGCGCACACGCTGCGCCGCCTGAAAGCCGCAGGCTTCGACCGCGCCGTGGTGAACGTGCATCACTTCGGCCAGCAAATCATTGATTTTCTTTCTGAAAACGATTTCGGGATTGAAGTCGCCATTTCCGACGAGCGCGACTGCCTGCTCGACACGGGCGGAGGCCTAAGAAAGGCCGCGCCGCTGCTGACTGCGCAAGAGCCCGACGCGCCCATACTGATCCATAACGTGGATATCCTCTCGAATGCCAATCTCCCGCAATTCCTCTCCGCCGCGCAGGAAAACGATGTCACGCTGCTCGTGAGCCAAACGCTATCTGCTCTTCGATGCCGACAACCGCCTCTGCGGCTGGACGAATATCGAAACGGGGGAAGTGCGCACGCCCTACCCCGCCCTCGACCTCGCGTCGTGCAAACGGCTCGCCTTCTCGGGGCTGCATGTGGTGTCGCCCAAGATATTCGCGCCGATGCAGGCATACCCTGAGCGTTTCCCCATAATGGAGTTTTACTTAGAACAATGCGACAAACTACGAATAAGAGCATACGAACAGCCCGGCCTGCAACTGATTGACGTGGGCAAGCTGGACACGCTGGCAAAAGCCGAGGAATTTCTGAAAAACAAATGAGGAGCGATTTCGCTCCTCATTTATTATAATACCACTTTACGACCGACAGCAGTTGCGCAAGGTCGGTAATCACGGCATCGGGCAGACTTTCGTCTTCTTCCTGTTCTGTCCATCCCTCACCTTTGAGCCAAACCGTTTGGCAACCGACGGTCTTCGCGGGCACTATGTCTTTGCCGTAACTATCGCCAACAACGAGCACGTCCTTCGCCTCAAAGCCCGTCGCTTCCACGCCGAGGCGGTAAATGGCAGGGTCGGGCTTGCGAACGCCTACCACCGCGCTCTCGATAATTCGCGGAAAGTAGCCGTCAAGACCGTAAGAGGAAAGGACTGCCGCAACATTGCCGTAAAAGTTCGATACGAGCGTCAGGGGGAAACGGGTGGAAAGTTCTTCCAAAACGCGTTTCGACGAAATGAGGTTGCAGCGCACGTAACTGTCGCAGAAGCGAGCCATGGCCTGTACGTATTCGAGGCGCGCGGCATCGGCTATCTGCCAAAATCCCAGTGCCTGCAAATAGGCGGTTTCTATATCAAGTTTCTTTTGCAGCAGCACGGCGAAGTCGTCCTCAGGCGCGATGACAGGATTTTTTGCAAGATACCGCTCGGCATAAACGTAAGCCTCGCGAAAGGCCGCCTCACTCACGGGCACTGCTGCGGCGCGGTAGGCATCCCAAAGCACGTGCGCCCAATGACGGGCGTTGGTGTCGAGCGTGCCTCCGTAGTCGAATATTATTGCTTTGGGGATAATTATATTATTGATTATCATCTTCTTTATCCTCCTTTATTTCATAATCTGTTTATTGCCTACTTTCACCAGTCCCACGCCGATAAAAATCCAGAACAACTCGCGGATACGGGTGTAAAAGCTGGTAAACAACCCGATGCCCGGGGCGCTGAGCCCGAGGATTTTGATGATGAGTGCCAGGCCGCCCTCGCGTGCGCCGAGCTGCATGGGGAAGAAAAAGAGCAGGTTGCCGATGAGCGAAGAAAACGCCAGCACAAGCACGGCATCGACAAACGTCACGTCCCGAAGGAAATGAGAATGAAGTAGTATTCGAGCGAGTTGATGACGCGGGCGATATATTCGTAAAAGAGCGAGGCGAAGAATGCCTTGGGGCAACTGTGCAGGTAGGCAATGTTATTGTCCACCTTCTCCATGGCCTCGATGTTCTTCTCGTAGAACTTCCGTGCAGGGACACGGACGTAGGGGATTTTGAGCAAGATGCTGTAAAGTTTCACAATCAAACCGTTGCGGTAGCCCGCGTTGAAGAAATACAGCACGATGGCGAGCACCACGGCAAAGATGCCGAAGAGTGTCCAGAAGAAGGGCGTCATCTTCTCGGCATAGAAAGCGATGAAGAGCAGCAAGGCAGTGGTCCAGAGGCAGAAGTGCGACAGTATGTGCATCATGGAATAGAGCACGACCGACGACATGGCGCGGGGAGTGCCGATGTAGCTCGCCAGTTCCATGACGCGATACGGTCCGCCGCCGAAGCCAAAGGGCGTGGTGTAGCTGAACGCGAAGCCCGAAACGGTGAGTTTGTAGGCGTGGCGCAGGGAAAGGTGCTTGTCGTGCCGCCCGTTGTTCACAATAATCTGGAACGCCAGCGCATTGAAGAGGTAAACGAAAATCCACACGCCCAAAACGGCGGGGAGGTACAGGCCGGCGCGGGCGATGTTGTCGCGAAGCATGTCGTAGTCGGTGTCGAAGGTGTAGAGCATGATGCCGATGGCCACGACCCCGAAGAGGAGAAACAGATTGCGGTAAAGAGGTCTCATAAAATATGTAGAGTAGACGAGTAAACAAGTAAACGAGTAGACGAGACAGAAATGTCGTGCTACAAATAATAATATCAGAGTAACTTGTCTTGTTTCTTTGAGATTTTCGGCTGCGCTCGGCAATTAAAGTAAACTTATTGCACTCGCTTGCACGAAAATTTCCTTGTCTACTCGTTTGATTATAGCATTGCTTCGCAGGCGGCCGACAAACGCTCGTGGCGGCTGCGCATATAGAAGAAGAGGATATTCATCACGGTGATTTCAAACAAGGGATAGATCCACGGTTGGCCGATTAAGACGGATATATATACGACAATGGCTCGCGTGTTGAACGTAAGGATATTGGCATATTTCATCAGCGGCAGACTGCCCGCGCGGAACGTATCTCGGAGCTGCTGCGGCACGGCACGGCCGTATTTTTCATCGAGTCTGGCCTTGAAGTGCTGGAAGCGCGGCGTCATTTGCTCTTGCGAATGGGTGTAATTGCCGTAAAAGTAGAGAAACACCATCCACACGCCGTCTTTTTTCCAGGAAAGGGAGGACAACTCGGCGCGGAGCTTCTTGAAATTGTCGAGTTCGCTGCCGCTTTCGCCTTTCAGGAAATAAAGGTGAATGTTGCGGTAATAGTCGGCCAACTGGCACTGCTTGCCGTGGCAGATAAAACCGGCAAAGGCGCACAGCAACCAAATCCAAACGCCCCAATTTACGTCAGTGCCCGGCATAGGCTGCCCCTGCAAGCGCAGGCAAATGGCGGCGTAGATAAAGAAAAACCAAACGTCGCCGGCAAAGCCGTCGAGAATGCGCCCCCAACGGGTTTTCTTGCCCGTCATACGCGCCAGTTGTCCGTCGGCACTGTCGTAGAGATTAGCCCAAACGAGCAGCAGCACGCCGCAAGCGTTGAGCCAAAAATCTTCAAAATAGAACAGCACGCCGGCTGCCGCGCCGAGGATAATGGAAAGGATGGTGACGACGTTGGGGTGCGTGTCGAAACGGTTGAAAAAGTTGGCCCACATCAGTCCGAGCGGGCGCGTGAAATGTATGTCCAGCCATTCTTCCGTGTCCTGCGACTTAAAGGTGGCGGCAAGCTTTGAGTTTTCTTTTTGCATGGTGGGAGGGATTGTTATATATACAATATTATATATAGGTCTTATAGAGATTTTACCAATCTTTGGGCAATGGCTTTGGCGGCAGGGCGGCGGCACGGCGAAAAACTGGGCCAGTCGTTGAAATCTATAATCAAGATGCTGCCGTCTGCCCGTACGATGGCATCGCCGCCGTAGACCGTAAGTCCCGAAACGGAGGCGGCGCGGTCGGCAATGCGCTTCAATTGCGCGGCATCGAACGGGAAATAATGGGGCACGCCGTTACGGGCTTCAAGACCGAACTTACTGAAGCCTTCGCCCTCGGTGGGATAAAGGAAATGGAAGAAATCCGTGCCTTCCACGCCATAGAATTTCACGAGGTCGCCCTCGGCGTGTTCGCAAGCCACGGCTGTCTCAATGCCTCTTGCATGAAAGTCTGCAAGGGCACGGCGCAAAGCCTCGGCATCTTCTATAAAACACACGTCGGCCGCCGACTGCGCACAAGCGTCGCCGCGCTTGAGCCAAAGCGGAAAGGAGATGACCGACGGCACGTCGGGACTATCGGTTGCGAGGCAAAGGCTGCGCGGCTGCGGAATATCATGTTCCTGAAAGCAGGCGGTGAGCGCGGCACGCGAGGCTTTGAGCAAAGCTTCGGGCGCATTGAGCACGGGCTTGCCTGCGGCGGCAGCCTCGCACAGTTGACGCACTACGTCCGCGCCGCGTGCCATGGAAAAGACGGCATCAAACTCATCAAGGTCCACTGCCACGAACACGTCTTCGGCTATCACCGACACCTCGTGCCCCACGTGCATCAAGCGCGATGCCACGGCGGAGAAAATGGCGTTGTCGCGGTCTGCGCTGTTGGGCGAGAAGCGCGGCGAACGGCTGATTCCTAATATATTCATGCTTTATATAGTAGACGAGTAAACTAGTAAACGAGTAAACGAGACATGAATGCTTTACTCATTATTTGTAATCCCAAATCTGTCTTGTTTCTTTGAGATTTTCGGCTGCGCTCGGCAATTAAAGTAAACTTATTGCACTCGCTTGCACGAAAATTTCCTTGTTTACTCGTCTACTTGTTTACTAATACTTCTGATTGTTATCGCTTAAAAACTCTTCTGCCTTGCGGATATCTTCCGCATGGTCCACGTCAAGGATTTTGGAAAAGGGGCAGGCTTTGAGTTTCAAACCGTCTGCCACCAGCGCGCGCTGGAAATTGCGCATGCGGCTCTGCCCTTCGTCCATGCAGCGGTGCAGCGTATGGATAGCCTTGGGCGCAAGGCAATAGATGCCGCCCGAGATGTAGCGGTCGCCCTCGTCCGTGTCGTGGAAGCCCGTGATATTGAGTGCGCTGTCCGTACCCACGTAAAGCGGTTTCTCGTCATCGATGTAATCTGTTACGGCCATCATGCCGTCGAGCCCGCTTTCACGGAAACGGCGGATATAGTCCGCAAATTCTTCCTCGCGAAAAATGGTGTCGACCGTGGTGAGGCAGAAAGGCGCGTCGGCGAGAAAGGGCGACAATTCGAAGAAACTGTGCATGCTGCTCGGCGTGGTTTTCACCACAAGACGAATGTCCTCTGCCCTACCCGTCTGGCGCAGGTGCTCGAGGTGCGCCGCCGTTTCGGGATGCAGGTTATTTATAATAATGTCTATCTCCTCGGCGCCGTTGTCGCGGAAAATGCGGATCAGGCTTGGCGCGGCCACGCCTTCCTCTTTCAGGCGAGAGCCTTCGCCGGCGGCAATGATTGCAAATTTCATTATATATAAAAAGATTATTCTACATTTTCTTCGCGCGGCGTAAAGGTGCGGACGTGTCCTCCGCGCTCGTCCTCGCGGCGGTCATGGTAGAGTTTGGGCAGAGGGTTGGCGTTCGCCTCGTCGAAACGCTGGCGATTGCGGAAGATGTCGATGGCAGCATACACAGCCTCGCGGAACGAGGTGGGCGAAGCAATGCCCTTGCCGGCGATGTCGTAGGCCGTGCCATGGTCGGGCGAGGTGCGCACCACGGGAAGCCCTGCCGTGAAATTCACGCCCTCGTCGCCCGCCAGTGCCTTGAAGGGCGCGAGGCCTTGGTCGTGATACATCGCCAGCACGCCGTCGAAACGGCTGTATTGGCCCGTGCCGAAAAATCCGTCGGCGGAGTAAGGGCCGAAGCACTGTATGCCTTCCTCCACGAGTTGCTTGATAGCGGGCGTTATCACGTCTTGCTCCTCCGTGCCAAGCACGCCGCCGTCGCCGTTGTGCGGATTAAAGCCGAGAATGGCAATGCGAGGCGCCGACAGGCTTTGTGCTCGATGGCTTCTTGCGTAATCTGCTCTGAAATCTTTGACACGGGCACATGCGTCGTCACCAAGGCCACGCGCATGAGTTTGTTGAACAATATCATGAGCGGCTCGGTCTCTTCGCCTCCGAGGCGGTCTTGCAGATATTCCGTGTGCCCTACGAAGCGGAAATTGGTGCTTTGAATGCTGCTCTTATTGATAGGCGCGGTGACAAGCACATCGACTTTGCCTTCGCGTAAATCTTGCGTGGCACGCTCCAAAGCGAGGAAAGCGGCATGACCTGCCTCGGGATTGGCCTTGCCAAACTCCACAAGAACTTCTTCATCGAAGCAGGAAAGCAGGTTGAGGCGTCCCTCCTGTGCTTCTTCGGCAGAAGAAATGATTTGGAACGGCGCGGAGAGGTTCATTGCCTTGCGGTGATACGTTCCCACCTTAGCAGAGCCGTAGACAATCGGAGTACAAAGTTCGAGCATGGCAGGATCGCCAAACACTTTATAAATCAGTTCGTAGCCCACGCCATTGGTATCGCCGTGGGTCACGGCAACGCGCACCTTCGGCAGTTGCTGCTCTTGCGGCGCGTTGTTTGAGTCGTTGTTGAAATCGTGTATCATGGTATTTTATTGATGTTTTTCTCTTGTTCCGCCGTTGAAAGCAGGCCGCAAGCGGCAAAAATATCCTGACCGCGCGAGGCACGCACCGTGGTAAAGAGCCCGTGATTTGTCAGGTAGTCGCGCAGCGCAATCATCTCCTCGTCGCTCACGCCTTTGAGCGGCGTGTCGGGAATGTCGTGGAAACGAATCAGGTTGATGCGGCAGTCCAGCCCGTCGAGCAGGCGGATAAGCGCATCGGCGTGGCGGCGCGTGTCGTTGATGCCCTTGAAAACGATGTATTCAAAGGAGAGCCTGCGCTGGGCCGCGCCTTCGGGGCGATGCGCACTCTTGCGGCAAAAGTCGTATTGCTTCAAAAGGGCCACGATATCGGCGATGCCGAAGACTTTTTCGGCGGGCATGAGTGCGGCGCGGTCGGAAGGTATGGGGTGATGCAGGCTGATGGCGAGGTGGCAGCGGCTCTCGTCGAGGAAACGGATTAAGCCCTTGGCCAGTCCCACGGTGGAAACGGTGATGCGCTTCGGGCCCTCGGTGGCACGCAGCACGTTGTCCAGATTATCCATCGGCTCGCCCTGTCCCATAAATACGATGTTCGTCAGCGTGTCGCGCTCGGGTAGGGAATAGATTTGGTTGAGTATGTCGGCTGCCGATAGCGAGCGCACAAACCCCTGCCGTCCCGTCATGCAAAACGCGCACCCCATCTTGCAGCCAACTTGCGAGCTGACGCAGAGCGTGGCGCGGTCGCCGTCGGGAATGTAGACGGTTTCTACAAAATGCCCGTCGGAGGTGCGATACAGATACTTTGCCGTACCGTCGACCGACCGCTGGCATTTCACGGGCGCACTGCACCCTATCGTATAAGCCTCCGACAACCTACGCCGCGCGTCGAGCGAAAGGTTGGTCATCTTGTCGATGCTGTCGACGTGCTTGCCGTATATCCAACCCGCAATCTGCTTGGCGGTGAATGCCGGCAAGCCCAAGCCTACGACAATCTCTTTCAGTTCCTCCGGCGACTGGCCGAGCAAAGATTTATTGAGCATAATTACACGCTAGTTGATTTATTGGTAGACGAGTAGACAAGTAAACGAGTAGACGAGACAAGTTTCTTATGTAAAATATAAATTAGCAAGACATCTCTGTCTTGTTTACTCGTTTACTTGTTTACTCGTTTACTAAAAATTCTTAGAATTTCAGCACCACTGCGTTATTTGCAGGAATTTCTACAAAGGCAGCGCCGTCCTTGCGCAACTCCAAAGTCTGCATTTCGCCCGAGAGCAAATCGTGGGCGGAACACAAGCCCTCGCGCAGTCCCATAAACGCGAAGGCATTTTCGGGAATGCGAACGCCAACATGCACGTCTTGGTCGGCAAAGTTGGCAACAATGAGCATCTTTTCCTTGCCGGCGGCACGCAGGAAAGCGTACTGGCGGTCGGCGTTGTAGCCATTGTCGGCAACGTAGTTGGCATACTGCAGGTCGTAGAACGTGCCCTCGCGGAGCGCGGCTTCACTGTTGCAGAGTTTTACTATATTATTATAATATGCATATAGGGCCTGCTGCTCGGGCGTGCACGCCAAGAGGTCGCCGTGGCAAAGGCGGTCGAGCGTGTCTACGTGCCAATAATCGAAGATTGTGGTGCGGCCGTCGCGTCCGCTGAATCCCTCAGCGTCCATACCGCGCTCGCCGAGTTCCTGACCGGCATAAATCATCAGCGGATTGGTGCCCATAAACGCCGAAACCGCCAACGCGGGTCGCGCCTTTTCGCCCGAGCCCGCAAAGAAGTCGGAGGCGATGCGCTGTTCGTCGTGGTTTTCGAGGAAATAAAGCATGTGTGTGCGGATATCGTCTACGCATTGCCACTGTCCCGTGATGCACGAGGCCGACGCCTCGCCGCGCACGACGGCACGGAGCGTGTCGTAAAGCCCCACTTTGTCGTAGAGATAGTCAAAGCCGCTTTGCAGATAGCGGCGGTATTCGGCGGGATTGTACACCTCTGCCACGAAAATAAGTTTCGGATATTTTTCCTTCACCTTGGCAATGGCATACGCCCAAAACTCTGCGGGCACCATTTCCGCCATGTCGCAGCGAAAACCGTCCACGCCCTTCTTCGCCCAAAAGAGCAAAATGGCCGTCATCTTGTCCCACGTGTCGGGCACGGGGTCGAAGTGGGCAGTGCCGCCGGCGTAGAAGTCCACGCCATAGTTCAACTTAACCGTTTCGTACCAATCGTTGCGTCCGGGACGGGGCGAGAAGCAATTGTTGCCCGTCACCTTTGCCGGATATTCGCGATAAGGCACATTGGCGGCGCGGTCCTCCTCAAAGTTCTCCGTGCTGAACATCTGCCCGGGCAGGTAGTAGAAATTGTTTTGCGGCGAAAAGCCTTTTGCCGTATCGTCGTTCTCGCCGAGGTCTTTCACGCGGGCAGGCTTGGCATCGGAATGGTAAGACCGCGCCACGTGGTTGGGCACGAAGTCTATCAGCATTTTAAGCCCCGCCTTGTGCGTGCGGCGCACAAGCGCCTCAAATTCCTTCATGCGCTTTTCAGGCGCGGAGGCGAGGTCGGGGCAGATGTCGTAGTAGTCTTTGATGGCATAAGGCGAACCGGCCTTGCCTTTCACCACTGCGGGGTGGTCTTTGGCGATGCCGTAGGCCGTGTAGTCGGTCTGCGTGGCATGTTCGAGCACGCCCGTGTACCATATATGCGTAAAGCCGAAATCCTTGATGCGTTTCAGCACTTCGGGCGTGAAATCGCCCAGTTTGCCGCAGCCGTTCTCGTGAATGCTGCCACCGGGAATGTTGTTTGCCGTCGTGTTGCCGTAAAGGCGGGGCAGCACTTGGTATATCGTTATTTTTTCAGTCATTAATTTATAAAATATAAGGTCTCACGAGTAGGGGCGTTTTGTAAAACGCCCGGTTAATGATTGCCTCAAAAAATGTCTTTGCGAAGCAATCGGCGGGCGTTTTGCAAAGATAGTGCAAGACGAGTGCAATTAAGTTTACTTAAATTGCCGAGCCGCAGCCTATCTTATTAAAAACGCCCCTACCTTTCAAGCCCTTGCACATACAATAAGGTCTCACGAGTAGGGGCGTTTTGTAAAACGCCCGGTTAATGATTGCCTCAAAAAATGTCTTTGCGAAGCAATCGGCGGGCGTTTTGCCAAACGCCCCTACCCTTCAAGCCCTTCCACATACAAGCAGGGGCGTATAGCATCGGCCCGACAACGCCGAGCGTATCCTATACGTCCCTACTCAATATATAATTATTCGTTCACGCCGCGAGCACTTACGGCCTCGTTGCCTTTGCAAATCTTGGCAATCAGTCCCTGCAAAGTCTTGCCAGGACCGCATTCTACAAATTCTGTTGCGCCGTCGGCCACCATATTTGCCACTTCCTTCGTCCAAAGCACGGAAGCCGTGAGCTGCTTGATGAGGTTGGCCTTGATTTCTTCGGGATCGGTGTGCGGCAGAGCGTCCACGTTCTGATACACGGGGCAAACGGGCGTCTTAAACTCCGTCTGGTTGATGGCCTCTTCGAGTTCCTCCTGTGCAGGCAGCATCAAGGGAGAGTGGAACGCGCCGCCGACGGGCAGCACGAGGGCACGTTTCGCGCCGGCCTCTTTCAACTTGGCGCAAGCAGCGTCGATGGCTTCCTTAGCGCCGGAGATGACGAGTTGGCCCGGGCAGTTGTAGTTGGCAGGCACTACCACGCCCGTCTCTTCGCTCACGGCGGCGCAGATTTCTTCAATCTTCTCGTCGGGCAGAGCGATAACAGCCGCCATACCGCCGGGGTTCTGCTCGCAGGCCTTCTGCATGGCAAGCGCACGCTTCGACACGAGGCGCAGGCCGTCCTCGAAACTCAGGCAGCCGGCGGCGGTGAGCGCAGAGAGCTCGCCGAGCGAGT
>SFPF01000125.1 GCA_004552155.1 Bacteroidales bacterium
CCGTGTGCATGATGTTCGGAGAAGGCCGCGACGAGGTCGAGGACCTGGTTCAGGAGACTCTCGTCAGGCTGTGGCAGGGTTACGACAGTTTCGAGGGCCGCAGCGACATCAAGACTTGGGTATGGCGTATAGCCATGAACACCTGCATCTCTTACGACAGGAAGGCGCGCCGGCATTCCGAACGCACAAGTTCTCTCGAAGGGCTTGGAATTGACAGGGCTGACAGCTCCGGGGACGACCGTCAGATAAAACTTCTGCATGACCGTATCCACAATCTCGGCGTGTTCGACAGGGCGATAGTGCTCCTATGGCTTGAGGACCTGAGTTATGAAGAGATAGCCTCAATCATCGGCATCACGTCGAAGAACGTCTCGGTGCGCCTCTACCGCATCAAGGAAACGCTTAAAAATATGTCGGACCAAAACTAAATGCTGTCAAAAACACTATGGATAATAATATGTTGAGTGCCGAATGGCAGGAAATGAAAGAGCAGATTGCCCTGCTCAAGAAGACGATCGAAAAGCAGGACATCGTCAACGACCGCCTCATGCGGAGCGCCATGAAGCGCAAGATGCGCAGCCTTAACCGCGAGGCGTGGTTCGCGTATGTCATGGGCGCGTTTGCCCTCGTGTATTGCAACTACGTGTTCCTCGATATGGGCCTCTCGCTCGCGTTCTCGCTCTCCACCACCGTTTTCTTGCTTGTCACCATCGGCTACACCGTGTGGGAGCATCGCGGATTGAGCACAGAGGAAATCGCCACGGGCCGCCTCGTGGAGGTGGGGCGCAAGGTGGCGCGCATGAAGCGGCTCGAACAGCAGTGGCTGCGCGGCGTGTTCCCGTTCCTCGCCCTGTGGTTCGGCTGGTTCGTTTGGGAAATATGGCAGTACGAGGCGGATAAAGACTATGCCCTCGGCATGATAGTCGGCGGCGCGGTGGGCGGCATTATGGGCGGCATCGTCGGATACATGCGCTACCGCAACAAGCAACGCCTCGCCGATGATATTTTAGACAATATCAAGGACGTGTGCGGGGAATAAGGGACGGCTGAAACCTTCGCCCGCAACCATGCGGCCGGCCGCCATTGCCAGCCCGCGTCACAACCATGCGCGTTTTGGCGAGACCGACGAAAAATCATATCTTTGCATCAGCAGAAAGAGGAAGAGCGCGGGCTTTTCCTCTTTCTGCGTTTTTGGGGCAAACTATCCTATATGAGCGGAAAAATTATCTTATAGGATCGTGAAAATTATAAGCAAGAGCGTAAAAATTTGCTCCTTTATAATTTTTCCGAAGTGCTTTATCGTAAAATTTTTCATCAAAATCATTCGAATTCTCTCGGAGCAAATTTCCATTGTCTTAATTATCCCTAAACTTTTGCGCCGCGCCGCCTTAACGATTGCAAACGCCCGATTCACTTCCTGCGCAGAGAGCAGAGCGGCATTAACAAGTTTTGCCTTTCTGGCAGGGGCTTGTTTGCGGATACCCTATCAGGGTTTGCTTCTGACAAGTATATGCCATCCACTTCTCACGGCAATTAATTATTTCTGCCCAAATAGTTCGAAAAGATGCCTAAGCGTTCCAAAAATATGCATGATTGGCGAAACCGCGTGCCCGTTTGTGTAAACAAGTGTCTTTTGTTATATAAAAATATTGAGTAAATAATTGGGCGTCATATCAGATAATCGTATCTTTGCTGCGTAGACATTGCAAAAACAAGGGTATAAACTTAATTTTTGTTCTATATGAAGCAACACGTTTTCACTTTCTTATTCGTACTGCTTGCTTTCCCCTTAAAACTCTTCGCGCAGGACATCGCCTATGTATCCGACAAGGAAGAGTATCGCCGCAGCTCCCTCTGCCTTATCCTCTTGACCCATAAGGACAAGAAGTATGCAGAGGAAATGGAACGCATCTTCAAGGAGTTTCCGATGCCCGCCCGCTACAACGAGCACAACATCGTGGGCTTCCGCTGCGTCAGCGTGCGCGGCACGCAGACGAAGGCCGACATCGACAAGATGCTGCAGCGAATGAACATCGGTCAAAAACTCGTGGAACGCTGGTTCAACCGCAACGAAAGCACCGGCGCGATGGATATGGACCTTATCCACGACCGCGGCGGCTACGGAGCCATGTATGCCGACTATGAGCGCGCCAAGGAAACGGTGCGCGGCACCGCGCTGCTGCGCGACGAGGGCGTGGAACTGCTGCAAAGCACCTTCGTGCTGGTGTGCGACATGGACTATATAGACAAAGCCAAGCGCGCGGGGTGGGCTGCGTTTGGCATGGGACTGCTCAGTCTCGGCATGCAGGTGGGCTCGGCCGTGAATTACAGTCAGGCGCAGAGCGCTTACGCCCGCGGAGACTATCGCACCGCCCGCGCCAAGGAAAGCAGTGCAAGGGCGTGGAACGCCGGCAGCTTTGCCACGGCAGGCGCAGCAAATGTGGTGAAAGACATCGGCGGCTTCCGCGTGAAAATCAATGCCTATCTCTACAAACTCAACTGGGACGACGCGATGACGCAGCGCATGTACTCAGATTACTGGGTGGACGAAACCACGGCAGACGACGAGGCCTCCACGCGCCGCAGCCGCTTCGAAAGAGATGCCAGAATGTTCTCATTGAAATATGTGGGCGCATACAAGGCCACGAGTTCCAAAACCATCCTCCGCTCATGGAAGAACGAGGACGAAGTGATTAAGGACGTTTGCTACCGTTGCGTGGCAAAGGGTGTGAAACAGCTCGCCAAGAAGTTCGTGGTGTTCAAACCCCGCACGCCATACTACTACGAAGGCTCCACTATGTATTCGCACATCGGTACGAAGGAGGACGTGCGCTACGGCCAGAAATACGAAATCGTGCAGCGTGCCAAGGACAAGCAAGGCAATATCAAATACAAAAGGGTAGGCGTGGCTACGGCCGGCACGCCGTGGAACAAATATTTCGACCCCGAACAGAAAGGCACGCGCTTCTATGTGCAGAATGCGAAAGTGGACCTTTGGCCCAATCGCGGCTTGCAGCTCCGCGAAATGTAGCACATTCTTCAGGACAAGCATACACAATATTATATATAAAGACTATGAAAAAGATTTTGTTATCGCTTTTGTTTGCCTGCTGCTGCGTGCTGACCGCCTCGGCGCAGGACTATAACATCAAAAGCGCGGGACAGGGTGCCGGCGGCAACTATCTCGTGAAAATCACCGTGGCCATGAAAGGCAAAGAGAAGGGCCAGGACGCTGAAACCATCGTGAAACGCTATGCCGTGCACGGCGTGATGTTTCGCGGCATGATGGCCGCCGACGGCTACGCGCAGCAGAAACCCCTTATCAGCGACCCCAATCTGGAAACCACCAAGGCGGAATGGTTTAAGGCTTTCTTCGACGGCGGTGCATACAGAAACTACGTGTCGATTGTAGACGCCTCGCTGGTGAGCACAAAGCTTGGAAAGAAAAACTACGAGCTCTCGGCCATTCTCACCGTGGACAAGGAGTCTCTGCTCAAATATCTGCAAGACGAAGGCATTGTAAAGGGCTTTTCTAATCTGTGGTAACAGCCACACCTAAAACGCTTGGACTATGAAAAAGATATTCATGCTTTTGGCCATCTTCTGCGTCGCCTGTGCCGCACAGGCGCAAGACCGCGTAGTGAAGATGCCCACAGAGGGAAGCAAGGTGCCGTTCAATCCCGCCGAGTCCGACAAGGGCTACTGGTGCTCCATCGAAGTGGGTGGCGGCGCAACCACCATGGAAGGGCGCAAGAACCTGCCGATGGGCGAAATCGTCTTCTCCAACGGCTACCGCATCAACCAGTTCCTCAAAGTGGGTGTGGGCATCGGCGCACTCTACTACATCGCCAACAACAACGAAGTGCGCGGCACCACGCGCAAACTCTCCATGCCCCTCTTCGCCACCCTGCGCGGCAACTTCCTCAACGAAGACACGCGCAGCGTGGTGCCCTACTGGACGGCCAACGTGGGCGCATCGCTCCCCGACGGCCTCTTCCTTACGCCGGGCGTAGGCCTTAGGGTGGGGGAGATGCGCAACGCCTTCATCATCAACCTCAACTACACGTTCCGCCAACTCAAGATGCCTGCCGGCGAACATAAGTATTACAGCGGCATCATGCTGAAATTAGGTTACGAATTTTAAGTGCATAGAAAATGAAAAAGATATTATACATCCTGCTCGCCGTTATCGGACTGACGGCCTGCAAAAGCCAAGACCCCGTTTCGCTGGCAGCCTTTAAGACGCAGGAAACCGAGTGTCTCGGCAACGACATCGACGGCAAGATGACCTTGAAGGTCTGGGCACAGGGGCGCAACCGGCAAGACGCCGTGAACAAGGCAATGAAAAAAGCCGTTTACGACGTTACGTTTACCGGCATCACCGCCGGCAACGGCGCCGTGAATACCTATCCCGTGGTGGACGAAGCCAACGCGCGGCAGAAATATCAGGACTATTTCGACAAGTTCTTTGCCGACGGCGGGGCTTACACCAAGTACGTCACAACCAAGGGACAGAAAAAAAGCGCCCAGGACGAACTGCAAGGTGCCGGCTACAAAACCTTCGGCATCATCGTCGTTGTGGACCGCTCACAGCTGAAAAAACGCTATCAGAGCGACAACGTGATAGCGCAGTGATATGATTTTATTGACTTAATAGGTAAAAACAAACCATGAAACGTATCTTTTATTTCCTGACGCTCCTGATGATGAGCGCAATAACAGTGTCGGCGCAAAAGCAAATGTCGCCGCCGCACGTGATGATAGTGCCCGACATGATTTACTGCAAGACCAACGGCTACGTGCAGCAGTTCGACAATATGGGTGTGGTTGAGACCGTGCCCGACTACGAAAAGGCATTGACCGAAGACCCCTCGCTCCACCAGGTGCTCACGCTTGTGGGCAATCTCATCAACGACCGCAACAGCGACATCGTGATAGTGGATTTGCTCGAAGCCATCAACAACGCCAAGGCCGATGCCGCAATGGCGGCGGCCAACGGAGGCGATGACTCCGAAAGCGTGGAAGAAGCCATTATCCGCGCCTCCGAAGCCGATATCCTCGTGAAAGTGCAATTCGACCTGCTCAAAATGGGCCCGCAATATCAGGTGTCGTACACCATTACGGGCACAGACGCCTATACCAACCAGAAGTTTGCACCCGTTGAGGGCGTGGGCGCGCCTTCCACGTCGGCCAACCCCGTGCAGTTGCTGCGCGAGGCCGTGTTCCAAAATATGGATGCCTTCCTCAACAAGATGCTCACCTACTACAACAACATGGTGACCAAAGGGCGCATGGTGACCTTTGAAATCAAAACTACGGCTGGTTCCGGTGTGCGCATGGGCTCCAAAGTGGGCGAATACACCTTGAGAGAGCAGATTGAAGATTTCCTCTACGACAACTCCGTCGATGGCAAGGGCTTGGAGCGCGTGCAGAGCGGCGACACCTTTATGAAATACCAAGGCGTTTACATCCCCCTCATCGCCACCATTCGCGGCCGCCAGCGCAAGCAGGGCGCAAAGGACGTGGCGCAGCGGCTCGTGAACTATCTGGCCGAGAATAACGTGACGGCTGAATACAAAATTCGCGGCCTCGGAAAAGTGAATATTTATATTAAGTAAAAACACAATGAGAAAGGCAATTACACTATTGCTCGGGCTCGCGATTGGGCTGGGCAAGATGCAGGCGCAGACCGACGGCTGCAAAGTGCCGATGATGCTGCTTGTGGCAAACAGCGATAAGGAAGTGCCGGCTTCGGCGCAAGAAATAATTGAGACCCGCTTGCGGCAGGCATTGACCAAGAGCGGCATCGAAGGCGGCGCAAAGTTTTCCAACTTCACGCTCGTGGCCAATATGCTCAGCAGCGGCAAGGAAATCGTTGCCGGCTCGCGCCCCGTGATTGCGGTGAACGCAGAAATGGAAGTGTTCGTCGGCAATAATTTCACCGGCGAGAAGTTCGCCTCTTTCACCCTGCCCCTCGCCGGCGCTGGCAACTCGGAAGCCAAAGCCTACGCTGCGGCGTTTCAGAAAGTGAACGGGCGCAACGTCGATTTGCAGACATTCCTGAAAGAAACGTCGCAGAAAATCAATGAATACTACGAAACCCAACTGCCCTCCATTCTCGCGCTCGCTAAGACTTACTGCACGAAAAACGAGTTTGAGGAGGCATTGTGTATCCTCTCCTCCGTGCCGCCCTGCTGCTCGAAGTACGACGACGTGCAGGACCTGATGCGCATCGTTTGGGCAAACTACGTGGAATACGACTGCGCTGTTAAGGTAATCAGACCGTCGAAGGGGCTAACCTCGCCGGCGTATATCTTGCCGCCATCAGTCCCGATGCCGACTGCATGGGCGATGCCAAGGCACTCGAAGAGCAAATCCGAGCACGCATTGGCGACGAATGGGAGTTTGCCAAAGAAATGGCACGCAGCGAAGTGGATCTGAAAAAACTCGAAATAGAGGCTATCCGCGCCATCGGCGTGGCGTTTGGCGAAAACCAGAAGGCCAAGACCTACAACGACCATTGGATTGTGCGCTGAAAACGTCTCAAATAATCTACGAGATGAAAATAAAGTCTCTAAAACGTATCTTATTAATGGCATTGGCTTGCCCGCTGCTTGCAACGGCGCAGCCCAACAACCCCTTCAACCGCTCGCGGGCGGCAGGCGGTGGCGGAAGTTCTAAAAACGCTTTCAATCAAGGGCGAAAAAACAATTTCAACGAATACCGCGCCTCGCTCAATGCCGAGTACGAGCGCATGTCGCGTATGCCGTGGCGCAACCAAAATGTCAATGCGCCGATAAAGCCCGTCAAGGTGAAGCCACTAAGAACGACAACTTCAAGGTGCAGCCCATTGCTCCTATCGAAGAGCAAAAGGGTCAATCTGCCAACGCCTTTACTTTCCAATATCTCGGCACGGCGATGAGCGTGCGCATGCCGTCCGACGGCAAGTTTCGCATGAACGGCACGGGCAGCAACAGCGTGGGCGACGTCTGGCACACGTTGAGCGATGCCAAGTACAACAACATGCTCGTCGACTGCATGAAATTGCGCCAGCAATACGACCTTTGCGACTGGGCATACCTGCAAATGCTTCAGGCTTTGGGCAACGCCTATCTCGGGAAGGGCAGCAACGAGGCCGTGATGCTTACAGCATTCGTTTACAGCCAGTCCGGCTATAAGTTGAGGCTCGCCGAAGTGGACGGCAGGCTCGAAATGCTGTTTGCCTCGCAGCACAACGTGTACGACAAGCCCTACGTCGTGTGCAACGGCGACAAATTCTACAGCATGAACGAGGGCGGCAAGTCTATCAAAGTAAATTCCGCAAAGTTTCCCAAGGAGCGCTCGCTCTCCTTGTGGGTGCCGGGTACGCCCGAGGTGAAAGAGCAGCCTTCTGCCGCCCGCACCCTCACAGCCAAGAGTTATGCCGACATGACGGCGAAAGTGAGTGTGAATAAAAACCTGCTCGATTTTTATTCCTCTTATCCCACTTCTGAGGTGGGCGGCAACTTCATGACGCGCTGGGCGATGTATGCCAATACGCCGATGTGCGCTTCCGTGAAGACGCAGCTCTATCCCGCTTTGCGGCGCGGCATTCAGGGCAAGTCGCAGCGCGAGTCCGTAGAACGCCTGCTCAACTGGGTGCAGACGGCTTTCATTTACGAATACGATGACAAAGTGTGGGGGGGCGACCGTGCATTTTTTGCCGAAGAAAGCCTCCACTATCCTTATTGCGACTGCGAAGACCGCAGCATTCTCTTCACCCGTCTCGTGCGCGACCTCCTCGGACTTAAATGCGTGCTCGTATATTACCCCGGGCATTTGGCTTCCGCCGTTCAGTTCACCGACAGCGAAGCTCTTGCCAAAGGCGGCGACTACATCAATGTCAATGGCAGCAAGTTCGTCATTGCCGACCCCACCTACATCGGTGCGCCCGTCGGTTCCACGATGCCCGATATGGACAATGCTTCCGCAAAAGTCATTCTGTTGCAATAAGCATAAAGCTCCTTTTTTGAAGTTCAACGATTGTTTAAGTGCTGCGTCAAATTTTTCGCGCGCGCGTATATATATAATATTGTGTACCCTCTTTACTTTGAAAAAAAGTTGCCTTTCTTATAAGAAAAAAGGGAAAAGCCTTTTGTGTTATAAGAAAAGTTCGTACTTTTGCACTCGCTAAACGGGGGAACGCCCTCGGGAAGCAAAGAAGAAAAGAGTTCTTTGAAACAATTTCCAT
>SFPF01000126.1 GCA_004552155.1 Bacteroidales bacterium
CAGTTGTTAGCCGTGTTGCCCGGATCAACGTAGTCTGCCTGACCGGTTGTGCCGTTGATGTAAGCGTCGATGTCGGCGTCGCTTATGTTCTCGATGCCAGCGAACGAACCCTTATAAGCAAGCTCGTTCTTGATAGAGAGGCGGATGCCCTTCTCGTAGAGGCTCTTTACGCTTTCAGAGCCGATGCCCCAACGCAACTTGGCTTCAGCGAGGAGGAAGTAAGCCTCGGCAGCTTTGAAGATAGGCAGCGGAGTGTTGTAAGCGCCAACCCACTGCGACATCTTGTAGCCGTATGAGCCGTCAGAACCCTTCTGTGCCATGCCGCTTGCGTAGCGGATGCCGCAGTAAACGGATCCCTTAGGAGTGGTGACGCCCTTCTCGTTGGTGATGTCGTCAGCATTCTTTGTCATGTAGAGAGGCAGACGCGGGTCGTTCATGCCCACCATGAGCGTTACGAGGTTAGCGTTCATGCCGCAGTCCTGCCAGTCGAACATACGCTTCAGCTCGTTGCTCTGGTCCTTAACGACGATGTCCTTGCCCGAAACGGCGAGGGTGTTGGCAGCAGCAGCCGTAGCAATAGCCTTGAGGTCGTAGCCGTCGGCAGCCATCTCGCTCTCGCGCTTAGAGAGACGCAGCGCGATACGCAGCTTCATGGTGTTTGCAATCTGCACCCAGATAGCCGGATCGCCACCGCCCCATGTGTCGTATGTAGCGAGCGAAGCCTTCTCTGTGTCGTCCATCTTCTGCAGTCCGGCGATAGCCTTGTCGAGGTCGTCGAGCATCTGCTCCAGGTAGAGCAGCTCCTCCTCGGCCTTGCGCTTCTCCTCCGCGAGCCGGGCTTCTTCCGCTTTGCGCTTTTCCTCCGCAAGACGAGCCTCTTCCGCCTTGCGTTTTTCCTCCGCGAGACGGGCCTGCTCCGCCCGCTCCGCTTCCAGTGTCTCACGGGCGGCCTTCAGCGCCTCCGTCTGCTCCTCCAGCTCACGGCGCAGGGATGCCATCGCTTCGCGGCGCTGGGCAAGCTGCTGTTCCAGCGCTGTGAGCTCGGCCTTATTCGTATCGGCGGGCGCTTCCACCGGCGCGCCGCACACGCCGCAGAAGCGGTCGTTGGGCCGCAGCGCCGCGCCGCAGCGGGTGCACAGCGGCACTTTGGGTATCTCCCGCCCGCAGTAGCCGCAGAACGCGCTGCCATCGGGTATCTGCTTCTTACAGTTCGGACAGGTCATGCTCGCTCCTCCCATCACAGCACGTTGGTAAAGGTCAGATCGACCTGGCCGTATTCATCCATAGCATAGGGGATCTGCAAAGGGTACGTGTGGCCGTCATAGCTGCAATAGAGATACCCCTCCCGGATGTCGTATGTGCCGCTGTTGGTCACCTTCCACAGCGTCACGCCGAAGGTGCGGTCCTCCCCGAACGACACCCGGCAAGTACTCGCGCCGCCTTTCAGCGACACGATCCAGTACCGGCCCGTCAGATTTTCCTCCACCGCCTTGGCCCGCTCCGCACCGGCAGGCTCGCGCAGCGTCATGTTGTGGGCGTAGCCCTCCGGGTCGGCCTGGCTGCAAACGGCCTCGTCGCCCTCCAGCCGGACAACATCCTTCGTGCCGATCCGCAGCTTCTCGATGCCCGGCACCTGCCTGGCCTCGATGGTAAAGCTCTTGGCGGCATCCAGGCGGCTCATGGGCACGCGAACCGTCAGGGCCAGATACCCCGTCTCGCCGCCGTAGAGATGCTCGACGTACTCGCTGTAATAATACTTCTCCTGGTGGGCGTTCAGAGATGAGAAGAACTCGGAATCGTAGCTGCTTCCGTCGTCAAAGGTCAGCGTCACGTTCTTGCTGTAAAGGCTTATGTCGTCCTCCGTGGCCTTCACCGTAAGAAAGACATAGATGGGCATCTTGCCGTCACTGCTCTCGAAGGCCGTGTCCACGTACACGCCGTCCACGTGCAGCGTTTGGGTGGCGGTGCACAGCTTATCCCTGCCGCCCAGGGTCAGCAGCAGCACGGCAGCCAGTATCACCACGCAGGACGCGCAGCCATCGGCTGATCGTCCGGGGTGCGGTCTTTGAGAGCATTGTGCCAGAAGCAAAGACCATGACCGACGAAGAAGCCGCCGCCTTTCTCCGGCTTGCCCTGACGAGCGAGGAAGCGCGGGGCTATCTGAAAAAACGCACCGAGGGCGGGAAAAGCGAATAATCCCTTTGGTACAAAGGGCGCACTTATACACCCTTACGGGTGCGTGCGCTCTGCCGAGGGCTTGTCGGCACAGAGAGAAAGCCGCTTGCTTCCCTCTCTGACCGACATTGGCGGCTTTGCCGCAACAAGGGGCTGCACCCCTTGCGCCGCTTACGCGGCTATCCCTGCACACCCACAAAAACAGTATACCAGCCTTTGGCGTCTGTACCATTTTTGCGGGTTTTCATTTTATCCGGGAGGTGATACCCATAGCCATCTATCATTGTAATATCAGCATTGTCAGCCGGGGCAAGGGCAAATCAGCCGTTGCCGCAGCCGCCTACCGAAGCGGCGAAAAGCTGACAAATGAGTGGGACGGAATGACACACGACTACACCCGCAAAGGCGGTGTTGTCCATACGGAAATTATGCTGCCACCCCACGCCCCGCCCTCTTTCTCTGACCGTTCAACCTTGTGGAACAGCGTGGAGCTTTACGAGAAAGCCGGGAACGCCCAGCTTGCCAGAGAGATTGACGCGGCGCTCCCCATAGAGTTATCCAGAGAGGAACAAATCCGGCTTGTCCGGGAATACTGTTCCTCTCAATTTGTTTCCAGAGGAATGTGCGTTGATTATGCCATTCACGACACCGGCAAGGGCAATCCCCATTGTCACATCATGCTTACCATGCGCCCCCTTGACGAGCGCGGCGCATGGGCGGCAAAGTCCCAAAAGGAATATGACCTTGATGAAAACGGCGAGCGTATCCGCTTGCCAAGCGGCAGATACAAGACGCACAAAGTTGACCTGACCGGCTGGAACGACAAGGGCAACGCCCTCTTGTGGCGTAAGGCATGGGCGGATATTTCAAACGCCTACCTTGAACGAGCCGGAAGCCCGGAGCGTATCGACCACCGCAGCAACGCCGAGCGCGGCATTGGCGAGATACCCACCGTCCACATGGGCGTGGCGGCTTGCCAGATGGAGAAGAAAGGTATTGCCACCGAGAAAGGCGAACTGAACCGGAATATCCAAAAGGCAAACCGCCTTATACGGGAAATCCGAGCGCAGATTGGAAAGCTCAAAGAATGGATTGCCGACCTGTTCAAAGCGTGGGAAACCGCCCCGGAACAGCCGCAACAATCCCCCGGCCTTGCAAATCTGCTGATGAAGTATTTGAGCGTTCAGAGAGAAAAGAGCCGGAAGTATTCGCAGCGTTGGCAACAACAGCACACAGCCGATGAACTGAAAACCATAGCGGCAGTCTGACCGAGCATGGTATCTCTACCCTTGATGAGCTGGACGCAGCCCTTTCCTCTGTCAGCGAACAGGCCGACACTATCCGGGCAGGAATGAAAACCGCCGAGGAACGCATGAAGAAGCTGCAAAAGCTGATTGAATACGGGAAGAACTACACCGAGTACAAGCCCGTTCACGATGAGCTGAAAAAGCTGCAAAACGGCTGGACAAACAAGCGCGACAAGTACGAGGAAGCCCACCGCGCCGAGTTGACCCTATGGAACGCAGCAAGCCGCTATCTCCATGCAAATCTGCCGAAAGGAACAAAGACCTTGCCTATTGCGGAATGGGAACAGGAATATGCCGACCTCAAAACACAGAGGGACAGCGATTATGCCAAACTGAAAGATACCCGCGCCGATGTTTCCGAACTTCAAAAAATCCGCAAATGCGTGGATATTGCACTCCGCGCCGACCAGCCGGAGCAGACACAGACCCGCACAAAGCGGCACGACATAGACCGATGAAAGGAGTGAGTTTTTTGTACTACACCCAAGAACAGATAGACCGGGCGAACCAAGCCGACCTTGTTTTGTTCCTGCAATCGCAGGGGGAACCGCTGGAACGCGCCGGACAGGAATACCGATGGAAACGGCACGACAGCTTGACCGTCCGGGGCAACAAGTGGTATCGCCACAGCCAGAGCAAGGGCGGCGGCCCCATTGATTTTGTCATGGAGTTTTTTGGCAAGAGTTTTACCGAAGCCGTTGAACTTCTCACAGGAGAAAAGGGAGCCGCACCGCCGCCGGATAGACCAAGCTCCGCGCCCCTCTCCGACTTCCGGCTACCGCCCCGCAGCCCCGACAACCGAACAGCGAGGAACTACCTCACAGCCGCCCGCCGCATTGATGAAGATGTGACGGGCTTTTTCTTTGCCAGCGGCGATATTTACGAGGACGCAGCCCACCACAACGCCGTATTTGTGGGGCGGGACGAGGACGGAATACCGCGCTACGCCCACAGCAAGGGAACGGCGGAAGGCAGCGACAAAGCCTTTAACTTCTGCTACCGGGGCGAGGGCGAAAGAGTGTTTGTCTTTGAAGCCCCCGTTGACCTGCTTTCTTTCCTCTGCCTGTTCAAAAAGGATTGGCAGAAGCAAAGCTACCTGTCATTGGGCGGCGTGGGAGAAAAAGCCCTGCTCCGCTTTCTCTCTGACCGTCCGAACATCAAGACCGTTTATCTCTGCCTTGACAGCGACGAAGCCGGAAACGACGCTTGCAGCCGCCTTGTGAAGCTCATGCCGGAGGGCTACACCGTCCACCGGCTTATCCCTCTTTTCAAGGATTGGAACGAGGTATTGCAGCACCGGGCAGAAATCACAGACGGGAAGTATTTGCGAGAAGCGGTCTACGGCTTGAAAGGGCCGCCGCAGGAAGAAACCGTTGAGATTATCCGCATGAGCGAGGTGGACACGCAGACCGTCGAATGGTTATGGGAGCCGTATATCCCCTTTGGGAAAGTAACCATTGTGCAGGGCAACCCCGGCGAGGGCAAGACCACCTTTGCCCTACGCCTTGCCGCCGCTTGTACCAACCGCAAGCCGTTCCCCCACATGGCAGTGCATGAGCCGTTCAATGTGATTTACCAGACTGCCGAGGACGGTTTGGGCGACACCATCAAGCCCCGCCTTATGGAAGCCGAAGCAGACCTTGACCGCATTCTTGTCATTGACGAGAGCAAGCAGGGGCTTTCCCTGTCCGATGAGCGCATAGAGAGAGCTATCCGACAGACCGGGGCGCGGCTGATTATCCTTGACCCCATACAGGCGTATGTGGGCGAGAAAACCGACATGAACAAGGCCAACGAGATACGCCCCATGTTCCGCCGCCTTGCCGAGATTGCCGAGCGTACCGGGTGCGCCGTTATCCTAATCGGACACCTCAACAAAGCCGCCGGAGGACAGAGCGCCTACCGGGGTTTAGGCTCCATCGACTTCCGCGCCGCAGCAAGGAGCGTCCTGCTGATCGGGCGCGTGAAACGGGAACCGAATGTGCGCGTTATCGTCCATGACAAATCTTCTCTTGCGCCGGAGGGTAAGCCCATAGCCTTTTGCCTTGACCCGGAAACGGGCTTTTCGTGGATAGGCGAGTATGACATTACCGCCGACGAGCTGCTGTCCGGCGCGGGCGGCAACACCGCCACCAAGACCGAACAGGCGGAACGGCTGATACTTGACCTGCTTGCAGACGGGAAAGAGCTTGCCAGCGAGGACCTTGTAAAGGCCGCAGCCGAAGCCGGAATATCCGAGAGGACGGTACAGAACGCCAAGCGCAACATGGGCGGTGTTTTGGGCGCAAGGCGCGTCGGCGGTCAATGGTACAACTTCATCAAGAAGAAGCAGCCGCCCGAACCCGCAAGCTGAAAACGCAAAGTGCAGACCCTTTGCGCTTTG
>SFPF01000009.1 GCA_004552155.1 Bacteroidales bacterium
TTGTGAAATCAAAACACGAAAAAACATTGCCGATGTCTACTTCGGTAAATGAGTAATAACTAAAAAAAATTTTCGTGTCTACTTTTCGAGTCTGGTACAGATTGAGGGGATAAACGGGGGACTTGCTCCCATTTTTATAATTTCATTGGGCTGTTTTCGCCTTAAAAAAGTACCTTTGCAAACGAAAGTCGCCCGAAAAAGTGTAGAATTAAGCAAAAAGTCGCCCGAAAAAGTGTGTACTTCGGCGAAAAAGTCGCCCGAAAAAGTGTGTTAATAAATCCTACTGCTCTCAATTATAACAATATATGTACAAAAGAAAAATTGAGAACTTTCTTAGCCTTTGGAAAAGCAATAAAAACAGGAAGCCATTGGTTATAAAAGGTTGCCGCCAATGCGGAAAAACGAGCTCCGTGCGCCAATTTGCATCGAAGCATTATAAGCATGTGGTTTACATGGATTTCCATGAGCAGAAAGACCTAAAATCTTTGTTCCAAGGGGCTTTAAGCGTGGATTATCTCATTGTCGCCATCTCTGCCGCATTGCCCGATGCTCGGTTTGTGCCTGGTAAGACCGTGATTATCTTTGACGAGATACAAGATTGCCCTCAGGCGCGCGCTTCTCTCAAATTCTTTAAGTTAGATGGTCGGTTCGATGTCATTTGCACCGGTTCGTTGCTCGGCGTTAACGGTTATCGTTCAGAGCATCAGGAAGGGGCGGTAGGCTCTACGCCGGTAGGATTTGAGATGATAGTGGATATGTATCCCATGGATTTTGAAGAATGGCTTTGGGCTAATGGCATTCAATCTCCTGTCTTTGACTTATTGCGCCAATGTTTTGAACAAGAAACGCCTGTGCCGGAAGCTATTCACAATCGTTTGCGTCAGCTGTTGCTGGAATATATCATCATTGGCGGAATGCCGGAGGCTGTCAAAACGTTCTTGGAGACACGCGATGTCAATCAGGTGATAAGCGTTCAACGGAGTATCATTGACGAATATAAGTCAGACATGGTGAAATA
The DNA here is from genome assembly GCA_004552155.1 of Bacteroidales bacterium. Lineage (GTDB taxonomy): Bacteria > Bacteroidota > Bacteroidia > Bacteroidales > Bacteroidaceae > Alloprevotella. The sequence continues at coordinate 1,019 of SFPF01000009.1, forward strand.
CGCCGCCCCGCAGGATAGGTCGCGCATCAGGGAATGCTTCGAGTCTATCCCTCGCCAATTAAGCAGAGACAATAAGAAGTTCACTTATTCCGTAGTTCGCAAGGGCGGTCGTAGCAGCGAATATATCAGCAGCTTGCAATGGATAGAAGATGCCGGTATTATTCGCCGCTGCTACAACCTTTCGATTACAGAATTGCCGCTGGGAGGCAATGCTATTCAGGATTGCTTCAAAGTATATATGGCAGATACAGGGCTTTTTATCAGTATGCTGGACGATGGCACTCAGTCTGATATCCTGCAAGGGCAGCTGAATGCCTATAAAGGTGCTATCTATGAAAACGCCTTGGCTGATATTTTGGGGAAGATGGGGCGTAAATTATATTACTTCCAAAAACCCGACAGTATAGAAATTGATTTTATCATTCGTTACAAGGGAACTTGCACGCCAGTAGAATGTAAGGCGAAGACTGGCAATGCAAAATCCTTGAAAACCCTGTTGAGACACCCTGAAAAGTATCATGTTAGCCATGCTATTAAATTGGGCGATTACAATGTTGGGCGAAGCGATGCATTGCTTACTTTGCCGTTTTATATGGCCTTTCTGCTGAATGAAATATAAAAAAAGGAGCAGCGATGCTCCCCTTTTCTTTATGTTCAGTTTCTCAACCCGCCTTTATGGTTTTTCTTCAAGCAGAATAAGATTTCGAGGCCGCCTTCTTTACGGTTGCGTACAGAGATCTCGCCGGAATGGCAAAGCACGGCGTTGCGCACGATAGAGAGGCCGAGCCCCGTGCCGCCGCAGTCGCGCGTGCGTCCTTCCGTGACGCGATAAAACCGCTCGAAGAGGCGCGGCAAATGCTCCTCGGGTACGCCGCAGCCTGTGTCGCGGAAAGAGAAATAGAGAAAATCTTTGTCCTCGTTGTAGAGTTCTGCACACATCTTCGTACCCTGCCCGGCGTAGCGGATGCTGTTTTCCATAAGATTGCGGAAAATAGCGTAGACGAGGGAATAGTTGCCCGTGAGCGTCGTGCCCGGCTGAATGAGTTGCTGGAACTCCATGTCCGCCTGCTCCATGCCGCCGCGCAGTTCGTCGGCAATGTCTTCCACCATGCGGCTCACGTCGATTGTTTCGAGCGGCAAGGCTTCGGGAGCCTCTTCTGCTTTCGTTATCAAGGCCACCAGGAAGTCGTTCTTACGCTGCTCGTTTAGCCCCGCACATTCCATGATCGTCTCCAAATATCCGCGAATGCTGCTCACCGGCGTGCGCAGTTCGTGCGTGATGTTGTTGCTCATCTGCTGCTTGAGTTTCTTGGTCTGTTCGGCCTGCGTGATGTCGGTGAGCGACAGTTCGAAACTCTGGTCGCTGTAAATCAGCACCTGCACGGCGAAGCAAGAACTGCCCGCCTGTATCGTGTAGCGGAAGAGCGGCGCTTCCTGCACGGGGCTGCCGCCGTTTACGTTTTGTTCGAGGAACTCGCAAACGGGCTGGAAGCGGTCGTTGCTCCAAAGCGCGTTGAGGTCGGCCGTGGGACGGTCGAGGATTGTGTTGGCGTATTGCGTGAACTTGGGGTTGGCAAATATTTTCTGCCTGTCGGGCGAAAAGATGGCGATGCCTGCTTCCGAATAGAGGAAGTGGCGCAGGAGGCGTTCGCGCTCCAAGGCGATTTGCCGGTTGCTCTCATCGAGTTGCCGGTATTTCAGGGTGAGCGTTGCCGCCACGTCGCCCAGTTCGCTGTGGGGAAACTTCAACTGATCGTAGTCCACCAGCCCCCTGTCGGCGGAACTGATGAAGAGGCGCAACTGGGCAATGGCCTTTCCGAAGTGGTCGGAGATATAAATGAGCAGCACGAGCACTATGGGGAAGAGCATCAGCGCAAACCACAGGAACACGTTGTCGGCTTTCATGAAGTTGCGAACCTCGTCGTCGTAAGGCAATGCCACGCGCACGATGAGGCTGCCGTAGGCCTTGGCGAAATAGAAAAATTCCTTGCCTTCGGTGACGGAGGCGCGTATGTCGCTGCCTTCGTTCTCGTTGAGCGCGAGGCGCACCTCGGGGCGGTCGTGGTGGTTGCCCATCTCGTGGGGCATCATGCCGTCGCTCTCGTATATCACCGTGCCATTCTTGCCGATGACCGTGAGGCGCAGTTCTTTCGGCAGCAGGAGTTTCACCTTTTTGAGTTCTTCCACGGCGGTTGTGCTGTTCAGCCCGTTTGTTTCAATATCGCCCGCCACGAGGTCGGCATAACTCAAAAGCCGCGCTTCGAGCAACTCGCGCCGATATTGCCGCTCGCGATTGTATTGGAAACCTACGAGCAACAATGTAAAGGCTGCGAAAAGCAACGTGAAGTTCAGCAGCAGTTTGCTGCGATACGAAAGCATCATTTTTTAGTAAACGAGTAGAGAGTTAACAAGTAGACAAATAAACGGAGCAGACAAAAACCCTTTTATTCAAAACAATAGCCGTAGCCCGGGCGGTTGGTGAGGCGCAGGCCGACTGCACCGAGTTTGCGGCGCAGGCGGGCGATATGCACGTCGATGGTGCGGTCGATGACAATGCAGTTGGTGCCGCGCCAAACCGCCGCGAGGATTTCGTCGCGCGAGAACACGCGCCCCGGCTGCCGTACCATAAGGCTAAGAATGCCGAACTCTTTGGGCGAAAGGCGCACCTCCGTCCTTCCGAGGTCAGCGTTTTCGGTTTCGACACCTCCGTGCCGCTGCGGCGCAACACGGCGCTGATGCGTGCCAGCACCTCGTGTAGGGAAAACGGTTTGCAGATGTAGTCGTCGCCACCTGCCGAAAAGCCGGTGAGCAGATCTTTTTCCGCGTCCTTGGCCGTGAGAAAGATGATGGGCGTGTCATTGTGGAGTTCCTTGCGCATCTTTTCTGCCATACGGAAGCCCGACATGCCGCCGAGCATCACGTCGAGCAGCACAAGCATGATGTCGGGCGAGAGCAGCGCGATGGCTTCTTCTGCCGAGGCGGCAGTTACCACTTCATAGCCGGCGTTTTCGAGATTGCATTGCAAAATCTCGCGCAAGTCCGGCTCATCGTCTACAACCAAAATCTTTTTTGAAGATACCATATATATAATATTGTGTGTGCAGCAGGGGCGTTTTGCCTTGCAATATTAGTTATTTCTGCGCAGGAAAGCACGAAAAGCGGGAGCAAAAATCAGAAATGGATCATCATTTCCATGACGACTTTGTCGCGCTCGGAGGTTTTCATAGCCGCTCCTTTGTCGTAGAAATACTTTTCGTAGTTGAGGCGCAGTTCTGCGGCGATGCGTTTGGCAAAGCCGAGGGTGATGCCTGCCGTAAGCCTTTTGCGTGCGGCATCGTCGGTTTGCAGCACGCCCTCGTCGTTGAGTGCGCCTCGGCTGTGGTCGTCCATCATATCGAAGCGCGTAAGGAAGCGCAGGTGGTCGAACACGCGGCGCAGCGGCAGCGTATAGGCCGCCATCGTGTTGAGCGCATTCACGGCGTGGTAGGCGTTGTTTTTGTAATGCTTGCGCAAATATTCGGCTTCGAGGAACACGCCGGCGTGGTTAAACGACACGCCGCCGTCGTAGAGCATCACCGTGCCGCCCGTGGGCGAAATCTTCTGCACCGAGCCTTGCAGCGTGAGCATCTTCACGGGTTTCCATTGAACCTTTGCCGAAAAGTTGAGGTTTTTCGTCCAATAGTCTTTCTGGTCGGTCAGTCCCGAGCCGTTGAAGAGCCCGCCCTCGATGGTGAGCGGCGTTTTGGGCAGGGTGTACGAGGCGCAGAGTCCTACGTCGCGCACATCGCCCACTTGCTTGGCGATAAAGGAGCGGTTGGCGAAATATTGTCAGTCCTTTCACGGGCAGCACGCCGGCGTAGGCATCGAGCATGCGGATACGTCCCTCGTCGGATAGGTCTACCTCGGCGCGATAAATCACGATGGGCGTCACGTTACCGTCGAATGCCACACGGGCATTGCGCACCTCAAAGCGCCCCTCCTTGTCGCGCGTCTGGTATTCGCCCTTGGCGCGGAGCGTGCCGCTTATTTTCGGCAACCACTCGGGCAAAGGCTTCTTGTTTTTAACGGAGTCGGCAGGCGTTTCGGCTATTGCCGGCAGCGCGACGCAGAGGCAGAAAGCGAGCGGCAGTAAAGGCTTGAAAGGCATATTGGGAGGATTGATTTTATAGATTTTGATAATATATTAGCGGCTAAACCAGTTCTCTGAAGCGGCGCACGCTTTTGATGAGGGAGCGCAGTTCTTTTACGATTTGCTCCGTCTCCTGCGTCACGTGGAGCAGGAGCGAGAGTGTCACGAGATGTGCGCCCGGCGTTTGCAGCAGCAGCGTCACTTCGTGGCGGAAGGCGGCAAAGTCGTTTTTCAGTTGCACGGCCTCGTCGGAGATATCCTGAATGTCGAGCGGCGTGTCGGTCTGGCGAATGCGCAGCGCGGTGTTGTCGAGCAGTGCCACGAGGCGGTCGCGCAGCGCAAGGTAGCGCGCGGCGAGTTCTGGCGCAATGGGCGAGAAGTTATTGTCTACATGCTCCTTAGCCGGTTCGCAGAGGCGCATCAGCCCGTAGTGGATTTGGCGCAGAGAGTTATGCACGAGGTGGAACGATGTGCTGAGCCTCACGGCCTCTGCCGCGTCGGCGCGGCGCAACCCTATGGTTTCGCGGCGGCGCAGGCTTTTGAGCAGCATCTTTTCCGTTTCGAGGTTGCGCTCTGCCTGCTTGAGCATCCTGCGGCGTTCTTGAAACAGCCCGTCGGTGGCGGCAGTGAGGATGTCGGAATATTTTGCCGTCTTCTCTGCCACGCTCACCGAGAGGTGGCGCAGCAGCATGCCGCCGATGGCCTTCGGGTCGCGGCAGCGGCACATCTGGTGAAAGAGCACGTCGTCCTCTTTTTCTTCCTCAGCCTGCTTTTTGGCAAAGCGGCGCTGGCTGTGAATGAGGGCGTAGATGCCTGCGCCGACGATGATGACTATTGCCGGCACGCCGCCGAAGCGCATGGCCAAGGCCACGAAGAAGCAAGCCGTGAAAGCCACGCCGGCGGTGATGAACCAGCCGCCGATCACCGTAAGCACGCCCGTTACGCGGAACACCGCGCTCTCGCGGCTCCAAGCGCGGTCGGCGAGCGAGGAACCCATTGCCACCATAAAGGTGACGTAGGTAGTGGAAAGGGGCAGTTTCAGGGAGGTGCCGAGGGCGATGAGCAGGGCGGCTACGACGAGGTTCACCGAAGCGCGCACGAGGTCGTATGCCGCGCCGTCGGGCAGGGGCATGTCGGTGGGGGCGAAGCGGCGCTCCACGAAGTTGGCCACGGGACGCGGCGTGATGCGCTGCACGAATGTGCCTACATTGGCTCCCATGCGCACAAGGCTGCGGGCAACTCGCGAAGAACCGAACATCTCGTCGCCCTCATCGCTGCGCGACAGCCCCACCTCGGTCTTCACCACATTGTGCGCCTTCTTCGACCGCGCCAGAGAGAACACCATAATCAGGCCGGCGGCGAAGAGGAACACGGGCTGGGTGTGTGCCGAAGCGTTGAGCGAGTCCATGCTGAAACTCCACGCATCGGTGCTGCCCGAGGCGGCGAAGTCGCGGAACGACGACAGGCCTGCGAGGGGCACGCCGATGAAGTTCACGAGGTCGTTGCCGGCAAAGGCCGTGGCGAGGACTTTCAGCGCATGGAGCAGTTGCATGAGCAGCGTGAACACCACGAGGCACGTGCCGAGTACAATAAATATATGTTCATCTAAAAAGCCTTTCACCTCCGCCGTCATAAACGAGAGGTGCTTCAAGCCCTTGAAGAGCATGAAGTAGATAATGGCGGTGATAGCCACGCCGCCGAAGATGCCGATTTTCCAGCGCAGCCGCTTGCCGTAGTTGAAGGTAAAGAGCAGGCGGGCCAGGTATTGCACGAACGAGCCTACCACGAACGCCACCGCCACCGAAAGGAAAATGGCGAGGATTACTTGCAGCGCCTTGTCGGTGTTCATATACGCGCCGAAAGGCAGCGCGGAGCCGCCCGCCATTTTCAGCATACTGAACGCGAAGGTCGCGCCGAGCAGTTCAAACACCATCGAGACGGTGGTCGACGTGGGCATACCAAGCGAGTTGAAGATGTCGAGCAGCACCACGTCGGTCACCATTACGGCGAGAAACACGAGCATCACCTCGCCGAAGACGAACTGCTCGGGGCGCATGATGCCGTGGCGAGCGATGTCCATCATGCCGTCGCTCATCACCGCGCCGCAGAACACGCCCACGGCCGCCACCGTTACAATCGTGCGAAACCGTGCCACCTTCGAGCCGATGGCAGAGTTGAGAAAGTTAACGGCGTCGTTGCTCACGCCCACCCAAAGGTCGAACGCCGCGAGGATAAAGAGGAATGCTATAATTCCGAAATACATCCATTCCATAATTTGAAATATTATAGTTTTCTGATGCTGCAAAATTATGGAGCGAATGTTGCCGCGCTGTTACAAAGTGGTTAAGAAAGTGTTAAGGCAGAGGCGAGCGCGTACATATACAATAGAGGCTGCGCCGTAATGCTTGTTTTTACGGCACAGCCTCTATCTTGCTGTTTTTCTTAAATCTTATTTTGTCATATTTTCTTCACTATTTCGTAACCGCGCTTCACGATGTCGTTTTTCGTATTGAAGAGTTGCAGATATTCGCTGCGGTCCCAAATATCATAAGCGATAAGGGATTTGAGTGTGAAGCGCAGGTCTTCGATGGCCGATTTGCGCTCGGCATCGTCTTTGGGTTTCACGCCCTTCTTCTCGGCAGCCGCGAGCACCTCCTCGATAAGGTCGTCGGGCGTGACGAAGTTCTTTTCGTAGTCGCCAAACGTCTTGTAATGTTTGAGCACCTTGCTACGGTTGCGGTCTACGTAGCGCAGGGCATAGTCGTTGATGAGATTATGGCGGCGTATGGCGATGTAATATTTTGAGTAAGTCGTGGTGTCGAGCGGCACGAACTCATCGGGCATAATGCCGCCCCCGCCGTAAACGGTGCGCCCTTTGACAAGAGTGCGGTAAACTTTCGTCGAGTCGAGGTGTATGCTGTCGATGCAGGTGAGTTCGCCGTGTTCGTAGCGCGTGTTGAGGTCTTTGTCGTAGTCCTCGCCTTTGCCTTTCTCATAGGGCTTCTGAATGCAACGGCCGGAGGGCGTGTAGTAATGGCTCACGGTGAGGCGTATCATCGACCCGTCGGGCAGGTCGATGGGGCGCTGCACCAATCCCTTGCCGAAGGTGCGGCGACCCACAATGGCGCAGCGGTCATGGTCCTGCAAGGCGCCGCTCACAATCTCGGCCGCCGAGGCGGAATACTCGTCCACGAGCACCACGAGCGGCTCCTTCGTCCACAGCCCGCCACCTTTTGCGTCGAGCGTCATGCGCGGCGTGGAGCGTCCGTCGGTGTAGACAATGAGCGCACCGCCTTCAAGAAATTCTCCCGCCACGTCCTGCGTTGCCATGAGGTAGCCGCCGCCATTCTGCTCGAGGTCGAGGATAAGGCGCTTCATGCCCTGCTCTTTCAGTTCGTTGATTTTGGCGCGCAACTCGCTGCCGGTAGTTTGTCCGAAGCGGTCGATGCGGATATAGCCCACCTCCTCGTCCATCATGTACGCGCCCTCAATGGTATGCACGGGGATTTTGTCGCGCTTCACGGTGAAGTAGAGCACTTCGGGCACGCTGCGGCGCACGATGCCGAGGGTCACTTTCGTGTCTTTCGGCCCGCGCAGTTTCTTCATGATGTCGGTGCGGTCCATCTTCACGCCGGCAATAGTGTCTTTGTCTACGAAGACGATGCGGTCGCCGGCAAGGATGCCCGCCCGCTCGCTCGGCCCTTTGGAAATGGTCTGTATCACGACGAGCGTGTCTTCCACCATGTTGAATTGCACGCCGATGCCCTCGAAACTGCCTTCGAGGGGTTCGTTGAGTTTTTTGGTCTCTTCGGGATTGGAATAGGAGGAATGCGGGTCAAGTTCTTTGAGCATTCCGCGAATGGCATCTTCTGCGAGTTTCTTTTGGTCCACGGTGTCCACGTAGAGCGAGATAATGGCCGCCTGCGCCACTTGCAGTTTTTTGAGTTGCTCAAAGTCGATATCGTTGAGGCTTTGAGCCGATGCCGTCAGCGAGCAAAGGGCGGCTATTAGGAGAAATGCGATTTTTTTCATCTATACTATGTTATATATATATGATTTTTCCACGAATTATTTTGTTTGCCCACGTCACGGATTATTTTTTGCCCACGAATCTCACGAATCTACACGAATTTCTTTGTCCTCTGTATTAATGGCGACCTGTTCGGTCGCACGAATTTTCACTAATCCAATCATTGCATTCAATTATTTCGGCTACGCACACATTCGTGTGATTCGTGCGACCGAACAGGTCGCCTCTTAATCCATTGAACAAGATTCGTGTAGATTCGTGAGATTCGTGGGCAATAAAAAAAATTCGTGGGCAAAAAATTTATCCGTGGCGTGTATGCGTTAATGCGGCAGGAACTCCGAGACGTCTTTGCCGAAGGCGAGCAGTTCGCGAACCACGCTCGACGACACGGCAGAATACTGCGGGTCGGTGAAGAGCAGCACGGTTTCCACGCCGGAGAGTTTCTTATTCATCACGGCGATGTCGCGCTCGTATTCGAAGTCCTTCACCGAGCGCAGCCCGCGGAGTATAAAGTCCGCGCCTTCGCGGCGGGCAAGGTCGATGGTGAGGTCGGAATAGGCCACCACCTTGACGCGAGGCTCTCCGGCATAGAGCCGCGCGATGCTTTCCACGCGACTGTCGGCCGTTTGCAGCGGACGCTTGTGTTCGTTCACGCCCACACCGATAACGATGCGTTCGAACATGCCGAGCCCGCGTGCCACGATGTCGGCATGCCCCACGGTGAAGGGGTCGAACGACCCGGGAAATATTGCGATTGAGTGCATAGAAGTTCTTTTAGTAAACGAGTAAACGAGTAGACGAGTAAACAAGTAGACGAGTAGACGAGTAAACAAGTAGACGAGTATACGAGTAAACAAGTTATTCCTCTTCAACGGGGTCTTCTTCCACGACGAGGTTGTCAATGATAAAGCCCTGGCGCTCCATGGTGTTCTTGCCCATGTAGTATTCGAGCAGATCGGCCACCTTGTCGCTCTTGTGGAGCGTGACGGGTTCGAGCCTCATCTCCGGGCCGATAAAGTGGGCGAACTCGGGCGGCGAGATTTCGCCAAGCCCTTTGAAGCGGGTGATTTCGGGGTCGGGACCGAGTTTCTCTATGGCGGCGAGGCGTTCCTCCTCGCTGTAGCAGTAAATCGTTTCAAACTCCGAGCGCTCCGACTGCTGCGTCTTTTTCAGGATTGCCGCGCCGGCAGAGTCGGCCTTGATGGTGCGGGGCGCGGTGTCGGCGGCGGCACGGGTTTTCTTCTTCTTGTTGCGCACGCGGAAGAGGGGCGTTTGCAGGATATACACGTGGCCCTTCTTGATGAGGTCGGGGAAGAATTGCAGGAAGAAGGTGATCATCAAGAGGCGTATGTGCATGCCGTCCACGTCGGCATCGGTGGCCACGATGACCTTGTTGTAGCGCAGCCCGTCCAGCCCGTCCTCAATGTTGAGCGCGGCTTGCAGGAGGTTGAACTCCTCGTTTTCGTAGACCACCTTTTTCGTCAGCCCGAAGCAGTTGAGCGGCTTGCCGCGCAGCGAGAACACGGCCTGCGTGCCCACGTCGCGGCTTTTGGTGATAGAGCCGCTGGCGGAGTCGCCCTCGGTGATGAAGATGGCGGAGTCGAGGCGCGGGTCGCGCTCGTCGTCTTCCTCCTCCCCACCCTTGCGCTTGGTTTTCGGGGCGGGGTCGTTGAGGTGGATGCGGCAGTCGCGCAACTTGCGGTTGTGCAGGTTGGCCTTCTTGGCACGCTCGCGCGCCAGTTTCGTAACGCCGGCAATGGCCTTGCGCTCCGACTCGCTTTCCTGTATCTTCTGGCGGATCACTTCTGCCACGTCGAGATGCTTGTGGAGGAAGTTGTCAACATTTTCCTTAATAAAATCGCCCACAAACTTATTCACGCTCACACCCGAGAGGGGGAAGGGATTGCCGTTGCGGTCCTTGTCGGGGGCCATGGTGAGCGAGCCGAGTTTGATTTTCGTCTGGCTCTCAAACATAGGCTCTATCACGCGTATGGCGATTGCCGCTACGAGGCCGTTGCGCACGTCCTGCACGTCGAAATTCTTGTCGAAATATTCCTTGATGGTGCGGGCGATATGCTCCTTGAAGGCGCTTTGGTGCGTGCCGCCCTGGGTGGTGTGCTGCCCGTTCACGAAGGAGTAGTATTCCTCGCCATACTGCGCCGTGTGGGTGAAGGCTATGTCGATGCCCTCGCCTTTGAGGTGCACGATGGGGTAAAGCCCGGGGGCGGTCATATTGTCGGAGAGCAGGTCTTCGAGGCCGTTGCGACTGATGATGCGGCGGCCGTTGTGGTAGATGGCGAGCCCCGTGTTGAGGTAGGTGTAGTTGCGGAGCATCGTCTGCACAAACTCGCCGCGGAAGCGGAAGTCGCCGAAGAGTTCCGTGTCGGGCTCGAAATAGATGTACGTGCCGTTTTCCTCCTCCGTGTCTTCGTACACGTCGCTCACGAGCACGCCGCGCTCAAAGGTGGCTTCGTGCATCTTGCCGTCGCGATGGGAGCGGGCGATGAACTTGCGGCTCAGGGCGTTCACGGCTTTCAGGCCCACGCCGTTCAGACCTACGCTGGCGGTGAAGACGGAAGTGTCGTACTTCGCGCCCGTGTTGAGTTTCGATACGGCGTCGACGAGGCTGCCCAAGGGAATGCCGCGCCCGTAGTCGCGGATCGAGGCCGACTTGCTCTCCTCCACGTTCACCTCGATGCGCTTGCCGAAGCCTTCGTTGAACTCGTCGATGCTGTTGTCGATGCTTTCTTTCAGAAGCACGTAGATACCGTCCTCGGCGTGCGAGCCGTCGCCGAGACGGCCGATATACATACCGGGGCGCGTGCGGATATGGTCGGTATCTTCAAGATGCCTGATTTTGCTTTCGTCGTAAATTACGGGATTGGGCATGGTATTTGGAATGAATTAACTGCGAAATATGTTTTCCACGAAATGCTTTTTTGTCCTCGGATTTTTTGTCCTCGGATTATTTTTTTGCCCACGAATCTCACGAATCTACACGAATTTCTTTGTCCTGTGTATTTAAAGGCGACCTGTTCGGTCGCACGAATTTTCACTAATCCAATCATTGCAATCAATAATTTCGGCTACGCACACATTCGTGTGATTCGTGCGACCGAACAGGTCGCCATTTTATTCATTGAACAAGATTCGTGTAGATTCGTGAGATTCGTGGGCAAATAAAAAAAGTTCGTGGGCTTAAAAAAATATATCATTCGTAGGCAAAAAAATATTTTATCCGTGGCTTAGGCAATGTAGAGATTTATATGTCTTTCCGATAGCACCTTCTGCGCTTGTGCTGTTCGGTTTTGAAATATTGCCATTGGCTCTGCACCTTGTCGTTCTGCTCCAATTCCGGGTTGCTCTCGGCGTAGACGAAGCCGAGTTGCTTGTAAATGGGAATGAGGTCGGTGAAGAGCAGGGCGTTCACGCCTTTGCCCTGATAGTCGGGGCGCACCGCCACGAGCAGCAGGTCGAGGGCTTCGGGGCGTTTCCAGAAGAGGGCTTTCAGCAAATGCCACCAGCCGAAAGGCAGCAACTTGCCTTTGGCCTTTTGCAGGGCTTTCGAGAGCGAAGGCATCGAGATGCCCACCGCCACCAGTTCGCCCTCGTCGTTCTCCACGAGCGTCACCATGCGTAGGTCGAGCACCGGCACGTACATCTTCACGTAAGCGTCGATTTGCTTCTGCGTCATGCGCGAAAAGCCGAAGAGCGGCTCGTAGGCATCGTTGATCAGTTCGAAAATCTTGTGCGTGATGCCCGAGGTGAGGGCTTCGTATTTGCTTTTGATTTTGCGAATGCGCAGGCCGTACTTTTGCGAAATGATATTGGCGATGCGCTGGTGCTTTTCGGGTATGCTTTCCGGGATATAGATTTTCATCTCCACCCAGTCGGCCGCCTTTTCAAGGCCGAGGCGTTCGATGTGCTCGGGGTAGTAAGGATAGTTGTAAATCGTGGCCATCGTGGAGAGTTGGTCGAAGCCCTCGATGAGCATTCCCTCTGCGTCCATATCGGTAAAGCCGAGCGGACCGGCAATCTCCGTCATGCCGCGCTCGCGCCCCCAAGCCATGACTGTGTCGATAAGCGCACGGCTCACGCTTTCGTCGTCGATGAAGTCAATCCAGCCGAAGCGCACCTGCTTCTTGTTCCAACGCTCGTTGGCACGGCGGTTGATGATCGCCGCTACGCGCCCCACAACCTTGCCGCCTTTGAGAGCAAGGAAATAGTCTGCCTCGCAAAACTCGAACGCCGCGTTCTTTTTCGGCGAAAACGTGCCGAGCATATCGTCGTAGAGGTCGGGCACGGAGTAAGGGCTGTCTTTATAAAATTCGTAGTTGAAACGAATAAACGTTTTCAGTTCCTGCTTTGAAGAAACGCGCTTAATGGTTACAGGTTCCATCCTTTGAGAGATAATGATAGTTTGCCTTACAGGGCATTTTGTTCAAGATGCAAATTTAATTAAATATTTTGCAATATGCCGCTTTTCTGCGCAGACAGGCACAAAAAACCGGCATTTTATGCCCGCACGCCGCCTCGCACGCCGCTGCAAACGGGCGAGTTTTTGCATTTCTCTTGTACCGCCGGCGCGGCACGTATAAGATAATCGCCCTTTTCTGCGCAGGAAAGTTTGCGCTTTATAGTATTTATCCATAACTTTGCAGAGATTAGGCGGTTTGCCGCGCAACAGCGCGACGATGAAGCCATAAAAAAGAAATAATATCAAAACGATTTTTAGTAAACAAGTAAACGAGGAAATTTTCGTGCAAGCGAGAGCAGAGCCGAACTTGTTCGGGCTATGCCGAGTGCAGCCGAAAATCTCAAAGTAAACAAGTAAACAAGACAGATGTCTTGCTAATTTATATTTTACATGAGAAACTTGTCTCGTCTACTCGTTTACTTGTAAACTCGTCTACTAATAAACAAACCAAAATAATCATCATGAAAAATCTCTCTTATCGCCTCGCCGCCCTGTGCCTCGCAGCCGCGCCGCTCACGGCCTCGGCACAACTCTACGAGGTGGACCTCAGCAAGTACAAGGACTATGCGCCCGTGACGCGCACAGACAACTCGCTGCTCGTGCCGCGCAAGGTGGTCAGCACCAACGGCGTGACGGCCACGCGCCCCGACCACGTGAACAACGCGGAAACGATGTACTTCCCACCCGTGTTCAACCAGGCGGGCGGCTCGTGCGGATCGGCATCGCGCATCTGCTACATGTTTACCCACGAACTCAACTCTTTCCGCAACCTCGACGGCAAAAAGGCGGAAAACTATTATCCCTCCCACTTCGTGTGGCTGCTCACCAACGGCAACTCGGGCAAGGACGAGTTTGTGACGAAAGTGGGCGTGCCCTCCGCCGCCCTCTACGGCGGACAGACCTACTCCTCGCTCTTCGGCAACCAGGACTGCGCCTCCAACAACTTCGGCTGGATGCAGGGCTACGACAAATGGTATGCCGCCATGCAAAACCGCATGGAAGCGCCCTGCCACTTCCCCCTCGACGTGAGCACCAAGGCGGGACGAGAGGCGGTGAAGAACTGGCTGTGGAACCACAACGGCGACACGGACTTTCACAGCGGCGGCATCGCGGGCATCGGCGTGGCCAGCGCCCTGACTGCGGGCATGATTCCCTCTACCGCCGCCAACATCGCCGCGAAGGTGGACGGAAAGAACTATGTGAAGAAATGGGGCACGACGGTGGACCACGCCCTCACAATCGTGGGCTACGACGACCGCATAGAGTTTGACCTCGACGGCAACGGCGTGGCGGGCGAAACCTCGAAGGACGAGGTGGGCGCGTGGATCATCGTGAACTCCTGGGGCTCGGGCTGGATGAACAATGGGTTTATCTATTGCCCGTACGCTTACGGCGGAGCATGGTTTACGAGCGACGGAAAAATGGGCAGCACGGCCTGGTGGGCACCCGAAATCTATAAGGTGCGCAAAAACTACACGCCGAAGCGAACCATTAAACTGGAGATGGACTACACGCGCCGCAGCGAACTCTTCCTCTGCGCCGGCGTGTCGACTGACCTGAGCGCAACGGAGCCCGACGTGACCGTGCCCTTTGAGCACTTCAAGTTTGCCGGCGACGGCAACTACGGCAACACGAACCCCGCGCCTGCCATTCCGATGCTCGGCTACTGGGCCGACGGCAAGTTGCACCATGAGCCGATGGAATTTGGCTACGACCTCACCGACCTCACCGCGCCCTACGGCGACCAGCCGCTCAAATATTTCTTCATCGTGCAGACGAAGAGTTGGGCCATCGGGTCGGGACATATATATAAGGCCTCTATCATCGACTACGAGCAGGGACTGGAAACGCCCTTTGCCCTCGGCAGCGGCGTAGAGATAAAGAACGCCGGCAAACAGACGGTGATCTCCGTGGTGATACAGGGCGAGGTGTACAACGCTCCGCAAAATCTCTCCGCCACGGGCACAACGCTGGCGTGGTCGGCACCGGTGCGCTGCGCCCACACGCTGACAGGCTATAAGGTATATAAGGGCACGAGCCTGCTCGCCACGCTCTCCGCCTCGCAGCGCACCTACGACTTCGGCGACGCGGCGGGCAACGTGTTTGCCGTGACGGCGCTCTACGGCGACAAGGAAAGTCCCAGGACCACGGTCACCGTGCCCGCAGCGACGGGCGTGAACAAGGTGATGAACTTCAACCAGTCTGGCTTCACCATTCCCGGAGTGTTCAACAGCCGCTACGACAAGGCAACGATAGAATTCTGGCTGCGTCCCACGTCGCTGTCAAACTGGAACCAGGCTGCCGGCCCGGGCTGGGGGCAGTTTATGATGCACGCCAACGCCAACGGCACGTTCACCGCAGGCTGGGACACCTCCAACCGCGTGAACACGGCAGCGGGCACGCTGAAAACGAATACGTGGAAGCACATCGCCGTGGTGGTGAACGGCAACACCTTCACTGTCTACGTCAACGGCTCGCAGGCGGGCACCATCACCTCCGACAGTTACTCGGGCATCGGCGGCTTCGGCGACCTCTGCTTCGCACAGCCCGGTGCTGCAACGAGCAATGCCATGAACGGCAGGATGGAAGAGGTGCGGATATGGCGCACGGCACGCACGGCCGCACAAATCCAGGCCGACATGTATAAGGAATACGGCGAGGCCGGCTTGCCCGACGACCTTATTGCCTACTTCAAGGGCGACATGATTACGGAAAACGGCGAAACGAAGTACCGCAACGCCCTCGGCAAGAACCACGGCATCCTGCACGACTCGAAAGCCACGAACGTGAGCAGCACGCAGCCCGCCATACAGGCATCGACCGACCTCTCCTCGCTCGTCATCAACGTGCCTGCAGAAGGCGTTAAGGCAGGCGTGCCCGCCGCCTTCTCCGCCACCTGCTCCGACGGCGCGCACATACTTAAATGGACGGCGGCAGGCGCAGGGGCAAGCAACCTCATCGCCACCCGCCCGACGCTTACCTTCACTTCCTCGGGCCAGCAAACCGTGACGCTCACCGCGCTTGACAAGAACGGCACGGAGAAGAGCGTGAGCCGCACCATCACCGTGGGCTCCGCGCCCGCCGACGCGTCGTTCACGCCGAGCACGGAGACGGCGCAGGCCGGCACCCCGATTTCGCTCATCGTGGACAATCCCGTGGAGGGTTATCTGTACAACTGGAGCATGCCGGGCGCAAAGGAGGAGACCTCTACCCGCGTGAACACACCCGTCACGTATCTCAAGCACGGCACGTACACCGTGACGCTCCGCGTGACCGCCGCCGACGGACGCACCGCCACGAGCAGCCGCACCATCAGCATCTCGGAAGTGCCGCCCGAAGCCGCCATGCTCATCTCGCCCGCCGTAATCGTGAAGGGCGAGACCGCGCAACTCACCGACCAGAGCAAGAACGCGCCCTATCGCTGGCGCTGGACGCTCTCCAACGGCACGAACCAATACATCATGACCACCCAGAACGGCGTAATCGCCCCGACGCAGCCGGGCGTGTACAAGGCTTCGCTCGAGGCAGCCAACGGCAGCGGCACGTCGAAGGCAGAGCAGGAACGCGCCCTCATCGTGTGCAATGAGGATAGCGAGAACGGTCTCTACTTCTCGGGCAACGCCAAGGTGACCGCCGCGAAAATCCCCACAGTGGCCGGCACGTCGCAATTCACCATTGACTGGTGGATGCAGGCGGGCACGGTGGACAAAACGTGCAACGGCATCGGCGACGCCGCCTCTACGCTGCTCCTCACCACCACGGCAGGCGGCGGCATGGAAGTGAGCATCAACGGCACGTCGGCGAAGACCACTTACAACGATTTCATCATTCCCGGTCAGTGGCACCACTATGCCATTACGCTCAACGGCTACGAAGTGGCCTTCTACCGCGACGGCGAGAAATGCTATTCAAAATACCTCTGGAACACCTCGCTGCCCACACTCTCGAAGTTCTGCATCGGCACGGGCGGCGCACCGATGAACGGACAGATCGACGAGTTCCGCGTGTGGACGCAGGCACTCTCGCAGGAGCAACTCCGCACCTATGCCAACGGGACGATTAAGGACATCGCCGCCGCACAGAGCAATCTCGGCCTGAAACTCTACTATCAGTTCAACCAAACGGGCGGCAACGTGACGGATGCCACCTCCAACGGCAACATCGGCACGCGCTCGGGCTTCGGTCCCGACGGCGACGCCTGGGGACAGTCGAAAGGCGTGTTCTGCCTCAACTTCGGCGAGCGCACTGCACAGGACGTGACGGCCAATTATCTCAAAAACTACAGCGCGCCCTTCTCGCACACGTCGACGCAGACCAACACCACCGTGAGCAACCGCTTCTATGCCCACCGTGAGCGGCGGCGTCACGACAGGCGTGCACGTGGACACGAAGAAGGACGACCTGATGACAATGACCACCATCTGGGACGGCTTCTCTACGCTCGCCAACCATAAGGTGTGGCAAAAGGTGACACTGCCTGCCGGCCACTATCTCTTCTCTGCCAACTACCACACGAAGTGGGAAGGACAGCCGGGACGCTCGTTCCTGGCCGTGGCTCAGGGCGACGGACTGCCCGACACGCAGGACCTGCACCTGGCCGATGAAACGGAAGTGTCGCTCGGCCTCGTGGTGAACATGAGCGAGAAAATCTGCCTCGCCATCAACAGTTTCACGCTTTCCCGCTACGACGGAGACACGGTGACCGACGGCACGATTTCCACCGACCTCGAAACGCTTCCCGCCGCCTCGCTCCCGCAAGCCGCCGACTGCCGCCGCACGGGCATCTACGACCTGAGCGGCCGCCGCATCGCCGAACCCGCCGAGCCGGGCATCTACATCATGAACGGCAAGAAGGTGATTGTGAAATAATTTTCTCTACAATCAGCCGGGTCTCGCGGGTTCAACCCGTGAGGCCTGGTTTTTAATATCTGGCACGCCATGGCCATAAGCCTGCATTTCCATAAAACCTACGACGACCTCTTCGCCCGCTCCAAGATGTGGGGCAGCCCGGACCTGCCCGAGGGCATGGACTATCCTGCGGTGGAGGTTGAGGAGGACGGCGAGACGTACAGCGACCCGCTGATGTTCGTGTGCCAAATCCGTCTCGCACACGGGGATGCTTTACTTCTTTGCCAAGATAGAATATTTCTTCGGAGATTATAAAGACTATGCTTCGCCGGGCATGGGGCAGTGGGCAGACGGTTGCATCAGAGTGATTTATGCCCCCAATGCCGACAACCTGCGCACGCACAGCGTAGTAGACGAAGACGGCGAACCCTTCGGGCTGCCCGCCGAGGCGTTGGAGTTTGCCGCCTGTCCCGACAGGCGTCGCTCGCTGCTGCAACTCGACTGCGACGACGACCGCAACCTGCAATTCTACGACTGCGGCATGGTAAATCTGCTCATCGGCACGGACGACTTGGCGCACCGCCGTTTTGACAAGGCCTTTGGCTATCTGCACTCATTCTAATATAAAAGAAGCGGGATGCCTGGCACTTGGCCAAGCATCCCGCTTTTATTTAACTCCTATCTTAATATTATTTCTCTACTGCCGTACCGATGACCACACGATTGTCGTCGTTGGCGGCAAAAGGTTGCACGGTGTCGCCCTTATACGCGGTCTTGATGCGCGAGGCGGGAATGCCGTGCTTTTGCGTGAGGATTTTGGCAACGGCCTGCACGCGCTGACGCGAAAGGTTGCGGTTGATACCCGTGTTGCCCGAGGGTGGTTTTTGAGCCATTGGGCGAAGGCGGCAATCTTGGCTGCCTCATCTTCTGTCACCTCCGCTTTGGCGAGGGCGAAACGCACGGTCAGGCCTTCGCTTTCGGGTTTCTGCTCCACGGGCTTGGGTTGCGGCTTGACTTCGGGCTTGGGTTGCGGTTGCGCAGCGGGCTCCGCGACAGGCGCGGGGGAAGCCGTCTGCGGCTTTTCGGCCTGCGCAGCAGGCGCGGGCTGCACTGGCGCGGGCTGCACTGGTGCGGGCTGCGGCACGTAAACGGGCTCTGCGCCCTTCTTCTTGCCGCCGAAGCGGAAGTTCACGCCGAGGAGGGCCTGCAACTGCCAGTCGCCGTGGCCGTTGATTTTGGCGTTGAAACGGTCTTGCAGGTTGTTGGCGGTTACTTCGAGGTTGATGCCGATGAGTTTCGACACGTTGGCTTCGAGTTGCAAGCCCACGCGGAAGTTGTGCACGAAGCGGCGGTCGTCCCAACCGAGATGCTGGTTGCCGTCGGCGAGGGCGGAAGCGGCGAGGTGCTTGAAGTCGTCGTTGCGCCACGTCACGCCGAAGCCGGCACCGCCGATGAGGTAGAGGTCCATGAGGGTTTCCTTGCCCGGGGCGAAGACACGGCAGAGGTTGAGCATGAGGTCGAGGTCGGTGACGGCGTAGTTGTAGTCGTACTTCTGACCCGAATAGCGGAAGCCGCCCTTATTGTTGATGCCGCTCACGTGGAGGCGTGCACCGACGGCGGGGGCGAGCATGGCACCCACGTTCACGCCGCCAATGGGCGTGATGAGTTTCGTGGCGTCGTAGTTGGTAAAGGTGGTTTGCGCTCCGCCTTGAATGCCGGCGAAGAAGTAGGGATAGGAGCGGGTTTGCGCGTCCTTGCGCTCCTGTGCAGCGGCCGTGGTGACCATTGCCAGCGAGAGCAGGAGCGCGAAAAGTTTTAAGTTGTTCATATTGGGTGGGGTTATTTAATTAGTAAACAAGTAAACGAGTAGACAAGTAAACGAGACAAGTCACATAAGGCGAATAATTTTCAAACTAGTAAACAAGTAAACAAGTTGCCCCTACTTGCGCCAGGTGCGGTGGAGGCCCGTGCCGAAGAGCGTGGTGTGGGGGCGCGGCTCGGGCGTTTCGCCCTGTTTGAGTTCGGGATAGGCGATGCGCGTGTGGTAGATGGTTTTTAGGCTGTCGGTGAGCACCTTCTTGGCATCTTCGATGTCGCGGAAGGTGATGGGGCATTGGCGGAAATAGCCTTCGGCCACTTGCGCGTCGATGATTTTCTCGACCAACGCCTTGATGTTTTCTTCAGAATACTCTTTGAGGCTGCGCGAACTGGCCTCTACGGCATCGCACATCATGAGGATCGCCTGCTCACGTGTGAAGGGATTGGGGCCGGGATAGTCGAAGGCATCGGGCGGCGTTTGTCCCTCGTGGCTGTTTTGCCAGCGAATGTAGAAATACTTGGTGCGCCCCTTGCCGTGGTGCGTGCTGATGAAGTCGCGGATCACGGTAGGCAGGTGGTACTTGTCGGCCAACTTCAAGCCTTCGGTGACGTGGCTGATGATGATGCGCGCGCTGCTTTCCTCGTCAAGACTGTCGTGCGGGTTCACGCCGCTCTGGTTCTCAGTGAAGAAGGCGGGGTTGCGCATCTTGCCAATGTCGTGGTAGAGCGCGCCGGCACGCACGAGTTGGGGCTTTGCCCCGATTTTGTCGGCCACCTCTGCCGCGAGGTTTGCCACTTGCAGGGAATGGATAAATGTGCCTTGCGCCACCTTAGACATGCGGCGCAGAATGCTGTTGTTGGTATTGGTAAGTTCCACGAGCGTCACGCCGGAGGTGAAGCCGAAGGTCTTTTCGATGAGATAGAGCAAGGGGTAGGCAAAGAGTTGGAGCACGCCGCCGATGACAATATATATATATGTAGACACGTCGAGCATGGAGAAGTCGATGCCTTGCGCCAATTCGCACGCCATCATCGTGGACAACTGCACCACGGTGACGGCCAGGGCCACGCGCATCAGTTGCGAGCGCTCCGTCAGTTCGCGCAGGGCGTAGATGGCCACGAGGCTCCCCATCATCTCCACGCAGAGGAACTCATAGGGCGCGTGCAGCGCGATGCTCGAAAGCAGGAGGGTGACCACGGCCGAAAGGAACGCCGTGCGCGAGTCCATGAAGACGCGCACGAACATCGGCACAATGACATAGGGCACCATATAGACGCTGTAGAACATGTGCTTCATCAGCGCGTAAGTCAACAGCGGGAACACGGCGATGAGGCAGAACATCAGGAAGATGCTGTGGGGCGAGGCGAGATAGTCGCGGCGGAAGAGTTTGAGGTAGCCCACGAAGGCGAGGCAGAGCAGGGTCACGAAGAGCATCTGCCCGAATATCGTGGACCACAGCCCTTCGGACGGGCTGCTGCGGCGGTTGCTCTCGCGCTCGAACGACTGCAATATCTTGTACTGCTCGGGACTGACGATTTCGCCCCGGTCGATGATGCGCTGCCCGCTCTGCACCATGCCGCTCGCAGGCGCCACGGCGGCGAGGAGGTCGCTAAACGCGGCGTTGGTCTTGGCGGTGTCGCAGGCAAGATTGGGAGAAAGATAAGAATTGATATTGCAGCGGGTGAGGATTTCGCGGGCAAAATGCGCGGTGTCGGCCGACATGATGTATTCGTAGGCGGAGCGCGTGGTGAAGATGTCGTCCGCGCCGCGCTGCACCGCCTCCGTGCCGCTGATGATGCGCACGCCCTTGAGTTTGTGGCGCGTGAGTTCGGTCATGGCCTCGTTGGACACGATGCCGCTCTCATAAACTTGGTTCAGGAGTTTCGCCACGTGGACGGCATAGGCGGGCGGTACGCTTCTGAGCGCGTCCGTGCGGCGGGCTTGCTCAAAGGCTTTGAGTTGGCTCTTGCCGGCATCGGGCGTCCAGCAGAAAAAGGGCAGGAAGTTCTTGGTTGCGCTGTCGCGCTCTGCCTGCAACTCCTCTGCGGTCTTGTAGATGGGGAAGTCGTACGTGGCAATCAGCGGCGCATAGCGCCACGGGCGATACAGTTCGTACTCGTAGCCGAACTTGCTCTCGCGTGGCATGAAATAGGCGAGCGCACCGATGGTGAGCAGAAGCATCAGTGCCACTGCCACGCTGCCGCGCATCTTGTCGCCGCGCTTTTCCACTGTATTACTTGCCATAAAGAACTATTTTAGTAAACAAGTAAACGAGTAAACAAGTAAACAAGACAAGTTACTCATGAAATAATTAGTAAACAAGGAGATTTTCGTGCAAGCGAGAGCAGAGCCGAACGATTGCGTTAAGCCAAATGAGCAAAAGCGAGTTTACTCGAATTTTGCCATGGCGAGCAATCGCACTTTTAAGAACTTGTTCGGGCTATGCCGAGCGCAGCCGAAAATGTCAAGAAAACGTCTGTTGAAAACGAACTTGGGCGGGCGTTCTGCAGAACGCCCCTACTGCCGAGCGCCGCCGGAAATATTGAATTAGTGAAAATTCGTGCGACCGATCAGGTCGCTATTAATATAATTGAGCATGTTTCGTGTAAATTCGTGAAATTCGTGGGCAAAAAATCTGAAATTCGTGGGCCGTAAAAACCAACCCACCTATTAAAATACGTACGTCAACTGCACTTGGAACGTATTGGTCTTGAAGTCCACGTCCTGCCACTCAATGACGCTCCCGTTTTGGTCGTTAATATGAGGCACGGTTGTTGTGCCCGTCTTGCCGAAGGCGAAGTTGTAGCCCACGCCCACCTCGACATGTCCGAGCACTTTGATGCCTGCACCGATGTTCCACGTGGTCACCATGTTTTCTTTCTTAAACACGCCGTCGTAGTTGGTCCACTTGGTGTTGCCGATGCCGAAACCAAACTGCGGGCCGGTGGCGAGATACACGGAACCTACTTTGCCGAGGCCGATGCTGTAACGCAGGTTCACGGGAATTTCAAAACTGTGATAGTTGTTCGTAGTGCTGACAGTGGAATACGTGCCGTCATCATTTTGCACGTAGTTGCCATCCGCGTCATATTTCCAGTCGCCCATATTCATGCGGCGCAACGAATACTGGATGGACGCATCAACGCCCAAACCGAGCGGCAAACTGAGATAGACCTTCGGACCGATAAACCAACCGGCGCGATTGTTCGTATCAAAACTTGTCTTGAAATTCTTCATCTTTACTTTGGAATAGTTCCAGCCGCCCGTTACGCCCCAGTCGAAACCGATGGCGGCGGCAGGCAGCGCACTGGCTAAAACAAACAATAAGGTCAGCGAGCAAATAATCTTTTTCATAATTGAGAGATTTTTATTTTTAGTAAACGAGTAAACGAGTAAACGAGTAAACGAGTAGACAAGTAAACGAGTAGACAAGACAAGTTACTTACAGCAAGACATTCATGTCTCGTCTACTTGTTTACTTGTAAACTTGTCTACTAATTCTAAAATGGGATACTATAATCCAAGCGCTTTCTCGGCAGCATAGAAAAGCATACCTGCGAGATAGCCCACAAAGGCCAGCCACGTGAAATGCTTGAGATACCAGCCGAAGGTGATTTTTTCCAAACCCATCACCACCACGCCGGCAGCCGAGCCAATAATCAGCATCGAGCCGCCCACGCCGGCGCAATAGGCCAGCAGTTGCCAGAAGATGCCGTCGACGGCAAAGTCGCCGGTAGAAATGGGATACATGCCCATGCAGCCCGCCACGAGCGGCACGTTGTCCACGATGCTCGACACCACGCCGATCACGCCCGTGACGAGATAGTGGTTGCCGTTGCTCACCTCGTTGAGCCATTGACCGAAGGCTGTAAGCACATGCGTTTCCTGCAACACGCCCACTGCCATGAGAATGCCGAGGAAGAAGAGAATGGTGGAGAGGTCGATGCGCGAAAGCAACTTCGTGACGCGCTGCTTCATGGAGCAGTCAACCAGTTTGTTGCGGTAGAAGATTTCCGTCATCGTCCACAGCAAGCCCAGCACGAGCAGAATGCCCATAAAGGGCGGCAGGCCCGTGAGGAAACGGAACACGGGCACAAAGCACAGGCCGCCCACGCCTACGAAGAACACGAGGTTGCGCTCCCAAAGCGAGAAGACCACCTCGTCGGCGTGCGTCTTGGCTGAATGGTGCTGCCCGTCGGGCAACTTGCCTTTGAGCGAGAATTGCAGGAGGAAGGTAGGCACAACCACCGAGACAATCGACGGCAGGAGCACCTCGCTCATCACGCCCGTAGTGGTGATGCAGCCCTTAATCCACAGCATAATGGTCGTAACGTCGCCGATGGGCGAGAACGCGCCGCCCGAGTTGGCTGAGAGGATTACGAGCGCGGCATACGTGAGGCGGTCTTTCGGGTCGCGCACGAGTTTGCGCAGCACCATTACCATCACGATGCTCGTGGTGAGATTATCGAGAATAGCCGAGAGCACAAAGGTGATGCCGGCCACGCGCCATAGCAGTTTGCGCTTGGAGCGGGTGGCGAGGCGGTCGCTCACGAAGTTGAAGCCGCCGTTGGCATCAACGATTTCAACAATCGTCATGGCCCCCATCAGGAAGAACAGGATTTCGCCCGCGTCGCCGAGGTGGCGCAGCAGCAAGTGCTCGTTGATAAGTTGCGAGGCCTTATCGGAAGCCATTCCCGCCACTTCGGGGAAATACTGGCCGGGGTCGACCATAAACAACGTCCAGCACGCCACGCACATCAGCAGAGCCGTGGCGGCCTTGTTGATTTTCAACACACTCTCTAAGGCTATGCACATATAGCCAAACAGGAAAACGAAGATAATGATTGCGGTCATGTCACTTCTTTTAGGAGATAATTTTTGGGTATAGCAGTTTTCTTGTAAGAAAATCAGTCTGCAAAGAAACTAAATAATCGCGACCGCACCAAAGTTTCGGTTGAAATATCCGAGAAAACGGCGTAAAATAACCCTTTCTTATAAGAAAAAGGCGGTTTCAAGGGTAGTTTCTACGAAAAAAAAACTACCTTTGCCCCTTCAAAAGCGTGCACTGACGCGCCGCCCCTGTAGTTCAACGGATAGAATAGAAGTTTCCTAAACTTTAGATCCGAGTTCGATTCTCGGCGGGGGTACAATATTATATATAGCAATGACCAAACTCTTCAAGCATTATTTATTATTGCTGCTTGCCCTGTGTGCCAGCGTGGCGCAGGCGCAGGTGAAGTTCAGCGTGGCTTACAAAAAAGTGAGTGCCACGCAGGTAGATATTGTGTTTACGGGTAAGGCCGATGCCGGCTGGCACATCTATTCCACAGACATTCCCGACGGCGGCCCCACGCCGGCTTCCTTCGGCATCGACGAGGCTAAAGGCGTGAAACTCGCCAGCAAACTCAAAGCCGGCGCGGGCGCAAAGACCATGCAAGACCCGATTTTCGAGATGCCGGTCACGTTTTTTGAAAATACCGCTGTCTTCACGCAGCGCGTGGAACTTACGGATAAGAACTACGAACTGAAAGGCTATCTGAAATACGGCGCATGCAACGACGAGAACTGCCTGCCGCCCACCTCTATCGACTGCCACCTCAAAGGCACTGACGGTCCTGCCGCCGCTGCTGCTGAACCCGCAACTCCTGCCCAGCAACCCGAAGTTGCTGAAAATGCTCAGGCGGTAGTTGATACTGCGGCCGCCGCTACGCCGGCTGCCCTTTAATTGTGGCAAATGCCGATTCCGCCGCTACGGCATTGTGGTGGACGCCCGTTATCGAAGAGTTGCAATCCTTCGGGCAGAGCGAAAGCGACGTGTCGGGCAAGGCATGGTATGCCATCTTCTTCCTCGGCTTCCTCGGCGGCCTGCTCGCACTGGTCACGCCCTGCGTGTGGCCCATTATCCCGATGACCGTGAGTTTCTTCCTCAAACGCTCCGGCAACCGCCGCAAGGGCATCCGCGACGCCATCATTTACGGACTTTCAATCGTGGTAATCTATGTGGCCCTCGGCCTGATTATCACCTCCATCTTCGGGGCTTCCGCCCTCAACGACCTCTCCACGAATGCCATCTTCAACATACTCTTCTTCCTGATGCTCGTGGTGTTCGGCGCCAGTTTCCTCGGCGGTTTCGAGATTACGTTGCCCTCCTCGTGGGGCGCGGCTGTCGACGGCAAGGCCGAAAAGGCAACGGGCCTGCTCAGCATCTTCCTCATGGCGTTCACGCTGACGCTCGTGAGTTTCTCCTGCACCGGTCCGATTATCGGTTTCCTGCTCGTTGAGGTGAGCACCGGCGGCGGCTCCGCACTTGCGCCCACCATCGGCATGTTCGGCTTCGCCCTCGCATTGGCCCTGCCGTTCACCCTCTTCGCGCTCTTCCCCACCCTGCTGAAAAGCGCACCCAAGAGTGGCGGCTGGCTAAACACCGTGAAGGTGTGCCTCGGCTTCGTGGAACTGGCATTCGCCCTCAAATTCCTGTCGGTTGCCGACTTGGCTTATGGCTGGCATATCCTCGACCGCGAAACGTTCCTCACGCTCTGGATAGCCCTCTTCTTTATCCTCGGGCTGTATCTGCTCGGTTTAGTGAAATTCCCCCACGACGACGAAGACGAGCGCAAAACCTCCGTGCCGCGCTTCTTCCTCGCCTTGGTTTCAATAGCCTTCTCTATCTATATGATACCGGGCCTGTGGGGTGCGCCTTGCAAGGCCGTGAGTGCCTTTGCGCCGCCCCTCTCTACGCAGGACTTCAATCTCGACCCCGTACATATCGAGGCGAAATTCAAGGACTACGACGCCGGCATGGCCTACGCCCGCCAGACGGGAAAGCCTGTGTTCGTTGACTTCACGGGGCACGGCTGCGTAAACTGCCGCAAGATGGAACTCGCCGTGTGGAACGACCCCGGCGTGCGCGACTTCCTCACAAAGGACTACGTGCTTATCTCGCTCTACGTGGACGAGAAGACGCCGCTACCCGAGAAGATTGAAGTCTTCGAAAACGGGCAGACCACCACACTGCGCACGGTGGGCGACAAATGGAGTTACCTGCAACGCTCCAAGTTCGGCGCGAACGCGCAGCCCTTCTACGTGCTGCTTGACAACGACGGAAAGCCCCTCACGGGTTCGTATTCTTACGACGAAAACATTGGCCGCTTCACGGATTTCCTCAAAGCAGGCCTCGAAAACTGGAAAAAGAATTTCTGAAGTATAAAAGAGTAAAAAGCAATAAGCCTGCGCCATTCGGAAATTCTCGTTTCACGAAAATTATAGAGAACCGCGCCGGCTGGTCAGTAACGCCAGGAGAGATA
>SFPF01000010.1 GCA_004552155.1 Bacteroidales bacterium
AGGATAAATTGTAAGTTGAAGAGGGAGCGTAGCGGGCTACGTGACCGATGAGACTTACGATTTAGACCGAAAAGAAAACAAAAGATGACAAAACGTCAATCCAACATTATTGTAAATTTTTACGGTGGGAATTTATAGAACCCACCTTTAATAAATAGATAAGTGGAACAGCGTCATCACGGCGTAGATGACGGACGCAATCAGCACGATGGTGCCGATGGTGCGGTTGAGGCGCAAGATGCCGCGCACGCCGAAGTTTTGCTTCATGCGGTTAATCACGTAAGTCAGTCCGAGCCACCAGAGCATCGCGCCGCCCACAATGGAAATGTAGCCCACGCACTGCCCGAGGAAATTGCCGGGAATGACAAAGGTGAGCATGTTGTAGAGGGCGATGAAGAGGAAGATAATCAGCGGGTTGGAGAGCGTAACGAGAAACGCAGTCGAGAAGTTGTGCAGTAGCGTGCCCTTTTTCGTGGATACGGGGCGCAGGCACTTGCGCGGGTCGGTGCGGAAGAGATACAGCCCGAAGATGAAGAGCATGATGCTGCCGATGAGTTTCATCCAGAAGAGGTTGCGCTCGTTGTCGATAAAGTCCATCACGAACGACATGCCGAGGCCCGTGACGAGGGCGTAGATGAAATCGCTCAATGCCGCGCCCGCGCCGGTGACGAGGCCGTAGTTGCGCCCCTTTTGCATGGTGCGCTGTATGCACAGAATGCCTACGGGACCCATGGGGGCGGAGGCGATAATTCCTACTAACATGCCTTTGAAGGCGAGGAGGGGTAAACTGGCAAATTCCGCAAATATATTATTCATCTTCTTATCGTTTGTATAAAATGTCCTGTTCTAATTTGTTGTTTGGCAACGCTCCCGCAGCAGTTTCCGTGCTGTTTCGATGATGGTGTCGCGGTTGCGGGCATAGTCTTCGGAGGTAATGTCTGCGTGCACGTCTGGTTCGATGCCGCTTTCGGTGCAAACCATGTTGATGTCGTACATCGGGCATGCCGAGAAGCGCAGCGACCAGCCGTTGGGCAGTTCCGAGGAGAAAGGCAAGCCTGCGCCGCCGCCGGTCTTATCGCCCACAACGATGACCTGCGGCAAATGCTTCACGAACATCACGAACGAGTTGGCCGCGCTGTATGTGCTGCGGTTGGTTAGCACAGCCACGGGCTTCTGCCAGCGCAGTCCCGGGAACGGATCAAGTGTCACGGCCTCCGGGGCAGAGAGGTCGGCGTGACCTGTGCCCGTCTTGTGGCTCATGTATGCGATGGTCGTCGTGCTGTTGATAAACACCGATGCCAACTGCTGCGCGGTAGTCAGCAGTCCCCCGCCGTTGTTGCGCAGGTCCACTATAAGTGCGTCGCAGAGTGATAGTTCCCGCATCACCTCGTTGAGGTTGCCGTCGCCGATGGCCGTGTTGAAGGATGCGCAGCGTATGTAGCCGATGTTGTCATCGAGCGTGCGGTATTTCAGTCCGCAGGTGTAGCGATAGTCTTCCGTGCGTCCGAGATAGACGCGCTCCAAGGAGTCGGAATAGTTCATCGGATAGTCGTCGAACCATTTGCCGTAGCGGGCCACGTCGAACGGGGCATAGAGGTTGGTGTGCCCGTCGCGCAGTTCCGCGAGCATCTTGCCGAAAATCTCGAACTGCTGCCGGTCGGTCAGTCCGTCGTTCACGGCGGCAGAGTAACGCGTATAGACTTCGTTCCAATCCAGCCCGTACTCCTTTTGCTTTTCTGCGAAGAAGCAATAGTGCTCGTCCGCAATGCGCCAAAGCGCGTCGAAGTTGCCGCGTGCCGTGTTCTCTGCCACGTCCTCCTTGATGCAGCCAGCGCAAAGCAGGCTTGCCACCGCGAGGAGCGGCAGGAGGCGGAGCGATATGGAGCGAAGCAGGCGGGGCATAGTTTTGATGGGAACTTTGAAGGCTATATAATTAATGGAGACTATATATATAAATATTGTCTACCTCTTCTTGGGGCGGAAAATCGCGAGGCGGCGCACGTAGCCGATGACAAACTCATTGCGCCAAGCGTGGCGTTTGAGGTCGTTTACGTGGCTCTGCCGCACGTCGGCGAGATAGCCGAGCGTAAGTACCGAGCCGCCCAAGGGTATGTCCAGGGTTGCCGTCAGGCGCACCGAGGGTGCGTTGACGGGATAGGTGAAGCAGATGTTGTGGTCGCGATGACCGAGCGAAAAGAGTTCGTAATACGACTGCCCGTAAGCAGGCGAGAACATCAGTCCTGCGAGCGGCACATCTGCTCCGAGGCGGGCGCGCCATTCTCCGCGCTTCACGCGAAAAGTATATTCCGCGAAAGCAGATGCGGCGAGGTCGATAGCGGCACGTCCCTGCGCGGGATTGTTGCCATTGCGCGTGTTGTAAGTGAAACCGCCCGTGAACTCTGCCAGTCCGCCCACGGCGATACGCCAGTGCTTGGAGGGGCGGAAGTTGTAGTGCCAGCCGCCGGCGGCGGTGAAGTCGGCATCGAGTTCTTTCCCGTCGTCGGTGGGCGAGGAGAGGTAGTCGGCCTGTGCTGAGAAGAGTGCCATGACGCTCACCTTGCCTTTGCCCCAGCGAGCCGTGCGGTCGCTGCGGTGCGTCAGGGAGAGCGCGGGGCCGGTGTACTCGAGCGGCGAGAGGTACGTGTCGAGCACGTTTGCCTTGCCGAAGCCGAAGAGCCATGTGTGCTCTGTGATGCTCGGCACGGTGCCTTCCACGGGGCAAGGGGCAGGGGCTTTCGTGCTGTCGCTTGCGGCAACAGCGTGCGGCGCAGTTTCTGCCAAAGCGGCGCAGGGCAGCAGGCACAAAATATATGCAATCAGGCGGCGCGTCACTTTTTCAGTCCTTTGTATATCAGCACGCCAATCACGGCGGCCACGATGATAAGGATGGCGTAGCCTATTTCATGGCTGTATGTCGAGGCGAGTAGGTAAACGTCCTCCGTAGTCTTTAAGTCGGTGTAGCGGTAAATGCCGTAGCCTATCAGTGCCAGCACCGTGTTCCAGAGCCCTGCGCCGAGCGTGGTGTAGAGCAGGAACGGCGCAATCTTCATGCCCGACAGGCCGGCGGGGATACTGATGAGTTGGCGCACGGCGGGCACGAGCCGTCCGAAGAACGTGGAGGCTGCGCCGTGGCGGCGGAAATACTCCTCGGCATTCTTCACCTTCTCTTCATCTATGAGGCACATGTGGCCGAGGCGGCTGTTGGCAAATTTATACACGATGGGACGGCCGAGCCAGCGCGAGAGGCCGTAGTTGACCAATGCGCCGAGGTCGGCACCAATGGTGGCAAACACGATGACGAGGAAAATATTGAGGCTGTCGTCGGCCATGGCTTTCCACGCGGCGGGCGGCACTACCACCTCCGAGGGAAAGGGAATAAACGAGCTTTCGATGGCCATGAACAAGGTGACCACCCAATAGTTGAGGTTTTCAAGCACCCAACGAAACAGTTCTGCTGTATCCATATTATATATTGGTTTATTAGTAGACGAGTTTACAAGTAAACGAGTAGACGAGACAAGAATGTCTTGCCAAATATTTTTACATGAGTAACTTGTCTTGTTTACTTGTTTACTCGTTTACTTGTTTACTAAAACGTTCCTATCTATCAACCTACCGAGCCTTCCAGCGAAACGCTCAGCAACTTTTGCGCTTCAACGGCAAACTCCATCGGAAGTTTGTTGATGACCTCCTTTGCATAGCCGCCCACAATCAGTCCCACGGCATCTTCGGTGCTGATGCCGCGCTGGTTGCAGTAGAATAACTGATCTTCTGAAATTTTCGACGTTGTGGCTTCGTGCTCCACTATGGCATTGTTGTTGGCCACGTCGATGTAAGGGAACGTGTGTGCGCCGCATTTGTTGCCAAGCAGCAGCGAGTCGCACGAGGAATAGTTGCGGGCATCGGTGGCCTTGCTGCCCACCTTCACCAGTCCGCGGTAAGAGTTTTGGCTGTGCCCTGCCGAGATGCCTTTCGATATGATGGTGGAGCGCGTGTTCTTGCCGAGGTGAATCATCTTCGTGCCCGTGTCGGCCTCTTGGTAATGGTTCGTCACGGCCACGCTGTAAAATTCTGCCTGAGAGTTGTCGCCCGAAAGGATGCACGAGGGATATTTCCATGTAATGGCGGAGCCGGTTTCCACCTGCGTCCAAGAGAGTTTCGCACCCTTGCCCCGCAGATGCCCGCGCTTTGTTACGAGGTTGTACACGCCGCCGCGTCCCTGCTCATCGCCTGGATACCAGTTTTGCACGGTGGAATATTTTACCTCAGCATCTTCCATCACGACAATCTCCACTATGGCGGCGTGCAGCTGGTTCTCGTCGCGCATCGGTGCGGTGCAGCCTTCGAGATAACTCACGTACGCCCCGTCGTCGCACACGATGAGCG
Organism: Bacteroidales bacterium; assembly: GCA_004552155.1. GTDB lineage: Bacteria > Bacteroidota > Bacteroidia > Bacteroidales > Bacteroidaceae > Alloprevotella. The sequence goes on from SFPF01000010.1 coordinate 4,387, forward strand.
TGCGCTCAAACTGCCCCGTCTCGCGGGCGTTGATGCGGAAATAGGTGGAAAGTTCCATGGGGCAGCGCACGCCCTTGGGGATATACACGAAGGAGCCGTCGGAGAACACGGCGGAGTTGAGCGCGGCGAAATAGTTGTCGCGGTAGGGCACCACCGTGCCGAGGTACTTGCGTACCAAGTCGGGGTTTTCGCGCACGGCCTCGCTGATAGAGCTGAAGATGATGCCTTTCTCTTGCAGCGTCTCCTTGAAAGTGGTCTTCACCGATACGGAGTCCATCACGGCATCTACTGCCACGCCTGCCAAAGCCATTCGTTCTTCGAGGGGAATGCCGAGTTTGTCGAACGTCTTCATCAGTTCGGGGTCGATTTCCTTTTCCCCGTCCTTATTCTTCGATTTCTGCGTGGGGTCGGCGTAGTAGGAAATGGCCTGGTAGTCTATTTCCGGCAGATGCACGTGCCCCCAAGTCGGCTGCTCCAAGGTTTGCCAGTAGCGGAAGGCTTTCAACCGGAAATCGAGCAGCCATTCCGGCTCTCCTTTCTTTTGGGAGATGAGCCGGATGACGTCTTCGTTCAGACCTTTGTCAATGATTTCGGTCTGTACGTCGGTGGTAAAGCCGTATTCGTATTTTTTCTCGGCGGCTTCGCGCACGAGTTTGTTTTTTTCTTCCATAAGCACAAATGCCTTGCTGGCTGTTGCCAGCGACAGTTATCGGTCAAACCTCACCCACGTGGTGTCGGCTTTTTCCTCTTCAACTTCATCGTTGTTGAAAAATGCTTTCACGATGCCGGCCGTCGGTTTGTAGAGTTTCGACTCTGCTGCTTTCTGCTTGTTCATGATATGGAGCGCGTCCATGGCGTTGAACACGCAACTGATGAGCAGCGCGTATTTCAAGATGCCCACCAATGCACCGAGTATGCTGTTGGGCATGCCTAATTGTATGCCCTTCATAGCCTTTGTCAGCAGGTTGGCAACGAAGCCGAGGGCTATGGGCACGATGATCCAAAGGATAAAGAATGCCACGATGCTCGTGAACATATTGGTCTCCGTGCCGTCTACGCTGAGGTACTTGCCCAAAGTGGCGTAGCACGTGGCGGCTACGAACAGGCCAATCAGGAAACCGGCGGACGAGATAATTTCTTTGAGAAACCCGTTGCGCCAGCCGCTGAACGCCGCCCATAGCACGAGAATGATTACAAAGAGGTCAATCATAGGGAGAGTGTTATAGTATCTATATAGATATAGAGTGACTATCTTTTATAAAATCAAATAGGCAGACAAGCAATCGGGCGCGCCCGTTTGCCTGTCTGCCAGTATAGTTGCTGCCTATGCGTTGAGCTTCTGCTTGACTTCTACTTCCTGGAAGGTTTCGATGATGTCGCCTTCCTTGATGTCGTTGCAGTTGGTCAGGCTGATACCGCACTCGAAGTTGGTATTCACTTCCTTCACGTCGTCTTTGAAGCGTTTGAGCGCGTTGATTTCGCCCGTGAAGATTACGATGCCGTCGCGGATGAGGCGTGCCTTGTCGCTGCGCTTCACCTTGCCGTCGATCACGTAAGCACCGGCCACGTAACCCACCTTGGAGATGTGGTAAACTTGGCGCACTTCGATGTTGGCGGTAAGTTCTTCCTTGATGACGGGTTCGAGCATGCCTTCCATGGCTTCCTTAACGTCCTCGATAGCGTCGTAGATGACGGAGTACTGTCGGATTTCCACGCCGTCGCGGTCGGCCAGTTTCTTAGCCTGTTGCGAAGGACGCACCTGGAAACCTACAATCACGGCGTCGGAAGCGGCAGCCAGCGTCACGTCGTTTTCGCTGATCTGACCCACGCCCTTGTAAATCACCTTCACCACGATGTTCTCCGTAGAGAGTTTGATGAACGAGTCGGCGAGTGCTTCCACCGAGCCGTCCACATCGGCCTTGACGATGATATTGAGTTCGTGGTACGAACCCATTTTGAGGCGCTTGCCAATCTTTTCGAGCGTGAGCACCTCTCGCGTGCGGAGGTCTTGCTCGCGTTGCAGCTGTTCGCGGCGGTTGGCGATTTCGCGTGCCTCCTGTTCCGTTTCCATCACGTGGAACTGGTCGCCGGCCTGCGGTGCGCCGTTGAAGCCGAGCAGCGTGGCGGCCATGGCGGGTCCCACTTCGTTCACGCGCTGGTTACGTTCGTTGAAGAGTGCCTTCACGCGGCCGAAGTTCGTGCCGGCCAGCACCACGTCGCCTTGCTTGAGCGTACCGTTGCTCACGAGCACCGTGGCCACGTAGCCGCGACCCTTGTCGAGCGACGACTCGATGACCGTGCCCGTAGCCTTGCGGTTGGGGTTGGCTTTAAGTTCGAGCATGTCGGCCTCGAGCAGCACCTTCTCCAAAAGGTCGGCAACGCCGATGCCCTTTTTGGCGGAGATGTCCTGGCTCTGATATTTGCCGCCCCATTCTTCCACGAGGAAGTTCATGGCAGCCAGTCCCTCCTTAATCTTGTCGGGGTTGGCGTGGGGCTTGTCTATCTTGTTGATGGCAAATACGATGGGCACATTCGCTGCCACGGCGTGGCTGATGGCTTCCTTCGTCTGCGGCATGATGTCGTCGTCGGCGGCGATGATGAGCGCCGCGGGCACGCATGGCGGTAAAGGCTTCGTGGCCCGGGGTGTCGAGGAAGGTGATGTGGCGGCCGCTCTCGAGCGTCACGTTGTACGCGCCGATGTGCTGCGTGATGCCGCCTGCCTCGCCGGCGATGACGTTCGACTTGCGGATATAGTCGAGCAAGGAGGTCTTACCGTGGTCCACGTGACCCATCACCGTAACGATCGGGGCGCGGGGTTCGAGGTCTTCCTCGTTGTCTGCCTCCTCGGCAATGGCTTCCTGCACGTCGGCGCTGACAAATTCGGTTTTAAAGCCGAACTCCTCTGCCACGAGGTCGATGGTCTCGGCGTCCATGCGCTGGTTGATGCTCACCATGATGCCGATGCTCATGCATGTGCCGATGACCTTCGTTACAGGCACCTGCATCATGTTGGCCAGTTCGTTGGCGGTTACAAACTCCGTGAGCTTGAGTATCTTGCTCTCGGCCTTTGCTTCGAGACGTTCTTCTTCCTGTTGGGCACGCGCCTGCTCGCGCTTTTCCACCTGCTTGGCTACGTCCTCTTCCGTCACTTCGGCCTTCACTTCCTTGGCCTTGCGGTTGCGCTCGCGCTGCTTCTTGCCGCTTTCCTTGCCGGCTGCGGCGGAGACTGCTTTCTCGCCTTGGCGCTTGCGGTTGCCGCCAGCCGCGGAGGCGGCTGCCTGGTTGGCGGCAGCGTTCACGTCCACGCGCTCCTTGCCGATGCGCTGGCGTTTCTTCTTCTCGCCGGTAGCCTGTCCGTTCTTGGCTTCGCGCTCCTTGCGGCGCTCTTCCTTCGACTTCTTCTTGGGACGGGTGGTGGCGTTGATGCTGCTCAGGTCGACAGTTTGAACACGCCGTCGCTCTCTTCGCCGATGGCCTTTGCGCGTTCCTCCACAGAGGGGCGCGGCTTGCGCTCCTTGTGCGCCTTGGCAGGCTCGGCTGTTTCGGGCTGTGCCGGTGTGGCAGGCTTGGCGGGCGCTTCCTCCGCTTTCGGCTGCTCGGGGGCGGGAGCGGCAGGTTCTTCTGCCGGCTCTTCCTTGGCGGCAGGCTGCTCGGGGGCTTTCGGCTCTTCGGGCTGCTGCGGGGCAGGGGCTGCCTGCTCGGCGGCAGGTTCGGACTTGGCAGCCGGCTCGGACTTGGCGGCAGGCACTTCCTTAACGGCAGACTGCGGGTCGCCGCCGAGATGGTTGAGGTCAATCTTGCCTTTCGTCACAATCTGCGGCTTCAGTTCTTCGGGCACGGTGGTTTCCACTACCTGCGGCTCGGGCTTCTGCTCCTTCACGGCCGGACGCTTGTCCTTCTGGCGGTTTTGCAGAAGTTCCTCGGCCTTGTTGCGCAGCATCTTGTCTGCGCCGAACCTTTCTTACCGAGGAAATCGACAATCGTTTGCAGACCGACGTTGAATTCTTTAATTGCTTTGTTTAATCTGATACTCATTTTGTGTGTCAGTAGACGAGTTTACAAGTAAACAAGTATACGAGACAAGAATGTCTTGCCAAATATTTTACATGAGTAACTTGTCTTGTTTACTCGTTTACTCGTTTCCTTGTTTACTAAAATTGTTTGCCTTTTCTAATCACTATTCACTCTTATCGTCGTCTTCAAACTCGGCTCGGAGGATATTGAGCAGTTCGTCCACGGTGTCTTCTTCGAGGTCGGCCTTTTCGATGAGCATTTCGCGGGGAGCGTTGAGCACTTCCTTGGCCGTGGTGAGCCCGATAGCCTTGATGGCATCGATGACCCACTGGTCCACCTCGTCGCTAAATTCGTCGAGATAGATGTCTTCGGTTTCTTCGTTGTCTTCCACCTCGCGGAACACGTCGATGGTATATTCCGTCAGCATGGAGGCGAGCTTGATGTTGAGGCCGCCCTTACCGATGGCGAGGCTCACCTCTTCGGGGCGCAGGTAAACTTCAGCCTTATGCTCTTCTTCATTGAGCGTGATGCTCGAAACCTGCGCGGGGTTGAGGGCGCGCTGAATGAAGAGCGAGGTATTGGAAGTGTAGTTGATGACGTCGATATTTTCATTGTGCAGCTCGCGCACGATGCCGTGGATGCGGCTGCCCTTCACGCCCACGCAGGCACCTACGGGGTCGATGCGGTCGTCGTAACTTTCAACGGCAATTTTTGCGCGCTCGCCCGGAATGCGTGCGATGCGGCAGAGGCGGATGAGGCCGTCGGCAATTTCGGGGATTTCCGTTTCGAGCAGGCGTTGCAGGAACATGGGAGAGGTGCGCGAGAGGTAAATCTTCGGGTTGCCGTTGGCATTGTCCACGCGGTCGATGACAGCGCGCACGGTGTCGCCCTTATGGAAGAAGTCGCGGGGAATCTGCTGCGACTTGGGCAGGTAAAGTTCGTTGCCCTCGTCGTCCATGAGGAGCGTCTCGCTCTTCCACGTCTGGTAAACCTCGGCAGCGATGATTTCGCCCACGCGGTCCTTATATTTATTGTATAGAGCGTCGTGCTCGAGTTCGAGGATTTTGCTGGCTAGCGTTTGGCGCAGCGTCAGAATGGCGCGGCGGCCGAAGTCGGCAAACTGAATGGGTTCGCTCACGTCTTCGCCCTCTTCGTAGTCGGCGTCGATTTCGCGCGCCTCGCTCAGTGAGATTTCCTTGTTCTCGTCGGTCACCTCGCCGTCGGGCACGACCACGCGGTTGCGATAGATTTCGCAGTCGCCCTTGTCGGGGTTCACGATTACGTCGAAGTTCTCGTCCGAGCCGAACAGCTTGGCGATCACGCTGCGGAAACTCTCTTCGAGCACGCCCACCATCGTGGTGCGGTCGATGTTCTTGGTCTCTTTGAATTCGGCAAAAGTTTCAATCAGGCTGATGCTCTCGTTCTTTTTTCTTGCCATTGGAATGATAGAGTTTTTTTAGAATTGCGGCAGCGGCGGCGCGGCCGTGGCGCAACTTGCTTATTTATATTATTGATATTTAGTAGACGAGTTTATAAGTAAACGAGTAGACGAGACATGTCGCTCTTTGAAATAATTATTTTACAAAACATACTTGTCTTGTTTACTTGTCTAATAGTTTACTTGTTTACTGAATTTATTGTGATTAAATTCTAAAACAACACCAACCCGGCTCTATCTTTTCAGATGCTTTTCGGGTTGGCGGTATGGGTCATTGGCAAAGGCTATTTGAAGTCGATGTAATATTTCGTCCATTTCACGTCGGCGAAGTTGAGGCGCACGTCGCGTTCCTTCATGACGGGGCGCTTCTTGCCTTCTTCCTTTACCTTTTCCGTCACGGTGACGGTGAACGACTCGGGCTGCACGTCTGCGAGTGTGCCGATAAGTTTCTTGCCCTCTGCGGTAAGCACCTCCACGGTGTCGCCCTGATGGATTTCATACTGCTTATGCACCTTGAAGGGCTGCCCGATGCCCGCGCTTCCCACTTCCAGTTCAAAATCTTCCTCGTCGCGGTTGAGTCCGTCCTCGATGAATCGGCTCAGCGCCACGCAGTCTTCAATCCACACGCCCTCCTTGTGGTCGATTTCCACCACGATGCGGTCGTCTGTGCTAATGGTGAGGTCGGTCAGGAAGTAGTCTTTTCCTTCGAGCCATGTGTCCACCAGTTGTTTTACAGCGTTCTTGCTTCATCTGCCTGCAAAGTTACGAACAAATCTTTGCTTTGCAAACTTTTTCGTGCATTTTATATAAGAAAAGTGCGATTTTCTCCTTGTCCGCGCCCGTTTTGCGGCAGGCCGCGCGGAGCGTCGGCAAGATATTTTTCATTATTCCCGAGCAAAATATTCCTTTCTGCCTGATATTTTTTCCTATCCTATAAGAAAGTTTTTGTTACAAAGTTTGTAACACGTATTACAAACTTTGTAACATGTGTTAGAAACTTTGTAACAAGCGTTACAAACTTTGTAATAAACTTTTTCTTATAGGATAGTGAAAAATGTGAAGAAGAAAGGGAAAAATGTCTTGGAGATAGTAAAAACTTTCTTGCTTGCAATAATTGCAATGTACAAAAAAAAGCGGGTGCGCAGCAATGTGCCGCGCACCCGCCCGGGGGATAATTTGAAAATTGCTCGGAGGTTATTTCACCAATACCTTGCGACCGTTCACGATGTAGATGCCGCTGCGGCTGATGCCGCCGAGGCGACGGCCGGAAAGGTCGTAGATCGTGGCGGGCGCGTCGGCGTTGCCGCTTTCTACCTTTTCGATGCCCGTATCGTTGGTGGCGTAGGTGAGCGTCACGACGGTGTTGTCGCCAACAGCCGAGAGGCCTTCGTCGCCTTCGGTGGATTTGAGGAAGTAACCCTCAATCGTGGGCGCAACCAGCGTGTAGGTTTCGCCTGCCTTGACCCACTCGGCCGTGGTGGCAAGAGCGGCGGAAGTCTTCTCGTCCACGGCGTTCACCGTTACGGAGAAGTAAGGCTGGGCATAGTATTCGTAAATGCGGTATGGGTGGCCCGGGTCGTTCCAGCCTACGAGCGCGCCGGCTGCAAGGCCGTCCCAGCATACGTTGTTAGAGCCTTTGATCTTCCAAGTACCGTCGGCGTTGCGCGTGAAGGCGAAGTTGTCGCCCGTGTCGCTAAGGAAGGCGGCGGTGGAGTTTTTCAAAGAGGGCACATATTTGCCTGCGCCGTTGTTGAGTACCTTGAATTTCGTGCCGCTTGCCTCGAGCGTCCAAGTGTAATAGGGCGTGGTGTCCTCGATGTTGTTGTCCTTCACCACGGCGCCGGTCTTGGCATTGGCCATGCGGTAGCCCTTGCGTGCGGCTTCGGTGGTGCAGTCGTCGTAGATGACGTAAGACTTGCCTGCCTCCACGGCCGTCACTTCCTTGCCGAGGCGTTTCACGCCGTTGACGGCGTTGGTGGTGTAAACGGCGTTGATGGTCATGTCGGCTGTAAGTGTAATAAGGCAACTCGGGATAGGCGATGCTGAAACTTTCGCCGACGGGGCTGCTCGTTTCGCTTTCATCGACAATCGCTCCATACTGGTCGCGGCTGACAAGCGAGATGCTGTAAGCCGAACGCTGGTAGGTGACGTTTACGGTCTTATTCTCTGCTAAGTTTTCAAACTCGGGAGCGGTGGCAGTGCCAGTGAGTTCGTAGGCCTTCACGCTGTGGTTCTTGATTTCGGGTGCGGCGCAGGTGTAGGTCTTGCCGGCGGGTGCGCTCTGCACGTAAGTGCCAATGGTGTTGCCCTCGGTATCTTTGCAGACATAAGCAACGGTGTAAACCTGTTCCACGTTCCAGGCTGCGCCCTGCGGGCGGATGGCGTTGCGGGAGTCGTCGATTGTAGAGCCGGAACTGATGATGCCGGGGAGCGTGCCCGAGGTGGCGGCCACGGGGAAGAAGTTGCGTGCCGTGAGCGCGAGGGTGTAGTCGCCGTAAGCGGGGTTGAACGTCAGGGTGACGTCGCCAGCCGCCGTGCCCATATAGACGGGATATGCCACGCTGCCGCTCTTGGTGGCGTTGGTGGAGATGAAACGCTCGGTGGCGGCGTTCTTGAGTTGCACGTTTTGCGTGCCGTCGTCTAAAACTGTGCTCTTCGTCACGAGCCATGCATCGCTCTGCCAGGTTTCGCCGGCGTGGCGCAGCATGGTGCTTTCGCCGTCGTCGACAATCGCCGTGCCGGCAAATGCTTCAACGGCGTTGGCGAAGCGGTAAGCCTTGCCCTTTTCGAGATAACCGAAGGAAGCGAGGAAGGCGGCGTATTTGGCATCGAGTTGCTGCACGAAGGTTGCGAGTTCGGCGGCAGTGAGTGCTTCGGGATCTACGTCCTTGATGAGGTCTTCAAGTTCCTGCTTCTCGGTTGCGCCGTAAAGGCCCGGTGCTTTTGCCTCAGCGGTGGCGTAAGTCTTGGCGTTGGCCAGATGCGCCTTGATGGCGTTGAGTTTAGCCTTGGCATTGGCTGCGCCGATGGCGGCCTGAAGCATGGCAAACTCCCAAAGGCCGCCATTGCCGTCGGCCGGGTCGCCATAGAGATTAACCGCGTAGCCCTGACCGCCCAGAGAGGCATTCATCCAAAGGTTCTCGGTCTGGTCGCAGCGGATAGAATAATAATAGTTGCCGTTGTCGAGGCGGCCGTAGCCGGAGGTGTGGTCGGCAAGCACGAAGTTGTAGTTCTTTGTAGCCACATCGTAGTTCCAGCGACCGGTGTTGTTCTGCGCCGTGGCGTTGGGGTTGACGGAGCCTGCGGGCACGGCCTTGCAGACGAGGGCGTAGTGGCCGGGATGGGCGGCATCTTCTTCCAAGCCCCAGAACTGATAGTCGTAGGCAGCGTCGCCCTCGGCAGCCTGCGCGTTGGTCCAGAGGCGATTGGCGGCAGCGTTCTTGCCTGAATACTGGCTGATAAGCGGAGAGCCCTCGCGGAGCAGTTCGATGCACTTGCCGGCGCGTTCGCCCGTGGCGCGGGTGATGAGGCGATACCACGTCTTGCTTTCAGCGGTAGAGACTTTCGGCATTACCTGCCCGGTTTCGCCGCCGCTCTCTTCACCCGTGAGGATGAAGTGGCGGCCGTAGTTGTAGCCGCCGTAGTTGAGCAGGAGCGTGTCGGCGGTGATGCGCTTCTGGAAATCGGCGAAGTCCTTGCGGGCTTTGGGGGTCCAGCCGGCTTCGGCAATGGCCATGAGGCGCGGCAGGGCGAGGTATTCCATGAGGTTGCGGTCGGCTACGTGTTCCGTCCAGAACGTGCCTTGCACGCCCGTGTAGTGGGCGGCTTGCGCGGTGGAGATATCGGTGGGCACGGCTTCTTGCGAATACGTGCTCTGCACATTGTCCGAACCGTTGCCGGGAAGGGTGGCCTCGGCTGCGTCGGTGCTTTGCTTGCGGTTGATGTAGTAGGGGCCCCAAGGCGTGAACACGTTGTCCAGACCGAGTTCGGCTGCTTTGCGTGCGCCGGCTGCGGCAGGCTGCCAGCAGAACACGGTTGCGCCCGTCTCCTTAATCAATTCAGTGTCGGCGTTGCCGGCAGTAATCGCCTCGTTCCACACGACGGTCTTCTTGCCATGTTCTTTCAAGAAGTCGGCCATTTCCTTGATGAAGTGGCTTTGCAACTGGCGATAGTTGGTCAATCCCAGTTCCCGGTATTTGGCTTGGCATTCTGCGTTGCTCTCCCATTGCGAGGTGGGGCATTCGTCGCCGCCGATGTGGAAGTAGTCGTAAGGGAAGAGGGGAATGAGTTCGGCAAGAATGTTCTTGGCAAACTGCACTGCGGCGGGGTTTGCCACGTTGAGCACGTCGGAGGAAATGCCGCCGTTGATCCACACAGAGGGAGCGGATTCGGGGTGGCAGCAATATTCGGGGTAAGAAGCCATGGCGGCAACGAAGTGACCGGGCATATCCACCTCGGGAATTACCTCGATGTGGCGTTCCTTGGCATAAGCCACCACGTCCTTAATCTGCTCTTGGGTGTAGAAGTAAGGGCCGTAAACCTGATTGGTCCAATAGGGGCCGTACTCGAGGTCGGTGACATAGGTGTTAGATGCCGTTGCGCCGATGGTGGTGAGTTTTGGATATTGCTTGATCTCCACGCGCCAGCCTTGGTCGTCGGTGAGGTGCCAGTGGAAGCGGTTCATTTTGTAATAAGACATCACGTCGAGCATTCGCTTCACCTCTTCAACGGTGAAGAAGTGGCGGGCCACGTCGAGCATGAAGCCGCGATAGGCAAAGCGCGGCTCGTCCTGAATGGTGACGCAAGGCAGGGCGTACTTGGTGACGGCGGCGTCCTGCTTGCCGGCCATGACGTTGGCGGGCAAAATCTTCTTGACCGACTGGAAGGCATAGTAGAAACCGAGCACGCTCTTGGCACGAATGGTTACCTTACCCTCGTTGACCATCAGGTTGTAAGCACCTTCGTTCATCGTGCCGGAATAGAGCGCCACGTCAAAAAGCGGAGCCTCAGCATCGGCCTGTGCCACGGCGTTGTAGCCCGTGGCGGCGTTGAAGTCGAGTACGAAGCGCTGCACCTCTGCCACCATTTCGGCGGAGAGTGCACTGTTGTAACCTACCACAAAGTCCTGTGGCAGAACTACCTCGCCTGGGAGCGCGGTCATAGTCTTGGGTCTCGGCGTGAGGTTTACGAAATTGTCGGCGGACGCAATGCCCGTAGACAAAATCAAGGACATTAAAATCCAGAGAATTTTGTTTTTCATAGTAAAAATATTGGTAATAATTTGGTTTTTTTATCTTGAGGCAGAGGCGGAGCCTGGAAGATGCCTTTATCCGCCGTGTGCGCCAAAGTGCGCCGTAGAGCCTTTCAGACAGCGCCTTTGCGATTACTTCATCAAAAAAGGAACTATCTCATGCAAAAGTATGAAAAATAACGTATCTCTGCAAACCTTTTCCCTTTTTCCTTAGCAGATAATGGGCTTTTGTGGAAAATGAGTAATTTTGCAGCATGTCCGAACAAAGCCTGAAAGACAAAACTGCCAAGGGGCTGCTGTGGGGAGGAATTAGCAACGGTGCGCAGCAGTTGCTCAACCTCATCTTCGGCATCTTCCTCGCCCGCCTGCTCACGCCAGCCGACTACGGCATGGTGGGGATGCTCACCATCTTCTCCCTCATCGCCAACGCGCTGCAGGAGAGCGGCTTCATCTCCGCGCTCAACCAGAAAAGCGAGGCGACGCACCGCGACTTCAACGCCGTGTTTTGGTTCAACGTGCTGTGCAGCATCGCCATATATATAATATTGTACTTCTGCGCCCCGCTCATCGCGCTGTGGTTTCGGCAGCCCGAACTCACGCCTCTGGCGCGGCTGTCGTTCCTCACGTTCGTCATCTCATCTTTCGGCACGTCGCCCCGCGCCTATCTCTTCCGCAACCTGCGGGTTAAGGAAACAGCCTACATGTCGTTTGCCGCGCTGGTCGTTTCCGGCATCACAGGCGTGACGCTCGCCTGCCTCGGTTTTGCGTATTGGGGCATCGCCATACAGAGCCTCACTTATTGCCTGTGCATGACCGTGACCGCATGGTACTTCTCCGGCTGGCGGCCCACGCTGCACATAGATTTCAGTCCCTTGAAAGGAATGCTGTGGTTCAGTTCAAAACTGCTGATTACAAATATCTTCACCCACATCAACAACAACCTATTCTCCCTCTTCTTCGGCCGGCTCTACGGCGAAAAGATGGTGGGCTACTACAACCAGGCAAACAAATGGACGGGCATGGGCTACACCACCCTCACGGGTATGCTTTGGAGCGTGGTGCAACCCGTTTTTGCCCGGCTCGCCGACGACAGCCGCGAGCGTCAGTGCCGCGCATTCCGTAAGATGCTGCGCTTCACGGCTTTCCTTTCCTGCCCCGCGCTCTTCGGGCTCGCGCTCATCGCGCCCGAGTTCATTGTCATAGCCATCACTGACAAATGGTTGCCTGCCGCCCGGCTGATGCAGGTGCTCTGCGTGGGCGGCGCGTTCATGCCAGTGGCAAGCGTGTTTTCCAACTTTGTGATCGGCAGGGGGCGCAGCGATGTGTATATGTGGAGCACCATTGCGCTCTGCCTCTTGCAGACGCTGCTGCTCGTGTTGCTGCACCCCTACGGCGTGGAGGCGATGGTGTGGGCGTACGTCGTGCTCAACACGCTGTGGATAGGCGTGTGGTATCGCTACGTGCGCGGCATGACGGGGCTGAAATTCAGGGAATTGCTCAAAGACCTCCTGCCCTTCGTCTGCCTCGCAGCGGCGGCGGTGACAGGTGGCGGCGCGGCGGCCTTGGCACTTGCCGGTGGCACACTCGCCTCGCTCTGCATCAAGATTGCCGTCACGGCCGGCATCTACCTCGGCGCACTGTGGCTGCTCAAAGCGGCTATCTTACGGGAAAGTTTGGAATACCTTTTGCATAAGAAGAAATAGACGCTCGCGCGTGCCTCTTGGCAACCATACAATATTATATATACGCGCGCGAGGAATGTTTTACTATTTACCCATCAATAATCACAATTATGATTTACTGGATTTTATTTATCGGCATCGCCCTTGTGAGCTATCTTGTTCAGGCGCAACTAAACTCAAAGTTTGAGAAATACGCTAAAGTGCCCAACGAGGCAGGCCTCACGGGACGTGAGGTCGCAGAAAAGATGCTGCGCGAGAATGGCATCTACGACGTGAAGGTAACCAGCACGCCCGGTATGCTTACCGACCACTACAATCCCGCCACCGGCACGGTGAACCTTTCAGAAGGCGTGTACAACAGCCGTTCTGTGGCTGCGGCCGCCGTGGCGGCGCACGAGTGCGGCCATGCCGTGCAGCACGCCGTGGCTTACGGTCCGCTGCAACTGCGCAGTGCGCTCGTGCCCGTCGTGCAGTTTGCCTCTTCATGGGTACAATGGGTGCTGCTGGCAGGCATTCTACTTGTGGAGAGTTTTCCCTCCCTGTTGCTCATCGGCATTGTGCTCTTCGCAATGACCACGCTGTTTAGTTTCGTAACGCTGCCCGTCGAAATCGACGCCAGCCGCCGCGCTACGGCGTGGCTCTCCAACGCCGGAATGACCACGGTGCGCACGCACAGCATGGCGGTCGATGCCCTGCGCTCGGCAGCCTATACCTACGTTGTCGCTGCCCTGAGTTCGTTGGCTACGCTCGTTTATTACATCATGATATTTATGGGGCGCAGCAGAGATTAGACCGGGTAGGCGGCAGCGGTCAGCCTCTGTCGTAAGTTATTCAGAAAAATAATGGAAAAGTTCAATATCCTCGGCGAAGCCCCCGTGGGGCGACTGTTGGCGCAGTACGCCTTTCCTGCCATAGTGGCCATGGCGGCTTCGTCGGTCTACAACATCATCGACGGCATCTTCATCGGCCAGGGCGTGGGTGCCGAAGCCATTATGGGGCTTGCGCTGACGGCTCCCGTGATGTCGCTCACTGCGGCATTCGGCGCAATGGTGGGCGTGGGCGCGTCCACGCTGATGAGCGTCAAACTCGGGCAGCGCGACTACGAAACGGCGCAGCGCATTCTCGGCAACGTGTTGATTATGAACATCGTCATGGGACTTTCGCTCGGCCTGCTGCTGCTACTTTTCCTCGAACCCATCCTCCGCTTCTTCGGCGCAAGCGATGCCACGCTGCCTTATGCCTACGACTTTATGAGCATCATTCCGCATCTCTACCTCGGGCTCAACGCCCTGCTGCGCTCCACCAACCGTCCGCAGAAGGCCATGCTCGCCACCTTCGGCACCGTGGGTCTTAACTGCGTGTTCGCCCCGATTTTCATCTTTGTGCTGGATTGGGGCATACGCGGCGCGGCATTTGCCACCATTCTCTCGCAGCTGGCGATGCTCTGCTGGCAATTACGGCTCTTTTCAAATAAGTCAGACCTTATCCACCTGCATCGGGGCATTATGCGCCTGCAGCGCAAGATTGTGGGCGAGTCGCTGATAGTGGGCTTGCCGCAATTTCTCATCAACCTTTGTGCCTGCATGGTCACGGTCATCGTGACGCGCAGCATGGCAGAGTTTGGCGGCGACGTTTCAGTGGGCGCGTTCGGCATCTGCAACCGCTTGGTGCTCTTTTGCGTGATGGTGATTATCGGCCTGAACCAAGGCATGCAGCCCATAGCGGGCTACAACTACGGGGCACAGCGTTACGACCGCGTGCTGCAAGTGCTCAAACTCGCGCTCATAGCCGGCGTGTGCATCACTGGCACCGGTTTTCTCGTAGGCACGTTCCTCGCCGAGCCCTGCGTGTCGCTCTTTGCCAAGGATTCGCCCGAACTGATTGCCGGCGCGGCGCACGGCCTGCGCATCTTGGTGATGTTTTTCCCGATAGTAGGCATTCAGATTGTATCAACAGCATTTTTCCAGAGCATCGGTATGGCCGGCAAGAGCATCTTCCTTTCGCTCACGCGCCAGCTGCTTTTCCTTTTGCCTTTGCTCCTGATATTGCCGCACGTGATGGAGAATCCGATCGACGGCGTGTGGTATGCCTCGCCTTTCTCCGATCTCATAGCCTCCATCCTCGCCATCGTGCTCTTGATGATTGAAGTAAAGAAATTCCGCAAACGCATCGCTTAATTGTTTCCCCTTATGACTACCCCCTTCGTAATCACCATAGGTCGCCAGCTCGGCAGCGGCGGCAGGCAAATCGGCAGGCTGATAGCCGACAGATTGGAGATTGACTATTTCGACAAGGAAATTCTCGACCTCGCCGCCCGTGAGAGCGGCTTCCGCCCGGAGATTTTTGAGGAGAGCGATGAGAAGAACGGCTTCCTGCGCTCTATTTTCGGTAACATCATTCCCTTTTTCGGCAGTCCTTCCGAAAAGATTTACCCCGACGCATTGAGCCGCGAGAACCTCTTTCGTTTGCAGTCCGATGCCATTCGCAAGGCGGCGGGCGAACGCTCTGCGGTCTTCATAGGCCGTTGCGCCGACTACGTACTGCGCGAGCACCCGCGCTGCCTCAATGTGTTCCTGACTGCCAATATGGAAGACCGCATTGTGCAGGTGATGCGGCGTGAGGGCATCGACCGCGCGGCAGCCGAGCGGCGCATCGAAAGCGGCGACCGCCAAAGGGCGGCGTTCTACAACTTTTATAGTTCCGGCACGTGGGGTGCAGCCGCCACCTACGACCTTTGCGTCAATACCTCCCTGCTTGGCATGGAAGAGACGGCTGAACTGATTATCGGCTTTGCCCGCAAACGGCTTGGTATCTTATGAAGCGCATCGGACTGCTATCAGATACCCACAGTTGCTGGGACGAGCGCTTCGCTGAATATTTTGCCGACTGCGATGAAATTTGGCACGCCGGCGATGTGGGGTCTATGGAAGTCGCCGACAAACTGGCGGCGTTGCATCCCCTTCGCTGCGTGTGCGGCAACTGTGACGGCGGCGACCTGCGCATTGTATATCCGCCCTTGGCGCGTTTCCGCGTGGAGGAGGTAGAGGTGATGATGACGCACATCGGCGGCTATCCCGGCCATTATGCGCCTCATATTCGCGAACGACTGATGAGCCGCCCCACCGACCTGTTTGTGTGCGGTCATTCGCATATCCTGAAAGTCGTGCGCGACCCTGTGCTCAATCTTCTGCACATCAACCCCGGCGCGGCTGGGCATCAGGGTTGGCACTTGGTGCGCACCCTCGTGCGTTTCAGCATTACTGGCAAGCGTATTCACGACCTCGAAGTCGTGGAATTAGGAGGAAGATAAGCAGATAATATAACGGAAAAAGAAAAGGGATGTGCCCCTTTTTGCTGTATGTATCAAAACGTTACTTCTTCAAGAGTTTTACGGCGCGGAGGTTCTTGCCGTCTTTCTTAATCTGCACGATATAGGTGCCCGTTGCACCGAGGCGCAACTGCATCTTGCCGTTGCCCGTCATCTGTGCAGCCTTGGCGGCTACTTCGCGGCCTTCGGCGTTGAATACGCGTACGGAGTAGTTGCCGGCTTCTGCGAAGTCGATGATTACGTCCTCGCCCACGGTGTACGTGCGCATGCTGCCGATTTCATTCTTAGCGATGCCGCTTTCGCCGCCTGCCACCTTAATTACCTGGAAGGTGCGCTGGTCGGAACCGAGCGAGTTTGCCAGCGTGAGGGTTACGGTGTAGTCGCCGCCCTTGGCGTAGGTCACCTTTGCGCTACCGCTTTGGTCGTTGCCCGTCAGCGGTGTGAGCGTGCCCTTCTTGGCTTTCCATGTGGGCTGGGTCACTACGGGGAATGCCGTTCCGATAACGAACGGGCAGCCGGATGTGGGCTCTGCCTCAATCCAACCGAATGCGCCCTGGCCTTCGCTGCCGGTGGCGGCATACTCGTGCATACCTGCCTTTACGCCTGCCTTGCTGCCTGCGGAAGCAAAGGTGTAGTCGGCTGCGGCGGCATCTTCAAGATCCCAGTAAGAAATGACATTGGAGGGCAGGGCTGCCTTGTTGAGGTCACCCATAGAAGCCTTGACCTCTGCATCGGTGAGTACGCCGTTCCAAATGGTGAAGTTATCGATAACGCCGTCGATACCGCTACGGCCGTGGGCATCGCCGCCGACAGATACAACCTGACCGTCGGTGATGTTGTAAACGTTCTTTTCATATCCGGGAGTCGTGGTGCTGGCACCAGTCGTAGAACGCTTCCAACTCGTGACGGTCTGCTTCACGCCGTTTACGTAGAAGTCGCTGCGGAAAGCGCCGGAGGTGTTGTAGTCGAACGTATAGGCGAGGTGTACCCAGTTGCCTACGGGGATCTTTGTGTTACCGTAGGTATATTGGAGTTCGTTGTTGCTCGAAGCGTCCGTGCCGCGGAAGGTGTAGCAACCGATAGAGCCGTCAGAGGCAAGGTTGTTCCAAATCCAGCCCCAGTCGGTCTTAGGCCATGAGTCTACCTTATTGGCCACGGCGAGGAGTTGCGTTTCGCCCTCGGCGAGCTTGTTGATTTTGAGCCAGAAGGATACGGAGAACGACTTCGCGCCCACAAGACCGAGATCTGCGCATTTTGCGCCGAAACGCTTTTCGTTGAGGTTCACGCCCTGCGAACCTGCGCCGTCGGCCTTGCGGCCGGTGTAGGCCAGGGCGATTTCTTCGTCGGCTTTTACTTCGATGTCGGCTTCTTTGCCATTGGCGGTGAGGCTAAGGATTTGCGGGAGTGCGCCCACGCCCTCGCCGGTAATCTGCACGAAACTGCCGTATTCGCGGAGCTGCATCTCGCGGTTGCCTGCGCTGTTGTACACGTTGCCGTTGAGCTTCAGCGTGTAGCTGCCGATATTGGCAAGGCCGTTTACCGTTACGCTTACGCCGGTCTCCTCAAAGAGCTTCGTGCCGTTGCCGTCGAAGAGCTGCCATGTGCCCGGTTCGTGGTTCGGGTCTACATACGACATTTCGAACGATTCATTGGGCTTAATCGTGTTCTTGCTGATTTGGATGTCGTCGCTGTAAATGTACGTGCCTGCATTGTGGTACTCGCCCCAAGCAATCTGGGAGTCGCTCTTGTGGTCGAGGGCAACGGCTGCCACGCCGAAGCGCACCTTAATCGAGCCCGTGCCTTTGGAGAAGTCGAGGGGCACATTGTAATACAGGCCTGCCCAAGAGGTAGTGAGACCCATGAAGACGGGGTCGCAACCTTCTTGCTGTGCATAGAGTTTGAAGAATGCAGTGTTCACGTCGAGGTTGTAGCAGGGCGTGCCGGCGGGTTTGCTGTTGGGCATGTTGAAGATAATCTTGCCGTCTACGCCTTCCTTGCTGAATGCCAGCACCTTGCTGGAAGCGATAACCGGGCTGGCGGGCGTTACGCTGGTGCCGCGCACGATAGAGAACTCGCCGAGGTTGAGGTCGAGGTTTTCAGCGCCCGTGAAGTGCAGGGCAACGAGGGCAACGGTCTTACCTGCCAACTCGCCGCCTACGGTGAACTGGCGCTCTACCCAAGCGTCCTCATCGGCTTCGTCGTTGGCTGCGAGGAGGTTCATGCCGCTCTCGTTAATAGCCACGCTCTCATTGCCGAGGGCGGTGAGCACGAGGTTCATGCCGGCCTTACCGCTGTTGAGCTTGTAGCGCACGGTGATCACGTCGCCGCTCTGCAAGGCGTATTCCGTTTTGAAGAGGTGGAGGTATTCATCGGCTGCCGTGCCGAAAATGCGGAGGCAGGAACCGCCTACGTAGGCATTGTCCCACACAAATTCTGCGTCCAGTCCGCTGGCGGGCACGTCGGAAGCGTTGCGGCCGAGGAGCTTAGAGGCAAACCACCAGCGCCACGTGGGCAGATAGTCCTGCACGCCGACGTTGTACCAAGGACGGTCGTTTTGCTGCACGCCCTGCCAGTTGAAGAACTTACCGTTACCGAGGTTGAAGTAAGAGATAAACGGTTCTTCGCTCAAATTCCACTTCATGGAGCTGCGGGCGGTCATGAACGACGACATGCCGTGGAACGTAAAGTTATCGGCATTGTACTTCATCGAACTGGTCACGGCGGGGCAGTTGGCAGGGTTGCGCGTGCCGCCCGTAAACCAGCGTTCCGTGCGGAGCATATAGGTGCGCTGCTTCACGTCGGGGGCACTGCCCTTTTCGCCGCGGCTTTCCCAGAACATATTTTCGCTATGTGCGCCCCAAAGGCCTATTGAAATAGCATAGTCTGCAAGCAAAGGCCAACTGTTTGAGCGAGGTTCTGCGCCCTGCATGTTCACGCCGGCGTAGAGGTCGAGCGGGTCGCGGTTGATGCTCTGCGCCTTCGTCACGGAGGAGCTGAGCAACGAGGCGGAGTTCCAGTTGTAGTTGAAGAAGAGCGAGGTGCGGATATTGTCACCGTCGCCGAAGGTCTTTTCGTTGTGCGAAGCCAGGCCGCGGTCGAACATGATCGTACCGTTGTCGTTCGTGCCGTCGTACCAGATGTTTTCAAACAAAGGATTGGTCTCGCGCATCTTCTTCACGAGGGCAGCGTGGAAGGGAAAGAGTTTTTGCTGCACGGCATAGCCGCTCGAGAACTCCGAGTTGTAACCCATGCCGTCCACGCCGTAATAAGTGTGAAACTGTGCCACCTTATCAGCACCTACGGCTGCGATATTTGTCAATACCGTGCCCCAACCGTTTGTGGTCAAGCTGCCGAAAGGAATGCCGGCAACGCCCGAAACGGGCACGCCGTTCTTGTGCGCCACGTCGAGGAATGCGCCGGGCACGCGGCCGAGCGGAGCCGTCCAGTTGCCCCAGTGCGTCACGTAGGGCCACATGGTGAATACTTCGGAGTCGAACACGCCGTCGGGTAGCGCGTTGCCGAAACTGTTGTTCACGGGAATCCACGCCAAGAGTTTCTTGTCGTTGGAGGCGGTGAGGCCGAGGCGCACCTGCGTAGCGGTGTTGCGGAAACGTTCGCGGGGCTTCACGCGGGAGATGAAGAAGTTGTCGTCTTCACTCACTTGCGAGCCTACGCTCCAAGCGTTGAGCGTTTGGTCGAACTTGTCGCTGCTCGTGCCCCAAGTGATGTACCCTTCTTGCAGCTGCTGTGCGGAAGCACCGAGTGCGAAAGCGGTCATCGCAGAAACGAGGACAATTTTTTTCATAAAGGTTATAGATTAAGGTTGATAAAAAAAGATTTCAAAATAAATATAGATGCCTATTCTTTGCAAAGTTAGTGCAAGGCGAGCGCAATAGAGCTTGTTCTAATTGCCGAGCCGTAACCTATCTTATGCAAAGATAGTGCAAGGCGAGCGCAATAGAGCTTGTTCTAATTGCCGAGCCGTAGCCTATCTTATGCAAAGTTAGTGCTTTTCGTTTCACTTCCCCAATTATCTTATAAGAATACTATTGTTTAAAATGAAACTATTTCAATCCTTTGTCATCGAATACGGCTTGGCGGCGGCGTTCAGCCCGCGCTTGCGGTTGGGCTTGTCGCTCATCTCGAAGTCGAGGGTGCAGCCTTCGGCGAGGATGGAGTGGGAGATGTAGAGTTTGTCGTAAGGCTGGCCGTTCACGCGCAGGCTTTTCACGTAGCGGCGGCGGTCGCTCGCGCCGGCGGCGCGGATAACGATTTTGCGGCCATTGGGCAGAGTGATACTAAGGTGAGGCAGATAGGGCGCGCCCAATACGTATTGGTCGCTGCCGGGACAGACGGGATAGAAGCCCATGGCGGAGAAGATGTACCAAGCCGACATCTGCCCGCAGTCGTCATTGCCGCCCAGTCCGCGTATGTCGCTGCGGTACATGCGGTTCATGATGGTGCGCACCCATTGCTGCGTTTTCCAAGGCTCGGCAGTCCAGGCATATAGATAGGGAATGTGGTGGCTCGGTTCGTTGCCGTGCACATAGCCGCCCACAAGGCAGTCGGCCGTGATGTCTTCATTGTCTTCGTAATACTTTTCAGGCAAATCCATGCTGAAGAGTTCGTCGAGGCGCTGGCGGAATACTTTTTCGCCGCCCATCATGCGCATCATGCCAAAGACGTCGTGGGGCACGTGGAAAGAGAAGTTCCAAGAGTTGCCCTCGATAAAGCCCTCGTTGTAAGTTTGATAAGGATCCATGCCTTCCTTAAACTGTCCGTCGGCATAGCGCGGGCAGGCGAAGCCCGACTGGGGATTATAGACGTTGCGATAGGAAAGCGCGCGCTTGGCAAACTCCTCTGCGGCCGCCGTCTCCCCCGCAGCCTTTGCGGCGGCATAGATAGCCCAATCGTCGTAAGCATATTCCAAAGTGTTGGAAGCCGCCGTGGCATCGCGGTCGTAAGGCACATAGCCAAGTTGCCTGTATGCTTCGATGCCGGGCATCCGCTTGCTGTTGGCGGTGGCTGTCATGGCTTCGAGCGCGGCGCGGCGGTCGATGTCGGCGCCTTTGGCCAGCGCGTCTGCCAAAACGCTCACGGCGTGATAGCCCGTCATGCACCAGCCCTCATTGCCCATCAAACTCCAAACGGGCAGCAGGCGATGCACGCTTTGCTGCTGATGTGCCAGCATGGAGCGCACCATGTCGGCGTTTTGCCTGGGTTTCAATAATGCCAGCAGGGGGTGCAGGGCGCGGTAGGTGTCCCAGAGCGAGAAGATGGTATAATTGTCGAAGCCCTCGGCTACGTGGACGTTGCCGTCGAGCCCGCGATAGCGGCGGTCGGTGTCCATGTAGATGCTGGGGTTGATCATAGTGTGATAGAGCGAGGTGTAGAGCATTTGCTTCTGGCTGTCGGTGCCTTCGCACTCGATGGCGGCGAGTTCGTTGTCCCATTGCCGGCGCGTCTGCTCGCAAAGCGCATCGAAGGTCTTGCCCGCCGCTTCTGCGTGCAGGTTGCGCAGCGCGCCCTCGGTGCTGACGGCCGAAAGGGCTACTTTCAGAGTAAGTTCGTTGGAGGAAGCGTTGTCGAAATTGAAATAAGCCACCACGTTGCGCCCCGCCATTTCGGGGAAGTCATGGTAAAGGTCGAACCGCCGCCAAAAGCCTTGGTAGTCGGCTTTTTTCCGGTCATGATAGCCATAGCTTTTGAGCGGTTTGCTCAGAGCGATGGCAAAGTACGTGTAGTTGCACCGCGCCCAGCCGCTGGTGATGCGGTAGCCCGTGAGTAGCGTATCGTTCTCCACGCGGAGACTGCTCCAGAGTACCTTGCCGTCGTAGTTGTAGATGCCGTGGCCGAGGTCGAGTATAAACCGCGCCTCTTGCTGGCTGACTGGGAATGTGTAGCGATGAATGCCCACTCGCTGCGTGGCGGTGAGCTGCACTCGGATGCTGTCGTCGGAAAGCGTTACTTCATAATAGCCTGCCTTGGCTTTCTCTGACGTATGGGAGAAGCGTGAGCGATAACCGTCGTCGGGGCGGTCGGCCGTGCCGGGATTGAGTTTAAGGCTGCCCACTTGTGGCTGTATGAGGATATCGCCGAGGTCGGAATGTCCCGTGCCGCTCAAATGGGTGTGGCTGAAGCCCACGATGGTGTTGTCCTCGTAGCGATAGCCGGCGCAATAATCGTAGGCGCGTTGCTGATAGCGGCCGTTAATGTTGTGCGGTATTGTGTCGGTGTCGGGACTAAGCTGCACTGCGCCGAAAGGGGCGCAGGCACCGGGAAAGGTGTGCCCCATGCCGGCCGTGCCGATGAGCGGGTTCACCCAGTCGGAGAGGCGTTGCCGCACGCTTTGGCTATAAGCAGAGGAGAAGGGAACAATGGCAAGTGCTGCAATTAGGGCGCGCTTCAACAAATTCATAGGTGGGGAGTATGGGTGATTGGGAAAAATATTATGAAAAGCGTAGGTCCTTGTGGCGTTAAGGATTATGACGAGCCGCCTATCTTATGCAGGACGAAAATTCCTTGGCCACAGCTTCCAGTTCCTCGTACCACGCTTCGCCGAAACGGCGGATAAGGGGCTCTTTGAGGAAGCGGTAGAGCGGGAGATGCAGTTCGCGCCCTTTCTTCACCGCGCCGTCGCAAATATTCCAACGGTGGTAGTTGAGGCCGACAAGTCCGTTGGAAAGGCGTTTCTCGCGCAGGGGGTAGAGGGCGCAGGATATGGGTTTCGGCCACGCCGTCTTGCCCTCGCGGCATACCTTTTCGAGGGCGCAGAGGCAGCAGCCGTCCTTGTCGTAACAGGTAAACACGCAGTCGCGGCCGCCCACGATACTCGTCACGAGGTCGCCGTCGGGGTCGGCGTATGCCACGCCCTGCTTGTCAATCACCGCCTGTGCCGAGGCACTGAGGTGGGGCCATGCCGCATCGAGCGCGTCTTCTATTTCCGTCACCTCTTCGATCTGCAATGGCGCGCCGGCATCGCCTTCTATGCAGCACGCGCCGCCGCACGCCGCGAGGTCGCAGCAGAAATATTCAGTCAGGAGGTCGGGCGTAATCAGCACGTCGCCCACTTGGAGCAAGGGAAGTCTTTGGGGAGTCATTCGTTTAGAAATGCTATTTGAAAGAATTTACCATTCTATCGGCTTTTTGCCTTGTCGGACGAGGTAATCGTTGGTGAGAGAGAAATGGTGATTGCCGAAAAATCCGCGATAGGCGGAGAGGGGCGAAGGGTGTGCGCTTTGCAGCACGAGATGGCGCGAGCGGTCGATGAAAGCACCTTTTTTCTGCGCGTAGCTGCCCCAAAGTATAAAGACCAAACCATCGCGCTCCGTGGCGAGGCGGCGAATGACGGCATCGGTAAACTCCTCCCAGCCATGCCCTTGGTGCGAGCCTGCCTGGTGGGCGCGGACAGTGAGCGTGGCGTTGAGCAGCAGCACGCCCTGCTCCGCCCAGCGGCGCAGGCTACCGGAAGCAGGCACGGGGCGGCCCAAGTCGTCGGCTATTTCCTTAAAGATGTTTTGTAGAGACGGGGGAAAAGCCACGCCGTCGGCCACCGAGAAGCACAGGCCTTCTGCCTGCCCCTCCTCGTGATAAGGGTCTTGCCCGAGTATAACCACCTTCACCTTGTCGAACGGGCAAAGGTTGAAGGCATTGAAAATCTGCCGCCCCGGCGGATAGCACACGCCCTGCCGGTACTCCGCGTGTACAAAGTCGACGAGCTGCCTGAAATAAGGCGCGGCAAACTCGTCGCGCAGCCGCTCGTTCCAAGTAGATTCAATTTTGACGGACATAGAGGAAAGGATTTTTTATAATGTCGGCCACATTCGGCAGTAGGGGCGTTTTGCAAAACGCCCGCCCCGAACAAGTTTGGCTCTGAACTCGCTTGCATGAAAATATCCGAAATTCGTACCGAAAATTTGCAAAATCTGCCCGAAATTCGTACCGAAAACAAAAACTCCCGTTTTTTTTGAGATATTAAGCACGGCTCCAACCATTTTCAACGGTCTTCTTTAGGTAGAACACGGCACGGTCAACATCCTTGCACTGAGAAATGATATACAAATGATGTCCCCAAGGAACAGAGAAGAAAACATCTTCGTTGATTTTGGCAACAACTTGTTGCCCATTTGCCTCGCCTAATTGGGCAGCAGCTTGTTGCCCATTTGCATTGTCTAATTTGGCAACAGCTTGTTGCCAAATTGTAAGATCTTGATTATAAAACTCATGCCACTGACGGATATATCTCAGATTGCGATACGAGAACCCTTTCATATCCGGAAATTCATCCATAAGTTCACGGCTTAGTTCCTTAAGCCATCCGTCTCCCCAAGAAGCAGTTTTCTGCTTCTCGCAAAAGTCTGCACCCATGCGCCAATAAAGGCGGAGCAATTCTGTGTTCACCTTTATTGCCGCCTTGAATTGTGCGCTCCGAATATCTTGCTTCAATCGCGACACCCAATTTTTGAAATCGCTATTTCCTGCCAAGGTCCTATTTCTGGTCATGTCCTATGTATTCGTTTTCAACAGTCGTTTTTTTTCTGATTTTTTTCGGCTGTGCGGCGATATGGCGTGTAAAATAAGATATGCCGGCGCGTCATTCTTCCAGCAGTTTGCCAATCAGTTCGCGCAGCTTGTCGATTAGTTCGGGCGTGAAGCCAGTTTCGTCGAGTTGCATTGCGCCGCGTTTGTCAAACACGAAGTAGCGGGGAATGCTTTGCACCTCCGGCGTTTCCCATAGTTCGGCATCGAAGCGGTAATGGTCGCCGCGAATATCGGGCACGGCTTCGCTCCACGCCTCGGCGGGACTGCTGAAATCGGTGACATATACAAAAACGACGTCCTTTCCTTCAAATTCCGCCTTCAGCGGTTTCATGGCCTTGATGCCTTGGCGGCAAGGGCCGCACCACGTGGCCCAATAGTCCACAACCGCAACTTTGCCTTTGTAGTTCGCCGCAATGGCATCGAGCATGCGTCCGTCAGTAACCTCAGGCGTGGGCTTGATGCGGTCGGCGGCTTCTTCGGCCAAACGCTTCAGCGCAGCTTTCAATTTCTCGTTGTCGGCACGCGCAAAAGTTTGCATGGCCTCTGGCAGGGCGGCAATCTCTTCGTCCGAAACTGCCTGCATTTTGCCAATCCGCTCTTTTACGTCGATTACCCGTTTGATTTCTGTGCACCACTTGCCGAGCGGCGACAGTTCCAATCCGTTGGCGCGGGCGTAGGCATCCGTCGAGCGGGCATCATTTAATACGGCAACGGCTTCGGGGCTATGGAACAGGTTGAGCGTGGCAGCCACGTCCGCCTCTTTCAGCGTGAAGTCCTTGCCATAGTGTGCCTTAAAGAGCGAGTCGCGCTTTTCGCCCGAAGTCTCGCCTTGAGCATACAGGAACTGATGCAGCCAGCGGCGGTAGCCCGTCAATTTGGCAACGTAGCACGCCTCGGCATAAAGCATGAGGTAGCGGCGTGTGCCATCGTCCACGCCGGTGAGGGCTTTTGCGTCAGCAAGGTCGCGCGAGAGGGCGGCGCGGCAACTGTCCCTGTAAACCGGGAACGTCATCGGTGCTGCGGACTTCGCATTGCGCGGCACGGGTATCTGCCTCGTCATTTGCCCGAAGTATTTTCGGGTGAAATAATCCTCGCAGAGTGCGGCGTAAGGATTGCAGAAACGAATGAAATCTGCGGAGGCATCGCCGTTGAGGCTGCGTGTCAGCGCTGGCACGTCGATGGCAATGGTGAGGTCCTTGCCCGGTTCTACGAATA
The DNA here is from genome assembly GCA_004552155.1 of Bacteroidales bacterium. Lineage (GTDB taxonomy): Bacteria > Bacteroidota > Bacteroidia > Bacteroidales > Bacteroidaceae > Alloprevotella. Next base: position 29,856 of record SFPF01000010.1, read on the forward strand.
TCTCGAAGTTCGTAAGTCCCGACCTGATGTTGGCATTGAACGGATAGCAGGCATCGAGGGTAATGACCTTTGTGTGGCTGTCGGGCGCGGCGGTGCTGTCGGCTACGATTCTATAAAACGGGTAGCACTGCGTGTAAGAACCAAAGGTGTGGAGGGAGAAGTCGATGCTGTTCAAGGCCTCTTCCGAAAGGTCGCCCAAAAGTTTGATGAAGATGCGGCTGCGTTGCATTTTGCCGTCGTAAGGGCCGAACGTGGCGGGCGCGGCAGGCTATGAAGTCAAATGTTTTCGCGTTCTTGGGCAGCGGTTCGAACACAAGCACCATAGAGTCCTGCACCGCGCTGCGGTCTTTCAGGTCAACGGTGGGCATCAGCTGGTTAAAGACAATGGGCATGGCTGAAACCACCTCGTTGCTCACCGCCTTCGGGTCGATGGAGATGCGGTCGTTCTTTTCGTCCTTAATAATATATTGTGTCCAGTCGGGCACCACGGTTTTGCGCTTAAAGCATTTGCCGCTGCGGACTTTGTATTCCTTGCCGTCGCATACGAGCGCGGCCTCTCCCATAATGCCCCACGACCAGAAAAAAGGTTTTACGAAATGCAGCACGGTGGCGGTATCGGCCAGCGTCACAGCCACGGGGGCGGTGCTGCCGTTGATCAGCGCGGCAACCGCCGGTTGCTTAACGACCTTTGCCTTCTTGCCTTTCGCAGAAACGGCGAGGGCGCAGAGGGCGCAGATGAGGAGCAGTGAGATTTTTCGCATGAAAAAAGGGATGATTTATTCCAAATAAGTATATCCGTAAAGGCCGGAGCGGTAATTGTAGATAAACTCCTTGCCTTCCTCAATTGTGATTTTGCCTTCCTTCACGGCCTTGCTCACCCACGTTTCGAGGCGGCGTACCAGTCGCTTGGGGTCGTATTGCACGTATTCGAGCACGTCGGCAACAGTTTCGCCGTCGATGGTCTTCTCAATATTGTAGTCGTCGCCGTCGATGGTGATGTGCACGGCGTTCGTGTCGCCGAACAGGTTGTGCATGTTGCCGAGGATTTCCTGATAAGCCCCCACGAGAAATACGCCGATATAATAATGCTCGCCTTCGCGTATGGCGTGCAACGGGAGGTACGACGTTTGCTGGTTGTAGTTGACGTACGTGCAGATTTTGCCGTCCGAGTCGCAGGTGATGTCCTGCAAGGTTGCCGAGCGCGTGGGCTTCTCGTCGAGCCGCGCGATGGGCATGATGGGGAAGAGTTGGTCGATGCCCCAAGAGTCGGGCATGGACTGGAAGAGCGAGAAGTTGCAGAAATATTTGTCCGCCATCGTCTTGTCGAGGTTGCGCAGTTCGTCGGGCACGTGCTTCTGATGGTGCACGAGGTCGGAGATTTCATGCGTGATGCTCCAATAGAGGCTTTCGATGTGCGCACGGGTTTTAAGGTCGGCGGATATCCTGTGCGTCGTGCCAGTCTTCAAGCATGGAGCGCGAGGAGAGTTTGTCCCAAATCTCCGTGAGGTCGCGCACAAGCTGGTGGTCGCCCTCGGCTGGCTGGAAGTCCTCGGGCATGTAAGGCATCGAGGCGCATTCGAGCACGTCGAGTATCAGCACGGAGTGGTGCGCTGTCAGCGAGCGGCCGCCTTCGGTGATAAGGTTGGGATGGGGGATATTGTTTTTGTTGGCTGCGTCGGCAAAGGTATAGACGCAGTCGTTCACGTATTCCTGGATAGAATAGTTCACCGAACTTTCGGAGTTGCTTGAGCGCGTGCCGTCGTAGTCCACGCCGAGGCCGCCGCCGCAGTCCACAAACTCTACGTTGAAACCCATGGCGTGGAGCTGCACGTAGAACTGCGCCGCCTCGCGCAGGGCGGTGGAGATGCGGCGAATTTTCGTGATTTGCGAACCGATGTGGAAATGGATGAGTTTCAGGCAGTCGTGCATGCCCATTTCGTCGAGCGTCTGCAAGGCTTGCAGCAGTTCGGCAGAGTTGAGGCCGAACTTGGAGGCGTCGCCGCCGCTCTCCTGCCACTTGCCCGTGCCCGACGAGGCGAGCTTGATGCGTATGCCGAGGTTGGGGCGCACGCCGAGTTTCTGCGCGGCGCGGGCAATGCTTACGAGTTCGGGCATCTTTTCGATGACGAGGAACACGCGCTTGCCCATTTTCTGTGCCAAGAGCGCAAGTTCTATAAAGTTCTGGTCTTTGTGGCCGTTGCAGATAATCAGGCTGTCGCTGTCCATGTTCGTGGCCAGCACGGCGTGCAACTCGGGTTTGCTGCCGGCTTCGAGGCCGAGGTTGTACTTCTTGCCGTGGCTGATAATCTCTTCAACCACGGGGCGCATCTGGTTTACCTTAATGGGGTAGATGATGAAGTGGTCGGCCTTGTAGTTGTACTCCTTTTCGGCGCGGTCGAAGCATTCTGCGGTCTTCTCGATGCGGTTGTCGAGGATATCGGGGAAGCGCAGCAGGACGGGCGCGGTGATGTCGCGCGAGTTGAGTTCGTCAACTACTTCCTTGAGGTCTACTTTCACGCCGTCTTTGCGCGGTGACACGTAGGCGTGCCCTTTTTCATTGATGCCGAAATAGTTTACGCCCCAGCCTTTCACGTTGTAAAGTTCCTCGGAATCTTCAATTCTCCATTTTCTCATTGGCAGTAAGGTTGTGTGGGATAGATGGATGATGATATTACAGCCGCTCGCAAATAAGGTCGGCTACGTGGTCGATTTTGTCGAAAGAGTCAAGCACGTTCACGTCTATGATTTCTTGTGCTTGGCTATAAAAGGGCTCGCGCTCGGCGAGTTGTGCGGCAACGAACTCTTTGAGTTCCTCGCTGCTTTTGCCTTTCAGCAGCGGGCGTTCGCCGCGGCTCATGCCGATGTGGTCGCAGAGCGTTTGGACAGAGGCCTTCATATAGAAGGTATGCCCCACGGAGTTCATATAGTCCATATTGTCGAAGAAGCACGGCGTGCCGCCGCCGCAGGCCAGCACCACGTTCTCAAACTCCGCCGCCTCGTGGAGCATGCGGCGCTCGAGGTCGCGGAACCGCGCCTCGCCTTCCTCGGCGAAGATACGCGCCACCTTCGTGTGGAAACGCTCCGCGAAGATACGCGCCACCTTCGTGTGGAAACGCTCCTCGATGTACCAGTCCAAGTCGTAGAACGTGCAGCCCAGTTTCTTGGCCACGGCACGCCCCACGGTGGTCTTGCCGGCACACATGTAGCCTAAGAGGATAATGCTTTTCATCGGTATTGGTTAGTATATTAGTAGACGAGACAGAAGTGTTATATAATATATTATATGAGTAACTTGTCTTGTTTACTCGTCTACTCGTTTACTTCGTGATTTTCGGCTGCGCTCGGCATAGTCCGAACAAGTTCGGCTCTGCGCTCGCTTGCACGAAAATCTCCTCGTTTACTAAAATAATCTTTATTTCTTCGCTTTCTTCTTGGGCGGCTCGCTCATGATTTTGCGGCACTCCTCGATAGTCAGTTCTGAGGCACGCTCAGCCATAGAGCGCGGTATCTTGAAGTTCTTGCCGTTGCAGGCGATGTAAGGCCCGAAGCGGCCCGTGCGGATTTGCAGCCCCTCTTGCTCCTCAAAAGTTTTGAGGATAGACTGCTCCTCGGCGTTGCGCTTCGTCACAATCAGGTTGATGGCTTGCTCCTGCGTGATTTCGAGCGGGTCGATGTTTTTCGGGATAGACACGAACTTCTTGTCGTGCATCACGTAAGGGCCGAAGCGTCCCGTCGACACCACGATGTCCTTGCCCTCAAACGCGCCGCAAACGCGCGGCAGTTTGAAGAGGTCGAGGGCTTCTTCGAGCGTGATGGTCTCGATGCTCTGCCCTGCGGCGAGGCGTGCGAAGCGCGGTTTTTCCTCCTCGCCCGTTTCGCCGATTTGCGCCATTGGCCCGAAGCGGCCTATCTTCACCACCACGGGCTTGCCGCTGGCGGGGTCGGTGCCGAGGCTGCGTTCGCCCACCTTGTGGGAAGACTGCTGCTCGAGCGAGCGTTCCACGTCCGGCTCGAAATCTTTATAAAACGATTGAATGAGTTTCTTCCAGTCCTTCTTGCCTTCTGCCACCTCGTCGAACTCTTTCTCGACGTTGGCAGTGAAGTTGTAGTCCATAATGCCCGGGAAGGCCTCCATGAGGAAGTCGTTGACCACGAGCCCCACGTCGGTCGGCATCAGCTTGCCTTTCTCGCTGCCCACCGTCTCGGTGCGCGTAGCCTCCTGCACCTTGCCGCCGGCGAGGACGAGCACCGTGAAGGGGCGCTCCGTGCCTTCCTTGTCGCCCTTTGCCACATAGCCGCGCTGCTGGATGGTAGAAATAGTGGGCGCGTAGGTCGACGGGCGGCCGATGCCCAGTTCCTCGAGCTTATGCACGAGCGAGGCTTCGTTGTAACGTGCCGGTGCGGCAGAGAAACGCTCGCGGGCCGAAATCTCCGTGGCGCATGCGGTTTCGCCCTCCGACATCTGCGGCAGCATGCCGGGAGCGTCTTCGCCCTCGCTGTCGCCGGCAAAGCGGTTGTCGGCATAGACGCGCAGGAAACCGTCGAACTTCACCACCTCGCCGTTGGCCACGAACGTTTCGGGCTTGCCGTCGATGGCGATAACAGCCGTGGTCTTCTCTATCAGCGCGTCCGCCATCTGGCAGGCGAGCGTGCGCTTGCGGATTAGGGCGTAGAGGCGGCGTTCCTGTGCCGTGCCTTCAATCTCGGCGCGGCGCATGTCAGTGGGACGAATGGCCTCGTGCGCCTCTTGCGCTCCCTTGGTGTGGGTGTGGTAGGTGCGGCGCTTATGGTATTCCTTGCCCATGCTCTCCTCGATGACGGGGCCGCAGGCGTTGAGGCACAGCGCGGAGAGATTGGTAGAGTCGGTACGCATGTAGGTGATGAGACCCGCCTCGTAGAGCGTCTGAGCCACGCGCATCGTGGCCGAAACGCTGAAGCCTAACTTGCGTGCGGCTTCCTGCTGCAAGGTCGAGGTGGTGAATGGCGGCGCGGGCGTGCGGTGCATGGGGCGCGTTTCCACCCCTGCCACATGGAATGCCGCGCCGTTGCAACTGAGCAGGAATGCCTCCGCCTCGGCCTTTGTCTTAAAGCGGCGGTCGAGTTCGGCGCGTACTTCCTTACCGCTGTTTCCGAGCGTGAACACGGCACTCACGCGGTAAGCGCTCTGCTCCTTGAAGGCTGCGATTTCGCGCTCGCGCTCCACGATGAGGCGCACGGCCACGCTCTGCACGCGCCCTGCCGACAGACTGGGGCGCACGCGCCGCCACAGCACGGGCGACACCTTGAAGCCCACGAGGCGGTCGAGCACGCGGCGGGCCTGCTGCGCGTCCACGAGGTTGAGGTCAATGGAGCGCGGGTGCTCTATGGCGGCGAGAATGGCGGGCTTCGTGATTTCGTGGAACACGATGCGCTGCGCCGTCTTGGGGTCAATGCCGAGCACCTCCGCCAAGTGCCAGGAGATGGCCTCTCCCTCGCGGTCTTCATCGGACGCGAGCCACACGGCGGAGGCTTTCTTGGCGGCCGAGCGCAGTTCGCTCACCACGTGCTGCTTGTCGGCAGGTATTTCGTAGTCGGGCGCAAACGTGTCGAGGTCTACGCCGAAGTTCTTCTTTTTCAGGTCACGGATATGGCCGTAACTCGACATTACTTTATAGTCGTCGCCAAGGAATTTCTCAATGGTTTTTGCCTTTGCGGGCGACTCCACAATGACTAAGTTTTTGGGCATTGTTATATACGATACTTTAATTTCTGCGTGCAAAAGTAGGGAAAAAAGACATTATATAATGTATCGTCTTATAAAAAAACGCATTCCGCCCCCGTTCCGGGGGGGTGTCAGGTTGGTAATTCATCACGCTTCCGTGCACTTGCCGTTTTAGTTGAATTCAACGGCTTTGAAGCGGTTTTATTGGTAGATAGTTGTTTTTTTTGTAGTTAAATTGTGACTTATTATGCATCGTTTTCTTACATTTGCAGTAAGCAAGTGGGATAGAGAGTAAGTTTTTCCTTGCAATATTAAGATATAATAAATACGATAGACTATGACCGCATCGGATATAAAAGACTTGATGCTCTATGGAGAGGGTATAAATGTAGAGTACAAGGAGGCTGCTGGCGATTTGCCAAAGTCGGTATGGGAAACTTATTCGTCTTTTGCAAATACAATTGGCGGTACAATTTTCTTGGGCATCAAGGAGCATCGCGGCAAACCCGTGGAAGAGAGGTATGAAGTGAAAGGCGTATCCGATGCAGAGAAGCTTATCAAGTCATTTTGGGATACCGTAAACAGCGATAAGGTGAGCCGGAATATCTTGGTAGAGAAGGATGTAGAGTGCGTTGATCTTGAGGGGAATAATGTGATAGCCATACATGTCCCGATGGCAAACTATTCTTTCCGCCCTGTTTATATAAATAAGAATTTGCTTGGCGGCAGTTTCAAACGCAACTACGAGGGCGACTACCATTGCACGGACGAAGAGGTGAAGTCGATGCTGCGCGATGCCAACGCAGCCGGTGAGCACGAAGGTCAGGACGAACGCGCTGTCCTCCTCGGAAAACGCGCTGCCGCCCCGGAGCTTCAGCCCCAGCGCGTGTTCCACCAGCTCGCGCAGCAGCCGCTGAAAATACGTGTCGCTGTAGTCGCTGAGCAGCACGGAGCACATGTCCGCATTCGCGCGGATGTACTGAAAAATTTTGCTCAGCATGGCGACGTCGTCCGTCTCGGCGTTCTCGGTCAGATACTGCTGAACGTCGTGGATGAGTGATTCCTCGATCTCATGAAGCAGCGCGTAGGGATCGGCGTAGTGCGCGTAAAAGGTCGCGCGGTTGATATCCGCTCCGGTGCAGATCTCCTTGACTGTGATCTTTGCGATCGGCTTTTCTTTCAGCAGGGCAATGAAGCTCTCCCGAATGACCATTTTGGTATAGCGGACGCGCCGAACAGGGTTGACATAAACTTCTTGCTTTTCAGCGCGCCGCCGCAGAAATAATAGCCGGATTCATCTGTATTGACTGCGATTCCGGAAAGATCCGGCTCTGCGATGATATTTACATAATGTTCTTTCTGGAATTCTGCCGCAAGCGCCTCGGCACGAGCCGGGTCTGTGACGGTTTCGCTTGTGCAGACACCCTCGATCATGCCGTTCTCCGCCGTCTCCTGCGGCGCGTGCAGGCCGTAGCGGGCGATGAGGCGGGTGAATTCCAGCCGCATGAACAGCTCGTACAGAGCCGCCTCGTCATACGGCTGCACAAGGCAGGCCTCCGGTGAAAATTCAATCGGCGCTTCGCAGCGGATCGTCGCCAGGTCATAGGACAGGTAGGCGCTGTCCTTCCCCTGCTCGAGCTTGACGCGCAATTTTTCCTTGATCGTGTCCAGATGCGCGTACACGCCGTCCAGCGTACCGTAGTCCAGCAGCAGCTGCGCCGCCGTCTTCGGGCCGATGCCCGCAACGCCGGGAATATTGTCCGAGCTGTCGCCCATAAGCGCCTTGAGGTCGATCAGATGGATGGGATCGAAGCCGTATTCCTCGCGGAATTTCGCGGGGTCGTAATTAACCGCGACAGTCTGGGACAGCTTGGATGAGACGAGCTTGACCGTCACATGATCGTCGATCAGCTGCAAAGAATCCCGGTCGCCGGTGACGATCACGCAGTCCCAGCCCGCGCTGCCGCAGCGCTTTCCGATCGTGCCGATCACGTCATCGGCCTCCCA
>SFPF01000127.1 GCA_004552155.1 Bacteroidales bacterium
TGCCACTTGACTCTACAATAGAGTTTTTTTGGTGTTGGATTTGTCAGGACGCGATTTATTAGTTACCTTCGCAAGGTAAAAAGCAATAAGGTTTGTGACAGCACTTTACCCGGAGACAACGGCCATATCTCGACGTATACATTTTTACATTAAATATTTGTACTTTCATTATGAATCCTTTTCATCTCGTTTCGTTTAAGGCATTACAGCGGCTATCACTTGCTGCCATGTTTATGGTAATGTCAATTGCCGTAGCATGTCCGGCAGGAGCCTCGGCCCAGGACAACGTCTACACCATCTACTTCGACAACACCGACGGGTGGGAAAAAGTGTACACCTGGGTGTGGGACCGTAACGACGGCAACCGCAACTACACCGGCAACTCATGGCCCGGCGTGGAAATAAGCCTTTCGGCCGACTATCCCAAGCTCTACTCCTACACCTTCACTTGCGACAACGCCAATCCCGACCTCTGTTGCATCTTCAACAACGGCGTGACATCATCATCGAAAGTCCAGACCGACGACATGCCGCTCAACAACGGCCACGTCTACTCCATCGCTAACAAAGGCACCGACCTCGGTCCGGCAAGCGAATACACCGGGGGGAGCGGCGACATCGCCTCAGGCAGCATCGGCTCGTTCATAAGCGCCGTGAATGCCGGCGGCACCGTCACCATCACCGGCAACAAAGGGGGCAAACTGATGATTACCCCCTACGCCCCCGACATTGTCAAAATCTTCACCCTGCCCGAGGCGCTTGCCAATGCCAACGACGACACAGCCCGCGAACGGCACAGCATATCAGTAGTAGCCACTCCCGGCGCCTCCTACACTACCACCGAGACCGACAGCGAATACCTTGTCAACGTGGCCGACGGCGTCACCGTAAGCGTCGACAAGGCCACCTGCAACGTCACATTCCGCTACGGCAACGACGTGGTACTTGCCGAGAACGGCGGCCTTATCAACAACCCCGGGCGGCGCACCGTGAAATTTGCCGCCATGGCCGACGACGCCTTCTACGGAGCCGGCTACAACGGCAAAACTACCGACATCGGTTCCCAATCATGGCGCATGCGCAACACGCAGACCGGCGGATGGAACGCCTCATGGTCGGCACCCCACAATATATGCATACCCTACTACCTGTCGACCAACGGCTATGGCGTGCTCTTCGACGACCACTACATCGACGCCGAGATGACCCCGTCGGCCGACGGCTCAACATACAGCACCACGTCGGCCAACCCCATCGCCTACTACTTTGTGGGTGGCGGCTCCATGGAGAAAGCGATGCAAAACTATCACACGCTCACCGGTCACCAGCCGCTGCCACCATTCTGGGCCCTGGGATACATCACATCGCGCTACGGCTACCACTCCGCCGACGAGGCCGCAAACACTATAAGCCGCATCAAGAAGGAGTCGCTGCTGCCGCTCGACGGCATCGTCTTCGACCTGTACTGGCAGGGCGCCACCAATGCCGGGATGGGCAACCTCGAATGGTACACCCCCAAATTCCCCAACCCCATACAGATGCTTGCCGACTTCAAAGCCCAAAACGTCAACGCCATCTGCATCACCGAGCCTTTCTTCACCAGCGACGCCGCCACCAACTATAACTACCTCAAGAACAATGGCTACCTCGCCGACGAAGCCGTGGGCGACATGACATGGCTCACCAACAACCCCGTGGGCCTCATCGACGCCTCCAACGAAGGCGCCATGCAGTGGATGGGCGAATTTTACAAACGCCACACCCTCAACGGCTTGGCTGGATGGTGGCTCGACCTGGGCGAACCCGAGCGCCATTTCCCCTCCAACTGCCACCATGCCGGCGGCACCTGCCAGCAGATACACAACGAGTTCGGAAGCCTCTGGATAGAAAGCGTCTACAAAGCGCTCACCGAAGTCGCGCCCAATATGCGCCACCTGCTACTACCTCGCTCTGGCACCGCAGGGATGCAACGCTTCAGCACCTTCCCCTGGACCGGCGACATACAGCGTTCGTGGCTCGGACTGCAAGCCCAAGTGCCAGCCCTGGTCAACGGCTCCATGTCGGGCCTCGGCTACTTAGGTTCCGACATAGGCGGCTTCTGCAACTCCGACAATGATAGCGACGACCTTTACCTGCGCTGGGTGCAACTCGGAGTGTTCTACCCCGTGATGCGCACCCACGCCGTCGAGGACCTCAGGCCCGAGCCCTACAACCGCCCACACATCCTCGACAAAGTGCGCGACGCCATCAACCTACGCTACGCCTACATCCCCTACAGCTACACCCGCGCCTACCACAACACCCGTTACGGCTCGCCCATGGCACGTCCAGCCAACTTCGCCGACACCGAAAAGTCGGTGCTCGCCAACTGCAAGGACGCCTATCTTTGGGGTCCCGACATCTACGTAGCCCCGGTAGTGACAAACAGCAACGCGCGCGACATCACATTCCCCGAAGGCGACTGGCTCGACATGAACGACTTCGCCACCATCTACGAGGGGCACCAGACGGTGTACAGCTACCCCGCTCCGCTCCAAGTGCTGCCTCGCTTCATGCGCCGCGGCTCCTTCGTGCCCCGCTACCGCCAGGACACCTTCACCAGCACGGCCGAAATCGACAAGCGCAAAGTCACCGTCGACTACTTCCCATCGTGGAACGACGTGCACGATAGCGGCATGATCTACGACGACGACCGCACCAGTGCCGACAATATCGCCAACGGCAACTACGTGATTACCAACTTTGAAGCGTGCGGCAGCAACGGCAGCCTCACGGTGCAAGTGAGCCGCGAAGGCAACGGCTGGGCAGGCCAAGCCGACGGCGTATGCAAAGACATCCTCTTCCAAATCCACGATTTCACCCTCGGCCAAAGCGCAGTAATCACTTCTGCTCCCACATCCGATATAACAGTATGCGCCACCTCACCCAATTGGATCAAGCGATATGACACCCTCGAAGAAGTCAAGATGGACGATGCCGAGGAGAGCTATGCCATAGTAGGGAACAACCTCTACGTGCGCATACCCCAGCTGAGCGCCGACGCCGGATACTCCTTCATAGTGAACAGCGACGGTTCGATAAACGGAGTCGACGACGTGACCGCCGCCTCCGCACTTACCCTCGCCTACGCCTCGGGTTACCTAACCTACTCCGCTACATCCGACTTCAACGACCTGGCCATCAGCATCTTCAGCCCCGCCGGAAACCGTGTGACCCACTTCGACGGCCTCACCGCCGACGGCTACGCCAACCAAGTGGCCGTATCGCTGCCCAACGGGATGTACATCGCCCGCATGAGCGGCACCGACCGCACCGGCAACAAAGCCACCAAGACTATAAAGATGCTCGTAAAATAGCATCAA
>SFPF01000128.1 GCA_004552155.1 Bacteroidales bacterium
GGCTTTGCCGCTGTTCTCTGCATTGACATTGGAGATACCCGTTTCTGTTCCCTCGCCGAAGGCAAATTGCAGCATGTTGGCGCCTGCGCCCTGGTTGAGCTTTTCGCCGAGGAGGTAAGCCTTATTGGCGGGCACGGTGCCTGTGCCTACTTTGTAGAAGCCCGTCACTTTGTTCTTCGTGGCAAGGGCGAAATATTCCACGTCGGCCATGCCGCTGCGCTTCACTTTTGCGCCCGTAAACTGGTTGCCCGTGAGGTTGGCTTCGGGTTCCGAACCCGTGGCGATTGCAAATGAATAGTCGCCGCCTGCTTCTGCCAGTGCAAGGAAGCCGTTGCCAGCGGGAATGCGGGTGCCGGCGGCGAGTTCGTCGAGGTTGATGGTCGTGCCCTGCGTGCTGCCGGCCTTATAGGCTTTGAGGTTGGCGGGGACAACTACGTCGACGGGGAAGCAGAGGGAGGTCCAAAGCGTGGGCTTGATGGTCACGGGAATGCTCGTCACTTCTTTCAGGCGCACCACGGCGGGGCTGCCCGTCGTGTCTTTCAGGTCGGTGCCGTCGAGCGACAGTGCGCCCGTGGCGGTCTTGATGTTCCAGTAGCTGTTGTTGCCCTTGCCGCTCACCACGCCGAATTGATATTCTGCCGCCGCGCCCGTGGTGCCTTGCAGCGCGTCGGTGCCGCTGGGTGCTGCCCATGCTGCGCCGGCGTTGACATTGCAATGCCGCTCTCTGCCACGGCGCACACGGTGCCCGGCGTGAGCGTGAAGTTGTCGGCCGACACGTAGGTCTCAGTGGCACCGTTGAGCGTCAGTGCCTGGTTGCCCTCGGTGGTTTCGGCGAAGAGGCGGTAGCACTTGCCTGCCGTGAGGTATTCCGAGAGTTGCGGGTTGTCCATGGCATCCATGCATGCCAGCACATTTTCCTTAGTGGGGTTGCTGCCTGCTGCGGCTGCCGTAGTAGTGAGGCGGGGCAAGGTGGTTTCGCCCACATATTCGCCTATGGTTACGGGGTTGTTGGCCAGGGCGGTCAGTTCGTTGTTGATTTCATAGATAAAGACGCGCGAGCCATCGTTGGAGGGGCTGCCTGCGTTCGACCACGTGCCCATGCTCTTGGTTTCGCCTGTCCCATCGCCCATGTGCGTTCCGCAGCAGGCGTTACCCGTTTCGTGCTGCAGGTTGAAGCCCGTGCCGTTGGGCGTGATGCGGATAACACGCGAATGGTTGGCAATTGTGCCACTTTCGGTCACGAAGCTCGCATAAGCGCGTGCATCAGTCAGCGCAAGCAGTAGCTTTTGCCATTTACCTCCGTCTTCTTGCCCACATAGGTGGCGCGCTTGTTCGTATCGTCGTTGTAGGTGAAGCAATTGTCTGAGTTATTGTAGCCATACATCTTATATACCTTGCCTTCCTGGAACGGGAAGTTGGGCGTACACGACACGGTAAACGTCTTGTTGGTGGACGACACGGTCTTGTTGGAGGTCGTGATGTTGAAGTTGGTGTAATAGTCCACGGCGGGGACATCTGCATTCGTCAGCGTCGTGCCAGAGAGAACAGATGCAGTTCTGGAAGCCGTGTAGCCCGTGCCGCCGTCGTAGTTGAAGGTAACTTCAACAACGGTAGGCGGCACATATTCTTCAAAGATAAAGCGTGAGCCGTTGTCGCCCAAGGCTTGGCCATCGTTCCATGCGCCTAAACGAGTGGGGGATAAGGCATCACGCTTGTTTAGATAAAGATTGGTGAAATCAGGGGTGGTAGTATGGGCGGTATAGGTGTGAATGACATTTCCCGACCTTGTATAATAAGTTTCTCCGCTACCTGTATATACAGCATGCAGGTAGTCGCCACCTGTATTAGACGAAGGAGAACCTTTGGCAAAAGTAGTCCAAACATTTGCCTCCGAAGAGGTTGCCGCAAAGAAATCAGCATATGCATCGCCATCGGCAGATATTGACCAAGTGCCTAATTGGTATTTACCATAGCCAGGATTCCATGACTTATCAGACCATTGCTCGCCTCGAGTATACGATACAGGCGCATAAAGCCCAAGCACGAATCCCGTTCCTTTTGCTTTGTTGTAAATCTTATAGTTGCTGCCGTCTGCCACAACGCACCACGCGCCGCTGTCGCCCGTGGGCTTCGAGGATTGCGTCACATCGAGATGGCCTGAAGTGTTCGTCACATTGGCATCCAAATAACTGGTACCTCTGTTCGTAGTGATTCTAATCGTATACCACTTGGTACCAGCTGCCCACGAACCGCCAGAAGGCGCGGAAGACACCGTGAAGTGCTGCGCATAAGAAAGGCAGCACACGAAGCTTGCCACCCAGGCAAGCAACAGAGTAAGAGTCCTGTTCTTTTTCATTTTTCTGTGATTTTAGGAGTCAATATATAATAATTATTGTCTGTAATTGTCTAATTAAAAAGAGAAAGAGCATTCTCACGAACCCTCTTCCTCAAATCATTACTATAACTCTAAAACATAAATTCTTTCGTGACAAATTCAGTACGCTTTGCCTGCGTTTAGTGACGCAAAATTACTGCTTTTTATAAAATAGTAATTATGAAATATTTGCAATCTTTCGGTCGTTATGTATTTTTAAATTTTACCCCCCCCCGGTTTGTAAAGTCTACATTTCATTTTAAGGTGTAAATTTGCCAATAAAGCCATTTATCGAACAGAACAAGTACAAAAAAAACCTGCCGCATGGTTTGCGGCAGGTTTATGTGTGGAGTAGGGGCGTTTTGCAAAACACCCCTACCGGGTCACCCTTTCGTAGTCGGCAAAGGTATAGGGCGCGGCGTTCTTCTCGTCGGGCTCATGCGCCTCGGAGCGCACCAGCCGCCAGTCGTCGCGGCAAAACTCTGGAAACCACACGTCGGCATGCTCGGCAGTGGCATCTACCTCCGTCAGATAGAGGCGGTGGGCAAGGGGCAGTGCCTCGGCATACACCGACGCGCCGCCGATGATGAACACCTCCTCACCCTCCTGGCAATGCGCGAGGGCTTCGGCCAACGAAGCGAAACATTCGGCACCGGGAAAAGCCGAGGCGGTGCGCGACAGCACGATGTTGCGGCGATTGGGCAATGCGCCCTTAGGCAGCGATTCAAACGTGCGCCGCCCCATGATGACGGTATGTCCCGTGGTGAGCTGCTTGAAACGGCGCAGGTCGGCCGAAAGGCGGAAGAGCAGCCCGTTGTTGTAACCGATGGCGCGGTCGCGCGCCACGGCGCAGATGATATTGATCATGAGTTTTTCTTTTAATAAAGTCAATATTTTTGTTTTTTGCCCACGAATCACACGAATGCAATGCGTTTTTTTGCAATCGGATTGAATTAGTGAAATTCGTGCGACCGTACAGGTCGCCTTTTAATTCATTGAAAACGCTTCGTGTAGATTTCTTGACATTTTCGGCTGCGCTCGGCAAAACTCGAACAAGTTCTTAAAAGTGCGATTGCTCGCCATGGCAAAATTCGAGTAAACTCGATTTTGCTCATTTGGCTTAACGCAATCGTTCGACTCTGCGCTCGCTTGCACGAAAATTCGTGAGATTCGTGGGCGAAAAAAAAATAATCCGTGGTTCATACTACACCGACACCTTTGCCGCGATGTGGGGCCAAGGGTCGTAGCCCTCGAGGGCGATGTCCTCGAAGCGGAAGTCGAAGATGCTCTTCACGTCGGGATTGAGCACGAGGCGCGGCAGGGGGCGCGGCGTGCGCGTGAGTTGCAGGCAGGCCTGCTCAAGGTGGTCGAGATAGAGATGCGTGTCGCCCGTGGTGTGGATAAACTCACCTGGTTGCAGCCCGCACACCTGAGCCACCATTTGCAGCAGCAAGGCATAACTCGCAATGTTGAACGGCACGCCGAGAAACGTGTCGGCGGAGCGCTGGTAGAGCTGCAGCGAGAGGCGGCCGTCGGCCACGTAAAACTGGAAGAGCAGATGGCAGGGCGGCAGGTTCATGCGCCCGAGGTCGGCCACGTTCCACGCGCTCACCAGCAGGCGGCGCGAGTCGGGCGTTTCCTTGATTTGGCGTATCACCTCCGAAATCTGGTCGATGTGGCCGCCGTCGTAGTCGGGCCAGGAGCGCCACTGATAGCCGTAGATATGCCCGAGGTCGCCATTCTCATCGGCCCATTCGTTCCAGATGCGCACCCCGTTGTCTTGCAGATACTTCACGTTAGTGTCGCCGCGCAGAAACCACAGGAGTTCGTAGACGATGCTTTTCAGATGCAGTTTCTTCGTGGTGAGCAAGGGGAAGCCGTCGGCGAGGTCGAAGCGCATCTGATGTCCGAAGATGCTGCGCGTGCCCGTCCCCGTGCGGTCGCCTTTCAGCGCGCCCTCTTCGAGTATGCGGCGCAGCAGGTCTTGATATTGTTTCATGGTATGTTTGAAAGTATTTACGTCTGAGTTGAATTAACTGCAAATTTTTTTATTATTTGCCCACAAGTTTTTTTGCCCACGAATCACACGAATCTACACGAATTCATTACTATACGATATAATGGCGACCTGTACGGTCGCACTAATCACACGAATGCAATGTATTTTTTGCAATCGGATTGAATTAGTGAAAATTCGTGCGACCGAACAGGTCGCCATTCTATTCGATGCAGAGATTCGTGTAAATTCGTGTGATTCGTGGGCAAAAAAAATAATACGTGGTTTTTATTCTTTCACCCAACAGATATTTATCTGCAAAAATACGTATTTTGTGCAACAAAAGGCTCTTTTTCCTTGTTTGCTTATAAGAAAAGCAGTAGTTTTGTGGATATTCACCCGTAAACTTGTTTACTCGTTTACTTGTCTACTCGTTTACTTGTTTACTCGTTTACTTGTCTACTTGTTTACTCGTTTACTCGTTTACTCGTCCACTAAATCACCAACATGCTTTTGGAAAACTACGCCGTGGCAGGCATCCTCGTGCTCTACGCCATACTGATACTTAGCTCCGTGACCGTTGTCGTGCTCGAAAACCGGCAGCCGGCCAAGACCATGGCGTGGATTCTCGTGCTTATCCTCCTGCCCGTCGTGGGCTGGGTGGCGTATTATTTCTTCGGGCAAAACATACGCAAGGGACATCGCATCAACAAGCACACCGAACCCCTCTACCTCCACGACGCGCGGTTTGGCAATGCACCCGAGCAACGGATTGACCGCGCGCTGATGCCGCTTTCGCAACTCGTGTACAACTGCGGCGGTCGGCCCGCAGCTACGTGTATCTCCAAACCTATATCCTCGCCGCCGATGCCGTGGGCGAAACTGTGGCAGACCTCCTGCTTGCCAAAGCCGCCGAGGGCGTGGACGTGCGGCTGCTCTACGACGACGTGGGCTGCTGGAACACGCGCGACAACTATTTCCGCCGCCTCTCGCGCGGCGGCGTGAAGGTAGAGGCCTTCCTGCCCGTGCGCTTCCCCACCCTCACCGACAAGGTGAACTATCGCAACCACCGCAAGATCTGCGTCGTCGACGGCACGCTCGCCTTCGTGGGCGGCATGAACCTCGCGGAGCGTTACCTCAGTCCCTCGTGGCACGACCTTCACCTCCGCCTCACAGGCCCTGCCGCCGCCGCGCTCGGGCACATCTTCACCACCGACTGGGAATCGGTCGTCAAAAGCAACCGCCGCTCCAGCGCCGCCTCAACCCCCGTCCCTGCCGCCGAGCCCCCAACTGCCGCACCGCCGCCTTGCACCGCCGAGGTCACCGTGCGCGATGCCCTCGTGCAGATCATCTCGCCCTCGCCCGTCTCCGTGATGAGCGAGATGGAGTGCGCCTTAGTGTGGATATTGCTCAACGCCCGCCGCTACGTCTACATGCAGACGCCCTACTTCATGCCCACCGAGCCCGTGCTCGGCGCCATGCAGACGGCGGCCATGTCGGGCGTAGACGTGCGCCTGATGATACCCGAGAAGCCCGACGGTTTCTGGCTGCGCTGGTCGGGCTACAGCTACGTCACCGAAATGCTGCGTGCCGGCGTGCGCGTCTACTTCTTCCTCCCGGGTTTCCTGCACAGCAAGACCATAGTGAGCGACGACCGCCTGTGCAGCATCGGTTCGGGCAACATCGACTTCCGCAGCCTCGAAAACAATTTCGAGACCAACGCCATCATCTACGACCGCCCGATGGCAGCCGCCGTGCGCCGCGTCTTCGA
>SFPF01000011.1 GCA_004552155.1 Bacteroidales bacterium
CAACCAGGGCGCAGGCGCCAACATGCTGCAATTTGCCTTCGGCGAGGGAACAGAAACGGGTATCTCCAATGTCAATGCAGAGAACAGCGGCAAAGCCGAGACCTACTACGACCTCAACGGACGCCTCGTGGTTTATCCCACCCGCGGCGTGTACGTGACGGGCAGCGGTCGCAAAGTGTTCGTAAAATAATTTTCGTATAACTCTATAAACAGAAACGTAAATGAAGAAGACATATATTTCCCCCGCCCTGACCGTGTATAGCCTATATACCGAAAGCGATATGCTCGGCCTTACGATGAGCGCAGACTCGGGCAGCACGGGCAACACGGTTGACAAAGACGCCGATTGGGACACCAACAAGAAACAGCCGGGATTTGCCGGCAGCATGTGGGACAATATGGAAGAAACCGGCAACTTCTAAGCTTGCCGCACACACAATATTAATATATATATATACAAGACGAGGGACGCGCCGCACGGCACGCCCCTCGCTTTTTTGTGGCATTTTCTGCGATTTCGCAGTGATTTGCTGCTTTCTGCGCAGATAATTCAACTTTTCTTGCCAACTTTGTACCTTAAAAGCAATCTCAAACAAAATAATCGCTATATGAAAAAGACTTTTATCGCACTCACGATGCTCCTCTGCGCCATTGCGGCGCGTGCCGACGAGGGCATGTGGTTCTTGAAACTGATGCAGCAACAGCATCTCGTGGACTCACTGAAAAAAGCCGGGCTGCAGTTGCCGCCCGAAGCCCTTTACAGCGAAACGGCGACCTCGCTGCGCGACTGCATCGGCGTGTTCGGCGGAGGGTGCACGGGCGAGGTGGTGTCGCCCGACGGATTGGTATTCACCAACCACCACTGCGGGTTCAGTTACGTGCACGACATGAGCACCAAGGAGCACAACTACACCAAGGACGGCTTCTTCGCACACAGCCGCGCCGAGGAACTTTCCGCACCCAACCTTTCCTTTACCTTCGTGCTGAAGATTGAGGACGTGACCGACGAGGTGCTCGCCCTCGCCAAGGAGCAGGGCGTTAGCGCAGCCAAGATGCAAAGCCAAAGTTTCCTCGAACCCATGGCAGAGCAGCGGAAAGATATCAAGGAGTTTGAAGGACGCAAGGGCATAAGCGCCGAAATCATTCCCTTCTTCGATGCCAACCGCTTCTACATGATATGGATGCAGAAATACACCGACGTGCGCCTCGTGGCATCGCCTCCGCAGAACATCGGGCAGTTTGGCGGCAATACCGACAACTGGATGTGGCCGCGCCACAACGCCGACTTCGCCGTGTTCCGCATCTACGCCGACAAGGACGGGCAGCCCGCAGATTATAGTGCGGAGAACCGCCCCCTCGCCACGCCCAAATATCTGCCCATCTCCCTCGCCGGGCCGCAGAAGGGCGACTACACCATGATTATGGGCTTCCCCGGAAGCACGGACCGCTATCTCACCGCCTCGCAGGTGGCACTGCGCACAGGCTCTTTCAACGCTCCGATCGTGGCGGCCGGCTATCCCTTGCTCGATTTCTACAAGAAACTCATGGACCAAAGCGACGAGCTGCGCCTCAGATACGAGGACACGTATTTCTCTTGGGCCAACTCCATTAAGAATTTCGACGGAATGAACCAAGCCGTGGAGCGCGAGGGACTGATTGCAGAGAAAAAGGCGGAGGAAGCCCGCTTCCGCGCCTTTGCGGCCCAGAGCGGCAAGCCCGAATACGCCAATATCATCGAGCGCATCGATTCTATGTGCGCCGCAGCCAAGGACAGCCTCTACGACGGTATGCTCTTCGTAATCACCCTCGGCGAGCAGGAACTCAATGTGCCGGTCTCGCTGGTGCAAGATTTTGAACGCGCGGTTAAAGAGCGGCAGAAGGACAAAATCGGCGCAATAAAGGAAAAACTGCTTGCGGCTGCGAAAGAAATAGACCGCACGGGGCTTGGGCATGACCGCGACAAGATGAAACTCCTTATCCCGCTCTTCCTTAAATATAAGAAGCTCGCGGCACAGCCCTCCGTGCTTGACGGGGTGACGGACGTGGATGCTTACGTGGACAACCTTTACGACAACTCCTTGTTCCTGTCGGAGAAAAAACTCGCTGCCGTGCTCGACAAGAAAAACACGAAGGCTTTGATGAACGACCCGCTCGTAAAGCAGCTCTTGTCGTACTTGGAATATGCGATACAGACAAGATCCAAGTTTATGTCGGGTTACCGCGAGGCGAATGCCGAACTGAGCCGCACCTATGTGCGCGGCCTTTGCGAAATGTACGATTGGAGCAAGGCACCCGATGCCAACTTCACGATGCGCATGACTTACGGGCACGTCACAGACCTCAAGCCGCGCGACGGCGTGCTCTACGACTGGAAGACGAACCTCGACGGCATGTTTGAGAAAGAGAGCAAGACGGAGAGCGACTACTTCGTGAATGACCGCCTGCGCCAGTTGTGGCTCGACAAGGACTTTGGACGATATGGTGTGGACGGCAAACTGCCCACCTGCTTCCTTTCCAACAACGACATCACGGGCGGCAACTCCGGCTCCGCAGTGCTCAACGCCAAGGGCGAACTCATCGGCCTTGCCTTCGACGGCAACATCGAATCGCTCTCGGGCGACCTGAAATTCAACCCCACGCTCCAGCGTTGCATCAACGTGGACGTGCGCTACGTGCTCTTCGTGCTCGACAAGTTCGGCGGCAGCACGTATCTCTTCGACGAATTGGAAATCAGATAATATTAAAAGAGTAAACAAGTAAACGAGTAGACGAGTAGACAAGACAAGTTACTCATATAAATTATATGGAAGAACATATTTGTTTCATTTACTTGTTTACTTGTCTACTCGTTTACTAAAAATCTCGTCAACTAATAATCCCGACAATGCACCTATATCCCAAACTTATCACTGATGCGCTCGCCACCGTGCGCTATCCCGGTACGGGCAAGAACCTCGTGGAGGCAGGAATGGTGGAAGACGACCTGCGCATCGACGGCATGAACGTGAGTTTCTCGCTCATCTTTGAAAAGTCCACCGACCCCTTCCTCAAATCCGTGGTCAAGGCGGCCGAAAAGGCATTGCTCACCTACGCCTCGCCCGACATTAAGGCCGACATTCGCGTGAAAACCATTCAGGCCGACCGCCCCGAGCCCGGCAAGATGCTGCCCGGCGTGAAGAACGTGATTGCCGTCAGTTCAGGCAAGGGTGGCGTGGGCAAGAGCACCGTGGCAGCCAACCTCGCCGTGGCACTCGCGGCGCAGGGCTACAAAGTGGGTTTGCTCGATGCCGACATCTTCGGTCCGTCGGTGCCCAAAATGTTCCACCTCGAAGCAGAGCAGATTTTCGCAGAGATGCGCGAGGGCAGGCAGATGCTTATCCCCGCGATGAAATACGGCGTGAAAATCCTTTCCATCGGCTTCTTCGTCAATCCCGACACGGCGACCCTCTGGCGCGGCGGCATGGCGTCGAACGCCTTGAAGCAACTCGTGGCAGACGCCCTTTGGGAAGATTTGGACTACTTTATACTTGACACGCCGCCGGGCACGAGCGACATTCACCTCACGCTGCTGCAAAACCTTGCCATAACGGGCGCGGTGATTGTGAGCACGCCGCAGAACGTGGCGTTGGCAGATGCAAGGAAAGGCATCGACATGTATCGCAACGAAAAGGTAAACGTGCCTATTCTCGGACTGGTGGAAAACATGGCGTGGTTCACGCCGGCGGAACTCCCCGACCATAAATACTACCTCTTCGGTCGCGAGGGCGTGAAGCGACTTGCAGAAGAAATGCAAGTGCCCCTCTTGGGACAAATCCCCATCGTGCAGAGCATTTGCGAAAGCGGCGATGAGGGCGAGCCTGTCGCCGTAAACGCCGACACGATGACTGGGCAGGCATTCCGCCAACTCGCGCAGGCAGTGGTGGAAGCCACGGAGCGGCGCAACAGCCAACTGCCGCCTACGGGCATCGTGGAGATGAAGAAATAATTTTTCAGACTCGTCTACTTGTTTACTCGTCTACTAACACCATGAGCGAATTTCCCAAGAAAATATTGGCATTGGCCGCGTTGAGCCTTATCCCTCTGCTGCTTGCGCCTCTCTTTTTGTTCGGCGCGCAGCCGTTCGGTACTTCGGAGAGCAAGGTCGGTGCATTTTTCCTCTATCTCGCCACACAACTCCTGTGGGTGCTGCCCATAGCCTCGTTCTTCGTAGGTCTCGACTACTACCGCCGGGGTTTCGAGCGTATCGGCGTTGCCGTGCTCCTGTGCGGCGCCGCCATTACGGCGGCGGGCTGCGTGCTGCTGGGCTGTAACTGACCTCCCCCGACAAGTACCCGACAAGTACCCGGCAAGTACCCGACAAGTACCCGACAAGTTAAGTCGGGCATTATGAATATACATATAATAATATATGTCCTCCCCAAAAGATATTTGCATTAAAGACTTTGCCTATCCCTTGCCCGATGAGCGCATAGCCAAGTACCCGCTGCCCGAGCGCGACCACTCGAAACTGCTCGTGTGGCGCGGCGGCGAGATAACCGACAGCCAGTTCTTTCGGCTTTCCGACTATGTGCCGCAAGGCAGTTTGATGGTGTTCAACAATACCCGCGTGATCCGTGCCCGTCTCCACTTCCGTAAGGTCACGGGTGCGCTGATAGAGATATTTTGCCTCGAGCCCCACACGCCCCACGACTACCAACTCTCGTTTGCCGCCCGAGGGCGATGCACTTGGACGTGCCTCGTGGGCAATCTCAAGAAGTGGAAAGAAGGCAGGCTGGAACAGACTGTCACCGTGGGCGGAAAGACGCTGACGCTCACCGCAGAGCGCCTCGGCGAAAGCGGCACGGGCCATGAGATTGCTTTCGACTGGGGCGACGGGCAAACGGCTTTCTCTGAAGTTCTCGAAGCCATTGGCGAACTGCCCATACCGCCGTATCTCAACCGTGCCACAGAGGAAAAAGATCTCACGACCTATCAAACCGTATATTCCAAGATAAAAGGCAGTGTGGCCGCTCCGACGGCAGGCTTGCATTTCACGCCCGCCGTGCTCGCCGACCTCGACAGCCACGGCGTGGAGCGGGCGGAAATCACTCTGCACGTGGGTGCCGGCACGTTCAAGCCCGTAAAGAGCGAACGCATCGGAGGTCACGGCATGCACGCCGAATGGGTGAGCATCAGCCGCGAAACCGTGGAACGCCTCCTTGCGCACGGCGGGCACTGCATCGCCGTGGGCACCACGTCGGTGCGCTCCCTCGAAAGCCTCTATTATGTGGGCGTGATGCTCCTCGGTGGCAGCCATAGTACCGAGGAGGAACTGCACGTGCCGCAGTGGCTGCCCTACGAGACAGAGGGCAGCGGGCGGCCGGCCGTGACCACGGAAGAGGCCTTGCGTGCCGTGCTGCGCTATTTGGACGACCATGGGCTGAACGCCGTGCAGTTTTCCACGCAAATCATCATTGTGCCCGGCTACGACTTTCACATCGTCAGTGCCATGCTCACCAATTTCCACCAGCCGCAGAGCACCTTGCTCCTGCTGGTCTCCGCCTTTGTGGGCGGCCGTTGGCGCGAGATTTACGACCATGCCCTTGCCGCCGGTTACCGTTTCCTAAGTTACGGCGATAGTTCCCTGCTGATGCGCGGCAACGAATAAAATGATACTATCTGCGCACAAAATGGCCTTTTCTTGGGCAAAATGCGCTTAAAACCCGTATTTTTGCAAAAGAGAGCAACTCTCTCGATACTTCCAATGGACTTAAAAACCTTCCGTAACAAGATTTTCAGCCGCATGCTCCTTGGCAACTGCCTTGGTTTGGCCGGCGTTTTTCTGCTCTGCATCATCGGCGCAGGCATCTTCCTCAACCAGTATACGCGCCACGGCGAGGCCGTGGAGATACCCGACCTCACGGGGCAAAGTTCCGAAATGGCCATCCGAAAACTGCAATCGCTTGGGCTTGCGGCCGAGGTGACCGACACGGGCTACGTGGAGCGTTTGCCTGCCGGCGCGGTGCTCGAGCAGTCCATACGTCCCGGCGAAAAGGTGAAGCCAGGGCGGCTACTCACGCTTACCATCAATGCCGCCGAACCGCGTAAAGTGGCTCTGCCCGACGTGGCCGACAACTGCTCCCGCCGCGAGGCCGAAGACCGCTTGCGTACCCTCGGCTTCCGCCTCGGCGCCACGGAGTATATCGTGGGCGACCCCGACTGGGTGTATGGCGTGAAGGTGAACGGCAGGGAGGTGGCAGCCGGCACGCGCCTTTCGGTAAAGACGCCCGTAACGCTGGTTGTGGGCGGCGGAGGCTATGAAGACGAATACAACGGCAACGACAGCCTCGACTTTATCATCAATTCCGAGCAGGATGCCGCAGAGCATGAGGTCTTGGAAGAGTAATTTTCCTCGCACCACCTTTCAAATTTAAATAGAACAGAGATGTCGGAAGAAGAATTGAAGACAGAAGCCGAAAAGGTACACTTTGCAGTCATGGCCATCGGTGCCGCGGCCGATATGTTGGGCATTTCGCCTTCCGAGATGCAGCAACGGCTCGAGAGAGCAGGAATTGTCAAAGGAAACCGCGAAAAAGAGTTTCAACCATGATTTTATACCACGGAACGATAATGCCTGTGCCTTCCCCTTTGGCCCACATCGGCAGGGAAGAACTTGATTTTGGTAAGGGCTTCTACCTAACCAAGATAAAGGAGCAGGCTGAGGCTTGGGCGCGGAAAAAGATGTTTATCGAACATGTGTCCCGCGCTGTGCTTAATGTCTATGAATTTGACAGCGAAGCCGCTATCGGTTCTGGCATATCATATTTGAGTATGCCTCAATATGATAAGGAATGGTTGGATTTCGTGGTTGGTAACCGCAAAGGTCACAACCATTGGCAGGCATACAAAGTGATAGAAGGCGGTGTGGCAAATGATAGGGTGATAGACACTGTCGAAGACTATATGACCGGTCGTATTACTGCCGAGCAAGCACTTGGGCAGTTACGTTTTGCCAAACCCAATCATCAAATTTGTATACTTGACCAACAAGTGATTGACACGTTTCTGCATTTTGTGGAAAGCGTGGAAATAAAATGAAATCATTATGCGTAAAGAAGTCCTTTGGAGAAAAACGAGCCGGATAATCATCATGCTGGCTGCAGAGTTGGATATAGAGCCGCAACGCGCGCTCAACCTGTTCTATCAGACGCAGACCTGCCGGCAACTCAATGACGAGCGTTACGGCTTGCACCTGATGAGCGACCGCTATGTGCTGGCAAACCTTATTCAGGAGTTCAGGCATGGAGTTTTGAACTCTGCTAATTAGGAATTTGCACAATAATATTTTTAATCTCTCTTATCATCAAACTTGTGACTCCCCCCGAACTTATAAATATCCCCGATGCCCCTGCCGTTGCCTCCATTGAAGAAGAGGAGGGCGGCGAGTTGTACGAGCATTTCCGCGTGGTGGCTGATGCCGGGCAGCAGTTGCTGCGCATCGACAAGTTTCTGATAGACCATCTGCGCGACACCTCGCGCAACCGCATACAGCAGGCAGCCCGCGCGGGCTTTATCCACGTGAACGGACTGCCCGTCAAGAGCAACTACCGCGTCAAGCCGCGCGACATCGTGACGCTCCTGCTCGACCGCCCGCGTTTCGACACGACGATTGAGCCAGAGGATATCCCCCTCGAAGTGGTCTACGAAGACCGCGACCTTATGGTCATCAACAAGCCCGCCGGCATGGTGGTGCATCCCGGTTGCGGCAATTACCACGGCACTTTGGTCAACGCCGTAGCCTGGCACTTGCGCGACTGCCCTGCCTATGACCCCAACGACCCAGCCGTGGGACTGGTGCACCGCATCGACAAAGATACCTCCGGCCTGCTCGTGGTGGCAAAGACCCCCGAGGCAAAGACCAGCCTCGGCGTGCAGTTTTTCAACAAAACCACGCGCCGCACCTACAACGCCCTCGTGTGGAGCAACTTCCAAGAAGACGAAGGGCGCATAGAGGGAAATATCGGCCGCGATGTGCACGACCGCCTGCGCATGGCGGTATATCCGCCGGGTTCGGAGGTGGGAAAGTCGGCCGTGACGCATTACCGCGTGCTCGAACGCTTTGGTTATGTGACGCTCGTTGAGTGCAGGCTCGAAACGGGTCGCACCCATCAGATACGCGCCCACATGAAGCACATTGGGCACCCGCTCTTCGGCGACGCGCGCTACGGCGGCGACGAAATCCTGCGCGGCACCACGAGCGGCAGTTACAAGAGTTTCGTGCGCAACTGCTTCGCCCTCTGCCCCCGGCAGGCACTCCACGCCCTGACGCTCGGTTTCAAGCACCCCCGCACGGGAGAGGAGATGGACTTCTCCGCGCCCCTGCCCGACGATATGGCCAGCCTGCTCGACCGCTGGCGCAACTACACCGCAGCGGCTGCCATGCGGGGGCAGGAATAAGCGGTGAAAAGCCATCTGCCCTGCCGCGCCCCGTTTCTCTGTCTGGGAAAATGGTATCCCGCAGCCGATATAATCGTTTTGATAACGAAGCAAAGCATCGCCCCGCGGGCGTGACGCGTTCGCCCCGCGCCCGAGACGCGGTCGCACCATGAGCGTGACGCGATTGAACCACGGGCGCAGGGCGACGGAAATGAGGCGGCAAAAAACGGGAAAACCGCTTGCGCTAACAACTATAAAGCATCAGATAATCACAGAAAACCTAACATTTTAAACGATATGAAACGCACTATTGCCATAGTTGCCGGAGGCGACTCCTCCGAGCACGATGTTTCGATGAGAAGTGCCGAAGGCATTCTCTCCTTTATGGATAAGGAAAAATACGACTGCTACGTCGTAGAAATAAAACAAGGCAACTGGAACGCCTACGATACCGACGGCACCACCTATCCCGTCAGCCGTGCAGACTTCTCTTTCGACACGCCCGACGGCCGCCGGGAGTTCGACTTTGCCTATATCACCATTCACGGCACGCCGGGCGAAAACGGCATCTTGCAGGGCTACTTCGACCTCATCGGCTTGCCCTATTCCACGAGCGACGTGCTCGTTGAGGCTTTGACGTTCAACAAATTTGCGCTCAACAACTTCCTCCGCGCCTATCCCGACCTGCACATCTCCGACTCCGTGCTCGTGCGTCAAGGCGAGGACATGCCCGACGAGGACCGCGTGATTGCGCGCCTCGGGCTGCCTTGCTTCGTGAAGCCCAACGCCGGCGGCAGCAGTTTCGGCGTGACGAAGGTGAAAGAAAAGGAGGCGCTGCACGCGGCCATCGAGAAGGCCATGATGGAGAGCAGCGAGGTGATGATTGAGCGCATGATGAGCGGCACGGAAATCACTTGCGGCTGCTACCGCCGCCCGAACGGCGAAATCGTGACCTTTCCCATTACAGAGGTGGTTACTACGCAGGAGTTCTTTGACTATGATGCCAAGTACAACGGTAAGGTAAGCGAAATCACGCCGGCACGCATCGCGCCCGAAACCGCCGAGCGCGTGGCCGATACTACCCGCAGCATCTATCGCCGCCTCGGCTGCTACGGCATTATCCGCATCGACTATATCCTCACCGGTGAGAAAGGCGCAGAGCAAATCAATATGCTCGAAATCAACACCACGCCCGGCATGACTGCCACCAGTTTCATTCCGCAGCAGGTGCGTGCCGCCGGACTGGACATCAAGGATGTGCTTTCGGAAATCATTGAAGGAAAGTTTTAATATAAAATAGAGTAAACAAGTAGACGAGTAGACAAGTAAACAAGACAAGTTACTTGAAGCAAAGCATACGCAAAACATTTCTGTCTCGTTTACTCGTTTACTTGTCAACTCGTTTACTAAAAATCATCGCCATTATGACCCTCCACGACTTTGACAATATCCGCCCCTTCGAGCCGGAAGAACTGCCCGAAGCCTTTGCGTCGCTGCTTTCCGATGAGGAGTTCTTGCAGATTGCCGAGCAGTTTTTCCCCAACGTGCGCACGGAGGCATTCAGACAGCAACTGGTGGGTTGCACCACCAACCTCGATGTGCAAATTGGCTTTTTCCTGCCCCTGTTGACCAACCTTGTGAAGAAATGCACCACGGCTTTCGGCTTCGACTCCGCCGCCATTCCCGACAAGGCGCAGCCCTATACCTTCATCTCCAACCACCGCGACATCGTGCTCGACTCCGCTTTTCTCTCAATACTATTGATTGCGAACGGTTTCCCCACAACGGTTGAGATAGCCATAGGCGACAACCTGCTCATACGTCCCTGGATCCGCACGCTGGTGCGCATCAACAAGTCGTTCATCGTGCAGCGGTCCGCTTCCATACGCGAGAAACTGGCGAGCAGCAAGCAGTTGAGCGAGTATATGCACTACGCCATTGCCGAGAAGCGCGAGAACATCTGGATTGCCCAGCGCGAGGGGCGTGCCAAGGACTCCGACGACCGCACGCAGGAAGCCCTCCTGAAGATGATGGCGATGGGCGGCGAGGGCACGCCGCTGGAGCGCATCAAGAGCCTGAACCTCGTGCCGCTGTCCATTTCTTACGAATACGACCCCTGCGACTTCCTCAAAGCCAAGGAGTTCCAGCAAAAGCGCGATATCGAAGGCTTCAAGAAGAGCAAGCAAGACGACCTCGACAACATGCGCACAGGCATCTTCGGCTACAAAGGCCGCGTGCACTACTGCGCCGCCGCGCCTGTAAACACGTGGATCGACCGTTTGGCCGACCTGCCCAAGGCCGACTTCTTCAAAGCCCTTGCCGAAGGTATCGACCGCGCCATCCATTCGGGCTATCTCATCACGCCCGGCAACTGCGTGGCGGCCGATGAACTGGCGGGCGAGGAGCGTTATGCCGGCAATGGCTACACGCCCGAGCAGAAGGCCGCGTTCGACAAATATATCGACGAACGGCTTGCTTTGATAGATTTGCCCAATAAAGACGAGGCATTCCTGCGCCGCATGATGCTGGAAATGTATGCCAATCCGTTGAAAAACTACGAAGCCGCACGCCGATGAAGCGGTACATATATATAATAATATGTGTGCTCCTTCTGCCCATTGGGTGCAAGGACGACGAAGAAATCGCGCCAGCCTATCGCGAAGACTTGCTCGATGTGCAGACCGACGGCAGCGGGCGCACCATCGCGCTCTTGCGCGACGACGGTCAGCGGTTCTCCATCGTTTCGGGCTTTAAGACGGGGTTGCCCGCCGACACCGTGCTGCGCGTGATGGCGGCCTATGAGGTGAGCGGCGCGAGTGCGGCGGTTACGGCGATGCAACAGGTGCTCGTGCCCCGCATACAGACCTATGCAGCCGAGAAAATCGTCTGTGCCCCCGTGGCAGTCACGGCGTGCTGGCAGGGCGGCAACTATGTGAACTTCAAACTGTCGTATCTCACGGGCGGCGGTACACACGCCTTCGGTTTCCATAGGGAAGAATTGAGGGAAAATGCCGATGGCACGCACACCCTCGTCGTGCAGATGCTCCATGCTCGTGGCGGCGACCCGGAATATTACACCGCTGAGGCATACCTGTGCTGCCCCTTGCTGCCCACGCCCGAAGAGCCCTTTGAAAACTGCGACTCCGTGCGCATCAAAATCCCCACAAACACAGGAACTGTCCAGCGCGTCTTTGCGTTGTAACAAATATACGGTAGTTTGAGACAAAAACATTCAAAACCGCTTGTCCTGTGTGGGCCTGCGGCTCGCCTTATCGGATAAACCACGAGCCTGAAAGCCTATCGGTTTTCGCTCGCGCTTTCTCCGCTAAGGCTGCGGTCGGTTCCCGCCCGCCCACACAGAACAAGCAAAAAACAGGAAAAAGTGGACGTTTACTTTTTGTTGTAAATAGTAAAGAAGGAAATGCTTTACTTTTTTCTGTTTTTTGCTTGCAGCGTTTGAAGCGGACGGGCACCGACCGCAGCCGCAGGGATTAAGGGCGAGCGTGAGCCGCGAGGCTCACAAGCTCGGCGTTAAGCCCTGTGGCGTGCCCTTGGGCTTCAAACGATGCAAGCGGTTTTGATTGTTTTTGTCAAAAAAGACTTGGAAATTCAGACAGTCCGTATATTAAAAGATACTGATAATTTATGCAGAAGCAACACAAGAAAATATGGCGTAGGATATTAGTCGCGGCCAGTTGCGTAGTCGCAACGCCGATCGTGCTGTTTCTTCTTTTAGCGATACTCATCTATATTCCTCCCGTGCAGAACTTTGCCGTGCGCAAGGTTGCCGCCGGCCTTTCCGAGAGCCTCGGCATGAGCGTCGGCGTGGAGCGCGTACGCCTTGCCTTTCCGCTCGACCTCGCCGTGCACAATGTGCTTGCCACCACGCCCTCCGACACTGTGCTCGACCTGCGCGCCCTGCGCCTCAGCGTGCCCCTGCGTCCGCTGTTTTCGGGGCGCATCGACGTGGACGGCTTTGAGATTTACGATGCCAAGGTAAACACCCTCGACCTCATTCCCGACACCCACGTGCGGGGCAGGGTGGGAGAGTTGACCGCCTCGGCGCACGGCATCGACCTTGCCCGCGAACTCGTGCGCCTCGATAAGGTGAGCCTGAAAAAGGCCGATGTCAGCGTTGCCCTTTCCGACACGGCGGCGAAAGACACCACGACCTCCACGGCGCGGTGGCGCATCGACGTGGACAAGGCCGACATTGCCGACACGCGTTTCCGTCTTTCCATGCCCGGCGACTCCATGCGCCTTTCCGGCAACATCGGCGAAGCCGCCTTGCGCGGCATCGTGCTCGAAACGGGCCCCGGCAATTACGGTCTGCGCAGTCTCTTCCTTGCAAAAACCTCCCTCGCCTACGACCTCCCCTATGAGCCGGCGCAGCCAAAGGGTCTTGATGCCAATCACATTGCCCTCACAAATCTTTATCTCAAGACCGGTGCCGCGTCTTACGACTCCTGCGGCACGCTCCGCCTCGACTTGCAGCGCATCGCCCTGCAAGAGCGCAGCGGTCTGGCAGTGAGCGACCTCTCGGGGCAGGTCTATATGGACAGTCTGCGCCTCAGCGTGCCCGCCCTGCGCTTTGCCACGCCCCACTCACGCCTCGATGCCGGCATAGAATTCGACCGCCGCGCCCTGCGTGCCGGCAACCTCGGCAAGATGAAGTTCAACGTCGATGCCTCCTTTGGCGCAGAGGACATCAGGACGGCACTCACCGGTTTTGTGGACGAGGCAACCATTAAAAGTTATCCCTCAAAGCCCTTGCTGCTCACGGCTACGGCAATGGGCAATATGGAACATTTGACCCTCGAAAGCCTTGCCGCCTCTCTGCCCGGCATCTTGCAACTCAAAGCCCATGGCTACGGCAAAAACCTCGCCGACCAGCGCCGCTCGGGGCGCGTGTGGCTCGATGCGCGGACGGGCAGTCTGGCAGCCGTGCGCAGTCTCCTGCCCAAAGACCTGCGGCAAAGCATCGACCTCCCCGACGGCATGTCCCTGCGCGGCTACGGCGCGATGAGCGGCACGCGCTACGAAGCCGATGCCGCCCTGCTTTGCGGCGGCGGTACGCTCGGCGTTAAGGCCGCTTACAATGAGCGCGGCGATGCCTACAGCGTGAAAGCCTCGGCAAAGTCTTTCCCCATTGCTTCCTTTGTGAAAGGCATCGGCGGCGACCGCCTCACGGCCGACGTTTCGGCGAGCGGAGCGGGGTTCGACTTCATGTCGGTGCGCTCGCGCCTGAAAGCCGCCGCCAACGTGGAGCACCTCGTGCTCAACGGCATTGACCTGAGCAAAATATCTCTTGACGCCAACCTCGAGCGCGGCGAGGCTGAGGCGGCCTTCCGTGCCGCCAATCCGCACGTGTCGGGCAGCGGCACGCTCGCGGCACACCTCGCGCCCGGCGACCTCACAGCCAATCTCAAAGCCGCGCTCGAAGAGGTAGACCTCCGCGCCTTGGGCGCAACGAAAGACACGCTGCTGCTCGGCGTGAATATCGACGTGAACGCCCGCGCCGACAAGAAGTTCACCGCCTACGGCGCAGAGGGCAGCCTGCGCAACATCGTGTTCACCGACGCCAAGCGCAGCGCCATGGCGAAGGACATCGTGTTCGATGCCGCCCTTTCGCCCGACACCACCCACGCCGCCGTTTCAGCCGGCGACCTTTACCTGTATTTCGACACGGGGCAATCGCTCGACGAGATTACCGCCGCCGTTTCCCAAATTACGAGTGAGGCTGAACGCCAAATGGCGGCGCGCGACCTTGACTTCAATTCCCTCAAAACGCTCTTCCCCACGCTTTCCTTCCGCCTCGATGCGGGGCGCGACAACCCGCTCGTCAACATCGTGCGCCTCAAAGGCTATCAGATGTCCTCCGCGCGGCTGCGCCTCGACACCAGTCCCCTCGTGGGCATGACGGGGCGGCTGCGTCTCGGCACGCTCGTCACCTCCGGCTTGCAGGTCGACACAATCGATATGGAGTTAGGGCAAGATACGGCAGGCCTGGTGCTCGACGGCTTCGTGCGCAACGACCATAAGAAGAACCCCGTGAAATTCGAGAGCCGCCTCAATGCCTTTGTCCACCGCGACGACATGGGCGCACGCTTCCAGTTTTTTAATAAAGAGGGCGTGAAGGGCGTGGACCTCGGCGTGCGCGCCGCCATTGCCGACGGAGGCATGAACGTTAGTTTCTTCCCCGAAAATCCAGTCATCGCCTTCCGCAATTTCAAAGTAAATCGCGACAACCTCATCTACCTCGGGCGCGACAAGAGCATACGCGCCAATGTGGACTTGCTGGCCGACGACGGCACGGGCCTTAAACTCTATGGCGAGCCGGTCGATTCCGCCAACGACCTCACCCTTAGCCTTAACCACGTGAACATGGCGGAACTCTCGAACGTGCTACCTTATATGCCGAAACTCGCGGGTCTGTTCAGCGGCGACTTCCACCTTACCGACAGCCGCACGGAGGGTTTCTCCGCCATGGCATCTATGGAAGTGGCGCAATTTGCCTACGAGGGTGTAGCCCTTGGCGATGTGGGCATTGAGGCAATCTATCTGCCCAAGCAGGGCGGCGAGCACCACGCCTCGGCGTTCGTCAGTTCCAATGGCACGGAAGTGCTGGCAGCCGAAGGCACGTATTTCGACCGCGACGGCGGCAGTTTCGAGGGCGATGCGCGGCTCTACGACTTCCCGCTCAACCTCATCAACGGTTTCCTTGCCGGCACCGACATTGCCCTTGCCGGCACGGCGGGCGGCGAGTTGGCGGTCAAAGGTACGCTCGACAAACCCGTGGTAAACGGCAGCCTCGACCTCGACTCCACGCACATCTATTCAGATGTCTACGGCTTCGACCTGCGCACCGACGAGCGCGCCGTGCAGATTAAGGATAGCCGCCTCGTTTTCGACAGATACAATCTTTATTCCACCGGCAAGAACCCGCTCGTCCTCAACGGCACGCTGGATATGAGCAACCTCTCGCGCATCGGCATGAACTTCGACCTTACGGGCGAGAACTTCGAACTCATCAACACCAAGCGCAAGCGGCAGTCCATGATTTTCGGAAAAGTCTATACCGACGTGAACGCCACTATGCGCGGCACGCTCGACAATCTCTTTATTCGCGGTAACCTTTATGTGCGCGACCGTACCGACGTGACCTATATCCTCAAAGACTCCCCGCTCACCGTGGACGACCGCCTGCACGACCTCGTAACGTTCACCAGTTTCGAAGACTCTGCCGCCGCCGAAGTAGCGCCGCCCGCGCCCGAGAGCACCTTCGACATGAGCATCGGCGTCACGGTGAACGATGCCGCCCGCTTCCATTGCAACCTCAGCGAGGACGGGCAGAACTATGTGGACATCGAGGGCGGCGGTAACCTCACCATGCGCATGACGCAGCA
Organism: Bacteroidales bacterium; assembly: GCA_004552155.1. GTDB lineage: Bacteria > Bacteroidota > Bacteroidia > Bacteroidales > Bacteroidaceae > Alloprevotella. The sequence continues at coordinate 15,822 of SFPF01000011.1, forward strand.
AAACGAGACGCGCCTCACGGGACGCTTCACCATCAATAGCGGCGAGATGAAATACTCGCTGCCCGTCATTCCGCTCAAGACGTTCACCCTCGTGCAGGGCAGTTACATAGAGTTTACGGGCGACATGATGAACCCCACGCTCAACATCACCGCCAAGGAGCGCATGAAAGCCGTGGTGAGCGACGGCGACCAGTCGCGCTCCGTGGCGTTCGACGTGGGCATTGCCATCACCAAGCCGCTCAACGACATGGGGCTTGAGTTCGTAATCGAAGCCCCCGAAGACCTCGCCGTGACCAATCAACTTGCCTCCATGACGCGCGAGCAGCGCGGCAAGGCCGCCGTCACGATGCTTGCCACAGGCATGTATCTCACCGACGAGAGCATGATGAACGGCTCGGGCTTCAAGGCCAGCAACGCCCTCAACGCCTTCCTGCAAAGCGAAATCCAGAACATTGCCGGCTCGGCGCTCAAAACCGTCGACCTCAGCATCGGCGTGGAGAGCGGCACGTCAGAAACGGGCGCGGAAACCACCGACTACTCCTTCAAGTTTGCCAAACGCTTCTGGGGCGACCGCATCAGCGTCGTCTCGACAAGAGTTCCTCGCGCTACGTCAAGATGTTCTACGACCGCGACACGCGCGACCCCCTCGAAGGGCAACTCACCAAGACGGGTGTCGGCCTCGTGCTGCGCCGCAAGACCGACAAACTCGGCGAACTCTTTATTTTCAAAAAGAAGAAATGAAGTTTTTTTAGCCCACGAATTTCACGAATTTTCGTGCAAGCGAGTGCAGAGCCGAACTTGTTCGGGCTATGCCGAGCGCAGCCGAAAATGTCAAGAAATTTA
>SFPF01000012.1 GCA_004552155.1 Bacteroidales bacterium
GCACAGGCTCGACCGCCCAGTGAGCGGCGTTGTGGTGTTTGCGCGGACGGGAAAGGCGCTGGCGCGGCTCAACGAGATGTTCCGCACGGGCAGCGTGAAGAAGACCTACCACGCCATCGTAGCCAACGCCCCGCAGCAGGAGGCTGCCACGCTGGAGCATTGGCTCACGCGCAACGAGCGGCAGAACAAAGCCTACGCGCACCCCCGGGAGGTGAAGGACAGCAAGCGGGCCGTTTTGGACTATCGCGCCATCGGCCATTTAGAGCGTTACTCCCTGCTCGAAGTGCGGCTGCACACGGGGCGGCATCATCAGATACGCTGCCAGCTGGCCGCTATCGGCTGCCCCATTAAGGGCGACCTGAAATACGGCGCGCCGCGCTCCAACCCCGACGGCAGCATCTGCCTGCACGCCCGCAACGTCTGCTTCGAACACCCCGTTTCGCACCAGCCTATCGACGTTACCGCCCCTTATCCCGAGGGACTTAGGCTTTTAATAAGACAGGCTGCGGTTCGGCATTAAAGTAAACTTTATGCGCTCACCTTGCACTGTCTTTGGCAAATGTTTTAATCTCTTGACAACCTTGCAACTTCCCAACGACCCGATGATGCTGTTCAGCGTCGTCAACATGAAACTGCGCGACCAATATGCGTCGCTCGACGCACTTTGCGACGACCTCGATATCGAGCGCGCCGACCTCGAAAGGCGGCTTGCAGAAGCCGGCTTTGAATACAGCCCCGAACACAATAAATTTTGGTAACAGCCTATGCATTGCCTCATCGCACACCTGAAACGCTATCCGCTGACCCTCATCAGCATTGCCCTCACGTGGTATCTCTGTCTGGTGCGCGTGCCGAGCACGCCCTTCGCCGACTTCGAAAATGCCGACAAATGGGCGCACGTGCTGATGTATTTCGGCACTTGCTCGCTCCTGTGGTTTGAATACTGGCGCAGCCATAAGTCAGGGCGCGTACCAGTGAGCCACTGGCTGCTGGCCGTGGCGTGTCCCATTCTGATGAGCGGCGCGATAGAACTGTGCCAGGAATACTTCACCGACTACCGCAGCGGCGACTGGCGCGACTTCCTCGCCAATTCGATAGGCGTGGTTCTTGCCGCCGCGATAGGGCAGGCGTTTAGGAACGATTGCGTTAAGCCAAATGAGCAAAATCGAGTTTACTAGAATTTTGCCATGGCGAGCAATCGCACTTTTAAGAAGTAATTGGGCACATGCTGGTAGATGTGGATAAAAACCAGTAAAAACCGCTTGTTCTGTGTGGGCCTGTCGGCTCGCCTTATCGGATAAACCCCGAGCCTGAAGCAGAGCTTCCGTCTCGCGCTTTATCCGCTAAGGCGGCGGTCTGTTCCAGCCCGCCCCACACAAAACAAGGGAAAAACAAGGAAAAACCCGTTTCCAATGAAAGACGGACTTATTGCTTTTGAGAGAGCATCAATGTCTCACGTGTTTTTAATGGTTTTTTCCTTGCGTCGTTTGAAGCGGGCGGGCACCGACCGCAGCCGCTGGGATTAAGGGCGAGCGTGAGCCGTGAGGCTCACAGGCTCGGCGTTAAGACCGACGGCGTGCCCTTGGGCTTCAAACGAAGCAAGCGGTTTTTCAAGGTTTTTATCTAAACCCTTTTGAGTTGTTCAACAAAACAGATCATAGGAGTTGTCTAAATAGGTAGTATAATCTTTTTCCCCTCAAATGTCTCCAACCCTTTACATACGAATATCCGACACCGACCTTTGCTTCGCCCGTTACGAAGCGGGGCGCGAGCCTGTGTTTGACTTTTCGCGCTATCGTGCCCGGCATCATGCCTCGCTCACGATGAACCTGCGCGAAGCAAAGAACCAAGAATCAATCTTGCAAGCCCCTATCGAAAGGGTTGAGGCGTTGGTGGTCGATGCCGTGACCGTAGTGCCCCTTGCAGATTTTCAGGAAGAAGATGCCGAGCGGTTTTACCGCCATTGCTTTGCCGACAAGCAGCACCACCGCGTGTTCTACGACACGGTGCCCTCCGCAAATGCCGTGGTGATTTTCTCTGTGGAAGAGAGCGTCTGCCACACGCTCGAAGATAATTTCGAGAAGGTGCATTACACCTCTTCCCTCAAACCCGTTGTGGAGCATTTCGCGTCCTTGCCGCAATGCGGCGCGCCTGCGAAGCGTATATATATATATTGTCACGACCAGGCAGTAGACGTAATCGCGTTCGATGAGTCGCGCCTCTGCTTCCTCAACACGTTTAAGGTGCTGGGCGAGAAAGACGTGGCGTATTACGTGCTCAATGCCGCCTCGGGTTTGGTGACGGAAGAGAAAGAGGCTGCCTTTTACGTGGCAGGCGAGGCAACGGAGGCAGAGGCAGCCATCAAAGAACTGAGCCGCTATGCCGCCAATGTCTACGCCGTGCACCCCGAGGCAGAGTTCAACAGAAACATCGTGGCAACCACGCCCGATGTGCCTTATGACTTAATCACGTTATTGCTATAACTCGTCTACTCGTTTACTCGTCTACTTGTTTACTCGTCTACTAATTTAACATGCGAATCATCACAGGAATCTACAAAGGCAGGCATTTTGAAGTGCCGCGCACGTTTAAGGCGCGTCCTACCACCGACTTTGCAAAGGAAAACCTGTTTAACGTGCTGCGCGCCTACGTGGATTTCGAGGAAACCAGTGCGCTCGACCTCTTTGGCGGCACGGGCAGCATCACCCTCGAACTGCTCTCACGCGGTTGCCGGCGCGTGGTGACGGTGGAGAAAGACCGCGCCCACTTTGCCTTCATTCGCTCGTGCATCGACAAGTTGCAGGCACGCGAGGCCGCGCCGCTTTGCACCGATGCCTTGCGGTTCATCGAAAGGAGTTCCGAGGCGTTCGACCTCGTCTTTGCCGACCCTCCCTATGCCTTGCCCGAATTGCCCGAACTGCCCGAGCGGGTGCTTGGCTCGCGCCTGCTGCGCCCCGGCGGCATCTTCGTGTTGGAGCACGGCAAGCACAACGATTTCCTCCTTTTTTAGAAAGATAGAGGCAGGAGAGGAATAAACGAAAAAGCGGGCTTTTATATCATAATGCCCATAAAAAAGATGTAACTTTGCATTTCCTTATAAGATAATCCAAAAACAACAGAATATGTCAGACATCAAACCTATTAAGACCGCGCCAAAACGCTCCACGAGCAGGGCGTTGCCTTCCTCTCTACGGGCGGCACGCAGCAGTTTATCGAATCGCTCGGCTATCCCTGCCAGAAAGTGGAGGACGTAACCACTTATCCCTCAATCCTCGGCGGCCGAGTAAAGACCCTGCACCCCAAAATTTTCGGCGGCATCCTCGGACGTCGCGAACTCGAAAGCGACCGCGAGCAAATGGCGCAATACGAAATCCCCGCCATCGACCTCGTCATCGTGGACCTCTATCCCTTTGAACAGACCGTGGCAAGCGGCGCATCGGCAGCCGACATCATCGAAAAGATTGACATAGGCGGCATCTCCCTCATCCGCGCCGGCGCAAAGAACTTCAACGACGTGGTCATCGTCCCCTCGAAGGCTGAATACGGCCTGCTGCTCGAAATGCTCCAAAAGCACGGCGCAGCGCAGACGAGCCTCGAAGAGCGCCGCCTCTTCGCCACGCGCGCCTTCGGCGTCAGCAGCCACTACGACACGGCTATTCACAACTGGTTCTCACAGCAATAATTTAGAGTAAAAGAAAATGGGATTCTTTTCAAATTTATTTTCTTTCACGCAGGAATTGGCCATCGACCTCGGCACAGCCAACACGGTCATCATTGCCGACGGCAGCATCGCCGTCAACGAGCCTTCCGTAGTTGCGCTTGACCAGCACTCTGAAAAGATGATTGCCGTGGGCGACCGCGCTAAACTGATGTACGAAAAGACGAACAACCGCATCCGCGTGATTCGTCCCCTGCGCGACGGCGTGATTGCCGACTTCAATGCCTGCGAGCAAATGCTGCGCGGACTTATTAAGAAAGTACACAAAGGACATCGCCTCTTCTCGCCCTCGCTGCGCATGGTTATCGGCGTGCCCTCCGGCTCTACCGAAGTAGAGCTGCGTGCCGTGCGCGACTCTGCCGAGCATGCCGGCGGCCGCGACGTGTTCCTCCTTTACGAACCCATGGCGGCTGCCATCGGTATCGGTCTTGACGTGAATGCGCCCGAGGGCAACATGGTGGTTGACATCGGCGGCGGCACGACGGAGATTGCCGTGATTTCGCTCGGCGGCATCGTGTCGAACAACTCCATCAAGATGGCCGGCGACGACTTTACCGCCGACATTCAGGAATATATGAGCCGCCAGCACAACGTGCGCGTCAGCGAACGTATGGCAGAGCGCATCAAGATTAACGTAGGCTCCGCGCTCACCGACCTCGGCGACAAGCAGCCCGAGAACTACATCGTGCACGGCCCGAACAAAATCACGACCATGCCGATGGAAGTACCCGTGTGCTATCAGGAAATCGCGCACTGTCTCGAAAAGAGCATTGCCAAAATCGAGCAGGCCGTGATCAACGCACTCGAAAACACGCCGCCCGAACTCTATGCCGACATCGTGAAAAACGGTATCTACCTCACCGGCGGCGGCGCATTGCTGCGCGGGCTGGACAAGCGACTGACCGACAAGATCAACATACCCTTCCACGTGGCAGAAGACCCCTTGCTCTGCGTGGCGAAAGGCACGGGCATCGCTCTGAAGAATGTGGATAAGTTCACGTTCTTGATGAGATAATTTATATTAGACTTTTTCAAACAAGTAAGCAAGACAGGCGTTTGTCTTGTTTACTTGTTTATTGGCATTTATCAGGCTGGGCGTAGGTATACGCCCCAGCTTATAGCAAATCATTCCATTGGCGCTGGTTTCGCGCCGACATCACCGTGCGCAATCTTCTCGATTTTCTCAGAAAATACAGTTACGTGTTCCTGTTCCTGATTTTGGAACTGGCGAGCATGGCCATGCTGTTCCGTTTCAACAGTTACCAGGGCAGCGTGTGGTACACCGCTGCCAATGCTGCCGTGGCGCGGGTGAACGGCTGGTACTACGGCTTCTTTTCCTATCTCAACCTGGAAAGCGTGAACCGCGGCCTTACCGAAGAGAACATCCGCCTGCAACGCGAGAGCAACGCCCTGCGCGAGGCACTTATGACCGTGACGCGCGACACCACCGTGACCGAACGCCTGATGCTCGAGCACTTGCGCGACTTCCGGCTCATTCCCGCCACCGTGGTGAGCAACACGCGCAGCACGGGCGGCAGCCTCTTGGTAATAGATAAAGGTGCAGCCGAAGGCATCCGCCCGGAAATGGGCGTAGTGGGCGGCGGCGGCGTGGTGGGCATCGTCTACCTGACGGGGCGGCACCACTCGCTCGTTATTCCCGTAACGAACAGCAAGTCGAGCATCAGCTGCCGCGTGCGCGGCCAGCGTTACTTCGGTTACCTACAATGGAACGGCGGCGACATGATGCACGCCTACGTTGACGATTTTCCCAGATATGCCAAGGTGAAAAAGGGCGAGGCGGTAGAAACCAGCGGCTACTCCTCCGTGTTCCCGCCAGGCATCTTCGTAGGCCGCATTTCCGGCATTGAAAACTCCCCCGACGGGCAATCTTATAAATTGGACATCGTGCTGGGCACGCATTTCGGCAACCTGCGCGACGTTTCTGTAGTAGCCACGCCCTATAAGGCGGAAATTGACACGCTCAAGGCGCATGCACATTTTGAAGAAGAATAAAATATGATACAGACGATATTTGCGCGTTTCGGCTGGTTCGTCCTGCTGCTTGCCTTGCAGGTGTTTGTGTTCAACCACGTCCATATCCTCGGCATTGCCACGCCGATGCCCTATTTCTATTTCCTGCTTATCCTTTCTACCGATACGCCTCGGTGGTTGTACGTGCTGCTGGGCTTCGTGCTGGGCTTTCTCATCGACCTCTTTGCCGGCACGCCCGGCGTGGCAGCAGGCGCGATGACGTTCGCCGGTTTCGCCGCGCCGTGGATACTGCGCGTATTCTTGCCCTCCGACCGCGACGACGACAGCCTCATGCCGTCGGTAAAGGCCATGGAGTGGAGCGGTTTCCTGAAAATCGCCGCTATCATGTCGCTGCTGCATTGCACGGTGTTCTTCCTGCTCGAATGCTTCTCTTTCTTTGATACCGCGCTACTCCTGATGAACATAGCCGGCAGCACGCTTATCACGTTCTTGATGGCCATTGCCATAGAACTTATTCGCAGCAAGGTTTCTTAAAATCATTATGTCAGCATCGCCACAATTGGAAAATCGAAAGTTCGTTATCGGCGGCATTGCCGTCGGTATCATCATCGTGTACCTTGTGCGCCTCTTCACCTTGCAGCTACTCAGCGACGACTATAAGAAGAATGCCGACTCCAACGCTTTCCGCAAAGAAATACTGTATCCCTCGCGCGGCCTGATTTACGACCGCAACGGCAACCTGCTCGTCTACAACGAGCCTTCTTATAATATTATGGTAGTGATGAACGACCAGCGCGGCGTTGATACGCTCGACTTCTGCGAAACGGTCGGCATCACCCGAGAGTTCTATATCCGCCGCATGGCAGAGATAAAAGACCCTGCCAAGAACCCCGGCTATTCGCGCTACACGCCGCAGCTCTTCATGAGCCAAATCCCTGCGCGGGAGTTCTCCCTTTTTAAGGAAAAACTCTTCCGCTTCAATGGGTTCAGTGCCGTGAAGCGTTCCACGCGCCACTATGCCAAGGGCAGCGGAGCGCACGTGCTGGGCGACGTGGGCGAAATCAGCGAGAAGGAACTCGAAAACGATAGCGACCGCTACTATCAGAGCGGCGACTTTATCGGCAAACTCGGTGTGGAACGCTCCTATGAGCGGCAACTGCGCGGCGAGAAGGGCATGCGCATCATGCTCCGCGATGTACGCGGCCGCACGCAGGGGCATTATCAAAATGGGCGGTACGACAAAGCCCCCGTGCCGGGCAAGAACCTCACGCTCGGCATCGACCACGACCTGCAACTCCTTGCCGAGCGCCTGCTCGAAGGCAAAATCGGTGCCATCGTAGCTATCGAGCCGAGCACGGGCGAGATCCTCTGCATGGCTTCTTCGCCTACCTACGACCCGCGCATCATGGTGGGGCGCGAGCGCGGCAAGAACCACCTGATGCTCAGCAAGGACACGCGCCGTCCCCTGCTCAACCGCGCCATAATGGGCCTTTACCCGCCGGGGTCTACCTTCAAACTCACGCAAGCCCTGCTCGGACTTCAGGAAGGCAGCATTAATCCCGAAATATCTTTTCCATGCAGCCACGGTTTCAACTATAAGGGCCTCCACGTGGGCTGCCACGGACACGCCTCGCCCATACCGCTCGTGCCGGCTATCGGTACGTCGTGTAACTCCTATTTCTGCTGGAATCTTTACCGCATGTTGAGCAACCGAGCCAAGTATGGTTCCGTGCAGGCAGCCATGACGCGCTGGAAAGACCACCTTGTGGCAATGGGCTTCGGCTACAAGCTCGGCGTGGACCTGCCAGGCGAGCGCAGGGGCATGATTCCCAATGCGGATTATTACGACAAGGCATATAAGAAGTCGTGGAACGGACTTACGGTGATTTCCATCGCCATAGGTCAGGGCGAGGTCACCGCCACGCCGCTGCAAATCGCCAACCTTGCCGCCACCATAGCCAACCGGGGCTGGTTTATTACGCCCCACGTGGTGCGCTCCGTGCAGGACGAGCAACTGGACACGCTCTATACGAAGAAGCGCCACACGTTAGTCGACCCGCACTACTACGATTATGCCGTAGCCGGCATGCGCCGCGCCGTGACTAACGGCACTTGCCATGCGGCGAATATTCCAGGCTATGAAGTGTGCGGCAAAACGGGCACGGCGCAGAACCGCGGCCACGACCATTCCGCCTTTATGGGCTTTGCGCCGATGAACAATCCCCGCATCGCCGTTGCCGTCTACGTGGAAAACGGCGGTTTCGGCAATGTCTATGGCGTGCCCCTCGGCGCACTCATCATGGAGCAATACCTCAACGGCCACCTTTCTCCCGAGTCGGAGAAAAAGGCCGAAGCCTTCCGCCTGCGGCACATACAATATCCAGATTATGCGCGATAGGCAGGGCGAAAGCCTATTTATAAACGACACATCATACATTGCCTATGGATAAGAATATATTGGAATTTGTCACGTTCGCTATTGGCTGCGTTGCAGAAAGGCTGCACAAGAGCCCTGCGGAGATATACAAGGTTTTTAAGCAGGCTAACGTCATTGCCGGGTATTTAGTTCCTGCATACGATGTGTTGCATACTTTTGGTCGCCAATATCTGGTAGACGATGTTTTGGACTTTATAAAAGAGAAAGGAGTAAATCTATGCTAATCTACCATGCTTCAGACATAATTGTCTATAAGCCAGACACTATACATTCCCGTACCAATTTGGATTTTGGTAAGGGATTCTATGCCACAGTCATAAGGGAGCAGGCGGAGCGATATGCCCTGCGGTTTATTCTAAGAAATCGAAAAGGTATTCTTAATACCTATGAGTACACACCTGCAAAGGATTTGAACATTAAGTGTTTTGATGCATACGATAGCGACTGGCTTGATTTCGTCGCAGCATGCCGCATGGGAGAAGAAGTGTACAAACAGTATGATGTGATCTGTGGCGGTATTGCCAACGACCGAGTTTTCAATACCCTTGACTTGTATTTTTCTAATCAGATGACCAAAGAAGAAGCTTTGAAGCGTTTGATTTTTGAGAAACCTAACCAACAAATCTGTTTTACAAACCAAAGAGCCATAGAACGTTGCATCGAATTCGTGGGCGCTCAACAACTCTAATAATAGGTATGGAGGCAAGTCGAATCATCTTGGACATGAAATACGCACGTATCATTGAGATACTTGCTCAACAATTGCACTTAACGCGCGAAGAGGCAATGGATTTATTCTACAACTCTCCTGTTTTTGAATTGATTGACAAAGGAGTTGCTGACCTTCATTGCCGCAGCGACCAATATCTGGCAGATGAAATAATCAAGGAAGCTAAAAGTAAAATATAATAATGTCCGAAAACATCAGAAATCCCTTTTGGTCGGCCGACCGCATCGTCATCATCATCTACGTGGTGCTGCTCGTCTTCGGCTGGTTTAGCATCTGCGGGGCAAGCCACGAAATCGGCGATACCGATTTCTTCTCGTGGGACACGCGCACGGGCAAGCAGCTCGTATGGATCGGCGCGGCGTTCCTGCTGGGCTTTGTCCTGCTCATGCTCGACGACAAATATCTTGATGTCTTGTCGGAACTCTTCTATTGGGGCATGATGGTCGTGCTGCTCATCACGCCCTTCATTGCCAAAGACATCAAAGGGTCGCGCTCGTGGATTTCATTCGGCGCGTTCAACCTCCAGCCTGCCGAGTTTGCCAAATGGGCCACGGCCCTCGCGCTTGCAAAACTCATGGGGCGCTACGGCTTCTCGATGGCCAACCGCCGCGACTTCGCCCGCGCCGTCGGCATGGTGCTCCTGCCCATGGTGCTGATTGTAATGCAGCGCGAAACCGGTTCCGCGCTGGTTTATCTTGCCTTCTTCCTGATGTTCTACCGCGAGGGAATGCCCGGCAGCATACTCTTTGTAGCCGTGGCGGCTGTTATCTATTTCGTGGTGGGCATACGCTTTGCCGAAACGCCCATGCCCTTTGCGCCGATGGCTTCGGTGGGCGAATACACCGTGCTGCTGCTCATCGAAATCTTTGTCATCGGCATGTTGCGCGTCTATACGTCAAACAAAGCCCTGACCATGCGCCTGCTCCTCATCACGCTCGGCTGCGCCGTCGTGCCCCTTGCCTTGTCGGCTTGGATTGTGCCTTTCGACGTGGCTGCTATCTGGCTTGGCTCTCCCTGCGCGACCGCGTGTCCAACTATATCTACATCGCCCTCTTCGCCCTCGGTTCGGCGGCCTTTCTCTATGCCTCGGACTATGTGCTCAACCACGTGCTCGAAGACCATCAACGCACGCGCATACAGGTGCTGCTCGGCATGAACGACGACACCCGCGCCGCCGGCTACAACGTCCACCAAAGCAAAATCGCCATCGGCTCGGGCGGGCTGGAAGGCAAGGGCTTCATGAACGGCACGCAGACCAAGTTGCGATACGTGCCCGAGCAGGACACCGACTTTATCTTCTGCACCGTGGGCGAGGAAGAGGGATTTATCGGCTCTGCCGCCGTGCTCCTGCTGTTCCTCACGCTCGTCTTGCGGCTCATTTATCTTGCCGAGCGGCAGAGCACAGTCTTCGGGCGCGTCTACGGCTATTGCGTGATGAGCATCCTGCTTTTCCACGTTTTTATCAACGTGGGCATGGTTATGGGCCTCACGCCCGTCATCGGCATTCCGCTGCCGTTTTTCAGTTACGGCGGCTCGTCGCTGTGGGGCTTCACGCTCCTGCTCTTCACCTTCCTGCGCATAGATGCGGGACGCAAGCGTTCGCTTCTATAATATTATCTTGAAAATACTTTTTTGATGAAAAAGAATATTCTCCTCTTGGTGCTCTGCTTTGCCGCAGTGGTTACCATTATCATTCTTAAAATCGGCGATGCTGGCGGCACGCACGCCAGAAAGGCATCGGCAAAGAGCCATGTGACGGTGGCCGTACCCGACACCACGCTGCCCTCTTCCGTAAAGTCCGACTCTGCCACATACGGTGCGCATGCCTCACAACTCTTGCCCGACTCGCTTTTGGTTGACAGCACCTTCCCCACCGCCGCCGAGCGCAGCCGCTATGCCGAAGGCTACCGCGAGGGTTATGCCGAGGGCTTCGAGAACGGCAAGGCTGGCAAGCAGTTCAACATTGCTAAAGAATTACAGACAGACATTTAATTATAGATACCCGATATGAGCGAAGAACAGAAAAAAGACCTAAAACGCTTTTTCTCCATTAAAGAAGTGGCAGAAGAGTTTGGCGTCAACGAAACGCTTCTGCGATTTTGGGAAAAAGAGTTCCCGCAAATTTCGCCCAAGAAGGGCGGCCGCGGCATCCGCTTCTACACGCGTGACGACATTGAGCAAATCCGCATTATCTACAACCTGGTGAAGGTACGCGGCCTGAAAATTGCCGCTGCCCGCGAATTGCTGCGCAAGAACAAGGAAGGCACCACGCAAGCCGTGGAGGCTGTAGAGCACCTGCGCAATGCTCGCGCTGCACTGGTGGAACTGCGCAATCAACTTTCTGAAATGTAAGAACGCGATGGCAAAGGACAAAACTGCCTTCGTGTGTTCCGAATGCGGCTACGACTCCCCCAAATGGGTGGGACGTTGCCCCTCGTGCGGCCGCTGGAACACGATGAAGGAATTTACCGTATCGGCAGAGGCCAAACCCTCCGCTTCTTCCCGTGCTGCCGCTGCTTTGGGCGGTACAGGCAGAGCGCGGGGCGCAGTGCGCTTGGCGGCCATCGATGCCGCCGCCGAACCGCGCATGCCCATGCCCGATGCCGAACTGAACCGAGTGCTCGGCGGGGGGCTTGTGCCGGGTTCGCTCACGCTCATTGGTGGAGAACCGGGCATCGGAAAGTCTACCCTCCTGCTTCAAACTGCGCTCGAACTCGGCTGCCGCGTCCTCTATGTGAGTGGCGAGGAGAGCGAAAGGCAAATCAAGCTCCGCGCGGATCGCATCGGCACACCCAAAGGCGACCTGATGCTGCTCTGCGAGACAAGGTTGGACGAAATATTTGCGCAAATCCGCGCAGTGCAGCCCGACATGGTTGTAGTCGATTCGGTCCAAACTATTTATTGCGAGGGATTGGAAAACTCGCCTGGTTCGGTGACGCAAATCCGTGAGTGTGCTGCCGCCTTGCTCAAATACGCCAAGGAGAGCGCCGTGCCTGTGCTGCTCGTGGGGCATATCACCAAAGACGGCACGATTGCCGGCCCGAAGATTTTGGAACACATCGTCGACACCGTGCTGCAATTCGAGGGCGACCGGCATTATCTATATAGAATATTGCGCAGCATCAAGAACCGCTTTGGTTCTACCGCCGAATTAGGCATCTATGAGATGCGCGGTAGCGGGCTTCGCAGTGTGGACAATCCGAGCGAATTGCTCCTCACTCGTGAGAATGCAGAACTGAGCGGCACTGCCGTGGCGGCTGCCTTAGAGGGATTTCGTCCTTTCCTCATCGAGACCCAGGCTCTTGTTTCGTCGGCAGCTTATGGCACGCCGCAACGCACTGTGACGGGGTTCGACCTGCGTCGCCTCAACATGCTGCTTGCCGTGCTTGAAAAGCGTGTGGGTTTTAAGATTATGCAGAAAGACGTGTTCCTCAACATCGCCGGTGGTTTGCGCGTCTCCGATCCTGCCATCGACCTTTCCGTCATAGCCGCCGTGCTTTCGAGCAACGTAGACACGGCCATAGGTTCGGACGTTTGCATGGCTGGCGAGGTGGGGTTGAGCGGCGAAATCCGTCCCGTGACGCGCATCGCCCAGCGCATTGCTGAGGCCGAGAAACTCGGTTTCAAGCGCATGCTCGTTCCCTCTGGCAGCATTAAGGGACTGGAACAGCAGCCGCGAAACATGGAATTGGTACCAGTGACACGTGTGGAAGAAGCCCTGCGGCAGTTGTTCGGATAGTTTGTTGATAATTTGTTTTATTTTGAAGAAAATGTACTACGTAAAGAAAAGAATAGAAGTGGCATTTGCCCACAGCCTTTGCCTGACCTACGAGAGCAAATGCCAGCGATTCCATGGCCACAACGGCATCGTCACCGTTTACTGCTGCTCCGAAGAGTTGGACGAGAACGGCATGGTGGCAGACTTCTCGCACATATCAAGCAGCGTGAAAGATAAACTCGACCACCGCTGTCTTAACGAACTCTTCGACTTCAATCCCACAGCCGAAAATATCGCGCATTGGATTTGCGAGCACACACCGAAATGCTACAAAGTGTCGGTGCAGGAGAGCGAGGGCAACACGGCCGTCTATGTGAAACCAGGCTTTGAAAACGCCGCTTTATAGAGCGAAAGCGTTGGATAACGACCACGAACAATCTTTTTTAGCCACGGGTTATTTTTTTATTGCCCACGAAAAACATTTTTTTTGCCCACGAATCTCACGAATCTACACGAATTCATTGCTCTCTGTAATAATGGCGACCTGTACGGTCGCACGAATCGCACTAATTCAATTATTGCATTCGTGAAAGTTCGTGCGACCGAACAGGTCGCCATTTAATTCATTGAAAAGATTCGTGTAAATTCGTGAGATTCGTGGGCAATAAAAACTTGGTGAACTACAAAAAAATAATTCGTTGAAAAAAAGCAGTTCATTCAACCAACAAAAATGCGTATTAACGAAATATTTTATTCCCTCCAAGGCGAGGGCTTTTTCACGGGCACGCCCGCAGTGTTCGTGCGCTTCTCGGGTTGCAACTTGCGCTGCCCCTTCTGCGACACCAATCACAAGGCTTTCGTACGGATGAGTGAAGAAGAGATAGTGGAGGCCGTGTGCCGTTTCCCCGCCAGGCACGTGGTGCTCACGGGCGGCGAACCGTCTTTGCAAGTCACGCCGCGCCTTGTGGATTTGCTGCACATGGCAAACCGCTTCGTGGCGATGGAAACCAATGGAACTTGCCCAGTGGACAGCCTATCGCTTGACTGGGTTACCCTTTCGCCGAAGCATTATTTCCTCGGAAAGATTGCCGCCCCTGCCGTGCTCCGTCCCAATGAATTGAAACTTGTCTTTTCGCCCGAGGCTTTCGCCGCCGCGCATACCGACCCCGAGGTAATTGCAGCGACATTCCAAACCACCCATCTCTTTTTGCAACCCTGCGACACGGGCGATGAAACGAAAAACCGCCTGCTTCTCCAGCAGGCGGTAGAATATTGCAAAAGCCATCCGCACTGGCGGCTATCGTTGCAAACGCATAAGTATATCGGGATAGAGTAGGGCTGCCGCTGGGCTTACATGGCCAAGGCCGACAGCGAGAACCCGTCCATCAGTCGCGAGCGGTCCACATTGCCGCGAATGCCCCTCACACTGCCCTTCGCCGAGTATTGCCAGATGATAAATTTGCGACCGTCGTCAAGCGTCGGTTCGTCGGGGCGGTAGCGGGCTATCATCCAATGGTAGTCCTTGAATGTGCCGCAGAGATACTTATTGTAAAAATTCTGGAACGTATAGAGTAGCGGTTTCTTGCCATAGTGTTTCGTCACCTCTGCAACAAACGCGTTGAGGTCTGCGATGAATTTGTCGTAACCCACGTTGCCGCGATGTTCGATGTCGATAATCGGCACGAGATCCTGCTCCTCGCGCCGCACAGTGGAAGTGAGGTTTTCCAGTTGCGTCTTCCAGTCCACGTTAGGTCGGTAGAAATGGTAACTGCCCGCGCTCAGTCCCACTCGGCGCGCCTCGCGCAGGTTGTAGGCGTAGGTGTCGTCCACGAGCGCGGCGCCTTCCGTGGCTTTGATGTAGACATACGAGATTTTAGTTCCCGCCATCAGCGCGTCCCAGTCAATCGCGTGTTCACCTTCGCTTCCGAGTGGTGGTCGAGGGCGAGGGCGCGTGTCGCCGCCTTTTCGCGCTTCGCTTTCTCCGGCTGCGCGTCTGGTTCAATGGCTGCATAGGCTGCCATGCCCTTCCCATCCTTTTCCTTCTTGCGCGCGGCGGCATCAATCGGAAAGGCGAGAGAGAGGACGAAACGCGAAAGCAAAAATCTCGAAAGCAAAAATCTCAAAGGAAACGAGTGGGTGTGGGAAAGTCGCATTGAATAATGATAAAATACGCCCGCAAAGTTACAGAAAATTCGCTTTTTGCGCACTCTGCGGAATGTTAAAGGTCGTTTAGACGGCAACCCAACTGCGCAGATAAAAGCAAATTAGTATTTTTGCAAAAAAATTATTTACGAGTAAACAAGGAAATTTTCGTGCAAGCGAGAGCAGAGCCGAACTTGTTCGGGCTATGCCGAGTGCAGCCGAAAATCTCAAAGTAAACGTGTAGACAAGTAAACGTTCCCTATGATCCAAACTGTATCCACCCGCGTCACGCCCGATGTGGCAGGAAGCGAAGAGCGGCTGAAAAAGTACGTTGCCGCATTGCTCAAGATTGACGCACGCACCATAACCACCCTGCGCACGCGCCGCCGCAGCATAGATGCCCGTCAGCGCACCATATACATCAATCTTACGCTCGATGTATATATTAATGAAACGCCCCATGCGCCAGAGTTCGAGCCGGTGGCGTATGCCTCGGTAGCAGGCAAGCCCCAGGTCGTCGTGGTTGGTGCAGGGCCAGGCGGACTATTCGCTGCCTTGAGGCTTATAGAACTTGGGTTGCGCCCCGTAGTGGTAGAGCGCGGCAAGGACGTGCATGAGCGGCGCAAGGACATCGCTCTCATCTCCCGGTCGCACGTTGTCGACCCCGAAAGCAATTACAGCTTCGGCGAGGGCGGGGCAGGGGCTTTTTCCGACGGCAAACTCTATACGCGCTCAAAGAAGCGGGGCAATGTGGAGAAAATCCTCCGCGTGTTCTGCCAGCATGGAGCGGCGACCAATATCCTCCAAGACGCGCACCCCCACATCGGCACCGACCGCCTGCCCCGCATCATTGAGGCCATGCGGCAGCGCATCATCGACTGCGGCGGTGAGGTGCATTTCCAAACTTGCGTTGAGCAACTCATCGTGGAGCAGGGCAAGGTGTGCGGCGTGCAGTGCCGCGACGGCCGTGCCTTTGAAGGCGCGGTGATATTGGCTACGGGCCATTCCGCCCGCGATGTCTACCGCATGCTTAGCCGTACCCCATCCGCCCTCGAAGCCAAAGACATAGCCGTCGGCGTGCGCCTGGAGCATCCCTCTCATCTCATCGACCAAATCTTTTATCACCAGAAGAGCGGGCGCGGCCGCTGGTTGCCCGCTGCCGAATACAGCCTTGTAACGCAGGTGAACGGCCGTGGCGTATATAGTTTCTGCATGTGTCCCGGTGGTTTCGTGGTGCCTGCGGCGAGCGGCGCAGAGCAGGTAGTGGTGAACGGCATGAGTCCGTCGCACCGCTCCTCGGCGTGGAGCAATTCGGGCATGGTGGTAGAGACGCGTGTGGCTGACCTCGATGGCGAACTGCGTCCCTTCATGCAGGAAGCCTTTGCTGACGAAAGCTTTGCCGCCGCCCATCCTGCCTCAGAGTGGCGGGATGACAGTCCGTTGCGCATGCTCGTGTTTCAAGAAGCCTTGGAACGCGCCTGCTGGGTGCAGGCGGGTCGCCGCCAAACGGCGCCGGCGCAGCGCATGGCCGACTTTGTGAACCGCCGCCTCAGTGCCGACCTGCCTGCCACAAGCTATGCACCCGGTGCCATTGCCTCGCCCCTGCATTTCTGGATGCCCGCATTCATCACCTCGCGTCTGCGAGAGGGATTTTTGGACTTCGGCCGCCGCTATCACGGCTTTCTCACCGATGAGGCCCTGCTGCTCGGCGTAGAGACGCGTACCTCAGCGCCCGTCCGCATCGTGCGCGATGCCGCCACGCTGCAAAGCCCTGCTTTGCCGGGTCTGTTTCCCTGCGGCGAGGGTGCGGGCTATGCCGGCGGCATTGTGTCGGCTGCCATCGACGGCGAACGCTGCGCCGAAGCCGCTTTCCAATATTTGCAGGCATAAACAACATAACAATGTGAAACAAACGGGGTAGAGGCATTTTTTTTCGGCCATGTCAAGTCGGCTTGTTTCGGATGGTTACTTTCAAAATATTCGTCGTGGCGCGGGCATTCTTTTCACTTTCGCCGCTTTTTTATTGCGGCTCCGTTTTTAGGATGCCTGCGCCACGACTTTTTGAATTGTTTTGCTTTTTATTTTTCCCCTTTTTGATGTCAAACTAATAAGCGAGGCGCAAGCCGCCGAGCGCAGCCGAAAATCTCAAAGCAAATTTTCGTGCAAGCGAGCGCATAGCCCGTTTCGAGCATTACTATCCCCAAGATAGTTTTCATTATCCGCAAGATAATTTTTCCGCTCATATAAGATAGTTTTTGTTACAAAGTTTGTAACATGTATTACAAACTTGCTAACATGCGTTACAAAGTTTGTAACATGTATTAGAAACTTTGTAACAAACTTTCTCTGCGCAGATAGTGAAAACTATCACGGGCTTAGGAAAAATTTTCTTGCGGATAGCAA
Source organism: Bacteroidales bacterium (assembly GCA_004552155.1). Lineage (GTDB taxonomy): Bacteria > Bacteroidota > Bacteroidia > Bacteroidales > Bacteroidaceae > Alloprevotella. The sequence continues at coordinate 17,141 of SFPF01000012.1, forward strand.
AAATTATCCGCCTTAAACTGCCGAGCGGGTAGGCAGGAAATCGAACGTTCTAAGGCAACCTGGCGATGAATAGTTATGAACGTTTGTGCAAGGCGAGAGCAGAGTGCCGAGCGTAGCCGAAAATCTCAAAGAAAAATGTCAAGAAAAAGGTGCATTTATACCAAAAATTTTGGCGATATGACGCGCTTGCCGTAAATTTGCAACGATTTTGGGCTTTTCATATAAGATATGTGCCCTGTTTCCCGCCCAATGAACCTTATCCTCGACATCGGTAACACGTTTATGAAGGCCGCGCTCTACGACGGGCGGCAGTGCTTGGAACGGCAGAAGTGGGATAGGCGAGACTTTGCGGCACTTAGGGGCTTTGCGCTCGGGTATCGGCCTGCGGCTTGTGCCTTCGCCACCGTTGGCACGGGTGCAGAGGAAGTGCGCGAGGCGTTGGCGGGCATCGTGGAAAGTCCGTTGGAAGTGACAGGGCTAACGCCCACGCCTTTGAGCATCGGCTACGAAACGCCCGCAAAGCTCGGGGCAGACCGCTTGGCAGCCGCCGTGGGAGCCGCCGCGCTGAAACCCGACTGTGAACTCATCGTAATCGATGCCGGCAGTTGCATGACGATTGACCGCGTGACGGCTGGCGGCCTTTACCTTGGCGGCAATATCTCTCCGGGATTGGAAATGAGGCTCAAAGCCATGCACACGCTTACAGCACGCCTGCCGCTCGTGGGCATAGACGGCGCAACGCCCCAATGGGGGCGCAACACGGCGGAGGCCCTGCGCAGCGGTGCGCTCACCGGCATTAGGGGCGAGGCAGACAGTTATCTGCGCCGCTTTTTCGCCGAGCAGGCAGGCGGAAACGCCTACGCTTTCCTCACGGGCGGCGATGCCTGCCACCTGGATACGCTTCCCTACGGCGGCCGCGCTATCATTGAGCCTCGGCTCGTGGAAATTGGGCTGGCGGAAATATTGAGGTACAACGTTGCGCCGAACTTGGAACGCTCTTTCGGGTAATCCGCGTTGGCAGAATTTGACAAAAACAGAAAATATGCGGTTCCGATAGTTTTTTTTCTAAATCGACCCACAGCTATTATACAAGCCCCATTCAGGGTATCATTTAATAACACAATATACATGATGCAGCATCTCAAAAAAAACTACATACTCCTCGCCCTCGCCTTGCTCTCGATAGCGGCGCAGGCGCAGACCAACGGCAGCAACTCGCCCTATTCGCGCTATGGCTTCGGCCTGCTCGGCGACGGCGCGGGGGCATTCAACAAAGGCATGTCGGGTTTGGCATACGGTATGCGCAACGGCAAGGAGCTGAATATGAAAAACCCCGCCTCGTATTCCTCCATCGACTCCCTGACCTTCCTCTTCGATTTTGGCGCATCGTTCCAAAATGGCAACTTCGAAAGCGGCGGGCAGAAACTTAATGCCAAGAATACCTCCGTGGACTATGTCACGATGGGCTTCCGCGTGGCTCCGAAACTTGGCGTTGCCCTCGGCCTGCGCCCAATCAGCACGATTGGATATAAAACGGTGCATTACGGCGGATTTTCTTCGATGGCAGGAGCTGGGGTTACACAAACCCAGACGTTCCAAGGCGATGGCGGTTTGCACGAAACCTTTGCTGGGGTGGGGTGGTCGCCTGCAAAGAATTTCTCAATCGGTGCAAACATCGGTTATCTTTGGGGCAATCTCTACCACACGGTGGCATCGGAATATAGCGACGCAACCATCAGTGCCACAAAGCAAATCTACGACACGGAGATACGCACCTTCAAGGCGGATTTCGGTTTGCAGTACGAATGTGCGCTGAAAAAAGACAATGCGCTCACACTGGGCTTTACCTACGGTCTGGGGCACAACATCGCTTCCAATGCGTTTTATTACAAGCAAAATGTGCTTTCCAACGCTGTGGTAGGTACGCCCGACACGCTCGTGGCCCGCAAAGGCTACGACCTGCCGCACACGATTGGTGCCGGCGTGGCGTGGGGCTATAAAGGTCGTCTGCGCGTGGGTTTCGACTACACCATGAAGCTGTGGAGCAAGGCAAAGTCGCCCTGGCTCACGGCTGATGAGTATGGTCAGCAACACTATGTGTCGCAGACGGGTGCCTACGACGACCAGCAGATATTCACCGTAGGCGCGGAATACGTACCCGCCCCCGAGGGACTGAAAAAGCATAAGAGGATACGCTACCGCGCGGGCTTCTCTTACAGCACGCCCTACGCCAAAATCAACGGGCAGAAAGGACCGGCGGACTACTGCGCCTCTGTGGGCGCGGCGTTCCCCATCATCAATACCCACAACAACCGCACCTTCCTCAACTTGGCGTTCCAATACGAGCACGCTCAGCCTAAATCGCCCGGCATGATTAAGGAAAACTATCTGCGCGTCTCCATCGGCATCACCTTCAACGAGCGCTGGTTCATGAAATGGAAGGCAGAATAAAAAGCAATGACGCTACCTACACAATATTATATATATATAGGTAAAACTCTTGGTTGCCACCATGCCCCGAAGGGCGTGGCGGCGACCTTTTTTCGTGCCGTGCGCGGCGCGTGGCTGGCAGTGCTGATTTGCCTCACGGCTGTGCTGCCCGGCGTGCTCGCCGGCTGCGGCTCGGAAGCCCCGCCGATGGGCGACGCCGTGCGCAACCGCGACTCCCTGCCCGTGATGGTCAGCTACGGCGTGAGCAAACTCATCTCCGACTCGGGCTTTATCAAGTACAAAGTCATCACGGAGGAGTGGCAAGTGTACGACAAGACGAAGCCCGAACGCTGGGAGTTTCCCAAAGGGATTTTCCTCGAACGCTACGACCGCAAGTTCAAGGTGAACATGTATATCACCGCCGACACCGCCTACTTCTACGACCAACGCCTTTGGGAATTGCGCGGACACGTGGAGCTGATCGACAAAGAGGACGGCACGCAGCTCACCACCGAAGAACTCTATTGGGACGTGCAGAGCGGCGAACTGAAAACAGACGTCTATTTCCACCTCATCAAGCCCGACCGCGACATTGAGGGCGACTTCCTCCGCGCCCTCGTTACCGACCAGCGCGTGCAAAGCTTCTACGTGAAGCGCAGCCGCGGCTTCGCGCCCATGGAAGAAGAGAGCGACCCCCTCGCCGCGCCCGCCGCACCAGCAGGTACCGCCTCCGAGGCCACGCCGACCGACACGCTCCCGCCGCTCCGCGAAAAGGCGCAGCCGCGCAGCAAGGAGCACCCTTCCGCCCCGCAGAAAGTGGAGGTGAAAAACGCACTCTCTGCGCAGCAAAAGGCAAAAAAATAGGCAGATAAAGCACATATTCCCTTTTTTTTGCTACCTTTGCGCGTCATAATTGCCCTTTCCTTATAAGAAAAGGCGCATTTACCGATATTAATCGCATAAATAATACTCATAAAAATAACATCAAAACAAATGGCAGCATTACAATCCATCAGAAAGAAAGGCGCCTTGCTCGTAGGTGTGCTCGGCTTGGCTCTTTTTGCTTTCATTGCTGAAGAATTTTTCCGCTCCATCGAAACTACCTCCGCTATCAACCGCAGCCAGGTGGGCGAAGTGTATGGAGAAAAACTTTCCATTCAGGATTTCCAAAACCTTGTGGACGAACAAATCGAGTTCCGCAAGCTGCAAAAGCAGATGCAAGGTCAGGAAGGCACGCTCACCGATAGCGAGACCGACCAAATCCGCGAGCAAGTGTGGCAGCAGTTCGTATCTTCCAAAATCATCGAGCACGAAGCCGATAAGCTCGGCCTCTTCGTGACCGACGGCGAAGTGCAGGAAGCACTCCGCAGCGGCGAAGCACAGGCGCTCCAGATGATGGCCGGCATCTTCCCCAACCAGCAGACGGGCAAGTTTGACCTCGCACAACTCCAGGCTTTCCTCAAAGACTACGACAAGACCGTAGCCCAGGCCAAGCAGGCACAGAACGCCGAGGCCGTGGAGCAACTCGAACTCATCAAGAACCTCTGGACCTACACCGAAAAGCAGCTCCGCCAGGAATTGCTCAACAACAAGTTCAACATGCTCTTTGCCATGGGTTACATCTCTAACCCCGTTTCGGCTAAGATGAGCTTCGAAGAACGCGCCGAACTGGCCAACGCTGAAATCGCCGCCGTGCCTTACAGCACTATCGACGATAAGGAAATCACCGTGACCGACGACGACCTCAAGGAAGCCTATAAGACCTATAAGACGCAGTTCTACAGCCCCGCCGAGACGCGCGACATCAAACTGATTGACGTGGCCGTAGTGGCTTCCGCCCAAGACCGCGCCGCCCTCATGGCCAAAGTGCAGGGTTTGCAGGAAGAACTTGCAGCGGGCGAGGACGTGGCAGCCGTTGTGCGCAAGAGCGGTTCGGAGGTTCAGTATTCCGACCTCGCGATGAGCAAAAAGGCTTTCCAGCGCATGTACGACATTTACAAAGACCTCGACTCGGTGGCAGTTGGCAGCGTGAAAGCAACCTATTACAACGCTTCCGACAACACGATCAACACATATAAGCTCGTGTCGAAAATCCAGGCACCCGACTCCATCCTTTACCGCCAGATTGTCAGCGTAGCCGAAACGCCCGAAAAGCGCAAGGCGCAGGCCGACAGCATTCTCACGGCACTCAAAGGCGGTGCTTCCTTTGCCGAACTCGCCAAAAAGTACGGCCAGCGCACCGACTCCGTATGGCTTACCTCTGCACAGTATGAGACCTTTGGCTTGAACGATGAAAATGCATTCTATCTCAACAAGCTCTACACCATTCCCGCAAACTCTGCCGACATCATTGCCAATGATCAGGGCGCAGTGGTAGCACAGGTGCTCGACCGTCGCAACATCGTGACGAAGTATAAGGTGGCCATCGTGAAATGCACGCTCAACTTCTCCAAGAAGACCTACGAAAACGAGCTGAGCAAGTTCAACCGCTTCCTCGCCGAGAACAAGACGATTGAGGATATTGAGAAAAATGCCGCTAAGAACACGTATGTCGTAACCGACCTCACGGGTTACAGTCCCATGAACAATTTTATCCCGCAGCGCATCGGCGGCTCTCAGGCCAAGGACGCAGCCCGCTGGATCTTCGACGAGGCTGAGGCTGGCGACGTTTCTCGCCTCTACGAATGCGGCCGCAGCAACGACCACCTGCTCGTGGTGCTTGTGAAGGCTACCAACGAAAAAGGCTACCTGCCTTGGGACAACGCCGACGTCAAGACGTTCCTCACCACCGTTGTGAAGCAGCAGAAGAAGGGTACCCTCATTGCCGAACGTCTCAAAGCCGCCAAGACGCTCGAAGACGTGATGAAGCAGAAGGGTGCAATCCGCGAAGCATTGCCCAACCAGACCTTCGCAGGTTATCCCCAGTTGATGGGCGTTGGCACGCCCGAGCCTATCCTTGCCGGCACGATTGCCAAGACCGCCGTTGGCAAATGCTCCGCTCCCGTTGTAGGTGCTGGTGCCGTGTATATGGTTAAGGTTACGGGCAAGAGCAAGGGCGCGGAGAAGTTCGACGAAGCTTCCGAAGTGTCTCGCCTCGGCCAGACCGCCGGTCAGCGCACCTACAATTCCGTATTCACCTACTTGATGACCAAGAAGGCCGAAATCGTAGACCACCGCTACCAATTCTAAACAAGCAACTCACCTCTCATCATAACGGGCATCGGGCAAACAGCCCGGTGCCCGCTTTTGTATCCCGACACACTCAACCTCATGCAGATAGAAGACCTTTTACCGCTCTACGCCGCCCATCCCGGCGTTGCCGCCCTTGCCAAAGTTTTGCAAGACGGGCAGCCCGTGCTGACGCACTGCGAGGGGCTGCATGCCTCGTCCGCACCCGTCGCCTTCGCCGCCCTTGCCCATCGGGGCGCGGTGCAGCGTCCTTTCCTCTTCGTGCTCAACGACGAGGAAGAGGCCGGGTATTTCTATCACGACCTGCACCAGATGCTCGGCGATGAACGCGTGTGCTTCTATCCCTCCACCTACCGCCGCGCCGTGAAATACGCGCAGCACGATGCCGCCAACGAGATACTGCGCACCGACGTGCTTAACCGCCTTTCCGAATATCGGAAAGCAGATGCCCAGGCCGGCCTATTATATATTGTCACCTTTCCCGCCGCCCTGGCAGAGCGCGTCGCACCGCCGCAGAGCGTGGCAGAGCGTAGCTTCTCGCTCAAAGTGGGCGAAAGCCACGACCTCACGGAGATTTCCAACAACCTCCTCGCCCTCGGCTTCAAGCGCAAAGACTATGTGTACGAACCGGGCGAATATGCCGTGCGCGGCAGTATCCTCGATGTCTATTCCTATTCCTCAGAATATCCCTTCCGCATCGACTTTTTCGGCGATGAGGTAGACTCTATCCGAACCTTCGAGGTCAGCACGCAGCTCTCGCAAGAGCGGTTGCAGGTTGCCGACATCGTGCCCGATATCGGCGGCGCGGCAGGCGAGTTGGTGCCCTTTACAGATTACCTCCCCAGCAATGCCTGCCTCGTGGTGCGCGACCTCTCCTTCGTTCACGACGAGGTGGAGCGCATCTACCGCGAGGGCTTCTCGCGGCAGGCCGTCATAGAGCAGGCCACAAGCGAGGCGGAGGCCGAAGAGATGCGCCGCAAGCTGCAAAGCGAGCGCCTCCTTACGGGCGGCGACACCCTTATGCGCGGCCTGACGCGCCTGCAGCGCATCGGCATCGGGGCGCACACGCTCGCCACCCCCGGTGCCAAGGTGAAATTCCAAATCACGCGCCAGCCCCTTTTCCACAAAAACTTTGAGTTGCTGGCTAAAACGCTCCGCGACCTGCGCCTCTCGGGCTGCCGCGTCTTTATCCTGGCCGACAGCGAGAAGCAGACCGACCGCCTCAAAAGCATCTTTGAAGAAATCAACGCCGACCCGTTCGAGGCCGTGAAAAAGACGCTTCACGAGGGATTTGTCGACGAGACGCTGCGCCTCGCCTTCTTCACCGACCACCAAATCTTCGACCGTTTCCACAAATACAACCTCCGCTCCGACCACGCCCGCGACTCCAAGATGGCGCTCACGCTCAAAGAGTTGATGCAGTTCAAGCCGGGCGACTTCATCGTACACATCGACCACGGCATCGGGCGGTTTGTCGGACTGGTACGCATTCCAGGCGCGGGCGGCGAGATGCAGGAAGTCATCAAGCTCGCCTTCAAGAACGACGACTCCGTGTTCGTCTCCATCCACGCCCTCCACAAACTCAGCAAATACAAGGGCAACGAAGGCACCCCGCCGCAACTCAGCCACCTCGGCACGGGCGCGTGGGAAAGGCTCAAGGAACGCACCAAGAAAAAGATTAAGGACATCGCCCGCGACCTCATACGCCTCCAAGCCGATGGACCGCCTCGTGTGCGGCGACGTGGGATTCGGCAAGACGGAAATCGCCGTCCGAGCCGCCCTCAAAGCCGCCTGCGACAACAAGCAGGTGGCAGTGCTCGTGCCCACCACGGTGCTCGCCTTGCAGCACTACAAAACCTTTGCCGCCCGCCTCAAAGACTTTCCCGTGCGCGTGGACTACCTCAGTCGCGCCCGCTCCGCCGCGCAGACCAAAGCCGTGCTCGCCGACCTGAAAGAGGGCAAAATCAATATTCTCGTCGGCACCCACAAACTCATCGGCAAGTCCGTGCAGTGGCACGACCTCGGGCTGCTCATCATCGACGAGGAGCAGAAATTCGGCGTAAGTGTCAAAGAAAAACTGCGCCAACTGCGCGTGAACATCGACACGCTCACCATGTCGGCCACGCCCATACCGCGCACGCTGCAATTTTCTCTGATGGGGGCGCGCGACTTCTCCGTCATTCAAACGCCGCCGCCCAACCGCCGCCCCATTCAGACAGAGGTGCACACCTTCAACGCCGAACTGATAGGCGAGGCGGTCAATTTTGAGATGAGCCGCAACGGGCAGGTCTTCATCGTGTCCAACCGCATCTCCGCCCTGCCCAATCTCCAAGCCGTGGTGCAGCGGCAGGTGCCCGACGCCCGCGTCTGCATCGGCCACGGGCAGATGCCGCCCGACCAGTTGGAAAAGATTGTCACCGATTTCATCAACCACGACTACGACGTGCTGATTTCCACCACCATCGTGGAGAACGGCATCGATATCCCCAACGCCAATACCATAATCATCGACGCGGCACCGCCGCTTTCCCTCCTGCCCGACGATGCACGCCGCCGCTTGCAGGCCATTGAAAATTACAGCGACCTCGGCAGCGGCATACACATAGCCATGCAGGACCTCGACATTCGCGGCGCGGGCAACCTGCTCGGAGCGGAGCAGAGCGGCTTCATTGCCGACCTCGGATATGAAACCTATCAGAAAATCCTCTCTCAGGCCGTGGCCGAACTCAAAAACGACGAGTTTGCCAATCTTTATGCCGACGAACCTGATGCTGCCGCCAAGGCGGAGGGCGATGCCTTTGTGGACGAATGCAACGTAGAGTGCGACCTCCGCGCTTTCTTCCCCGAAACCTACGTGCCGGGCAGCAGCGAGCGCATGCTCCTCTATCGCGAGCTCGACAGCATCGACTCCGACGAGGCACTCGAGCAGTTCCGCCGGCGCATGGAGGACCGCTTCGGCCCGATGACCGAGGAGGGAAAGGCGTTGCTGCAAATCGTGCCCCTGCGCCGCCTCGGCCGCCGCGCCGGCGTGGAGCGGCTGATTTTGAAAAACGGCAAGATGATCCTCATGTTCGTCCATTCCGACAGTCCGTTCTACAAAAGCACCCTCTTCGACCGCATCCTCACCTATGCCACCGCCAACTTCCGCCGTTGCAAAATGCAGAATGTGGGCGAACGTCTGCGCATGTCCTTCGCCGACGTGCCGAGCGTAGCCGAAGCCCTCAAAGTGATGCAAGAGATGGTAGGGTAGGGCGGCAGGTTGCACCGGCTGTTTGCGTATCAATGTATGCCTCCCCGCTGACTATATGTAAAAAAAT
>SFPF01000013.1 GCA_004552155.1 Bacteroidales bacterium
TCGGCTGCTGCATGCCCTACTTAGAGCGGCAGCGGCAGGCGTTGCGCCGCTGCAACTTCAAGATGATGTGCCTCTACGCCGAGCGCGTGCCCGCTGCCGAGGTGACTCGCCTGCTCAAAAAGCACGGCATGGACCGTTTCATTGCTTCGTGGGCGAACTTCCGAGCCTTGGACTTCGCGCAGCAGCGGTTCCTGGCGAAAAGATATATATATGTAAGACTCCCAAAACAGTGCCGCTGAAACTTTCGACATATTGCCTGCTGTTTGTGCCATTTTTCCTGCTCTTCTACTCCGAGCCGGTAAATATGGGCGGCATGCCCTTGTCGCAGCTGTGGAAGTTGCCCCTGGCAGGCTATATGCTCTACATCGTGTTCCAGTATCGCAGCAAGCCTGCGCCCCTGTGGACGCAGACACAATACTGGATTTCGTTTAAGAGCCTCTTCAACGCTGGCACGGTGACCGACCTCATCACCAATGTGCAGGCGAGCATCAAGTTCCTCTTCCTCCCCCTGCTGTTCAGTTTCGTGCAAACGCAGATTAAGGCAAAGGAAACCTTGGAGAAGACCCTGCTCACGCTGTGCCAATACTTCGTTCTGACGAATATCCCCATCTTTCTCGGCTTGCCGATGCTCAGTTCGGGGCATGACTACGGCACTTTCGTGGCTTACTCCGGCATCTTTCAAAATCAGCACGCCATGTCGGTGATTATGGGCATTTGCATCGCCGTTATCTTGCACTTCTTCAAGATGGGGCGGTTTGAAACACGCTCGGAAAAGGTCTATAACGTCTTTGTCCTGGCCATCGCCGCCTATGCCATGTACTTGGGCTTTGCCCGCACGGGCTGGCTGATGTGCCTCTTGGCCATCTTCGTACTCTTTTGGCCGAAAGATACGACTGTGCGCCAGTGGTTTGGCATTATAGGCATTAGTGCTGTACTCGTTAGCGGTGTTACGTACATGATGCTCACGAACGAGATGTTCCGCGACCGCATTATGGGCAACAATCTGCAAACCCACGAGAAGGTGAATATAGACTCGGGACGCAGCGAATACTCGGCAGCCGCCCTCGAACGCTATGCCAACGGCACGCTCTTGGAACAAATCATTGGCATGTCCACGCAAGACGAGATGGACTACATCCTGCTCAAGACACGCAACCGCGTGGGAGCGCACAATGGCTTTGTGGATATGCTGGCACGCAACGGCATCGTCGGCCTGCTGCTTATGTTTCTGATGCTCATCGCGCTCTTCGCGTTTATCCGCAGGCGCAAGCAGTGCCCCACGTATCGCCTCGCCCTCGCGCTTTGGCTGATGAATTTTTCATTTCAGGTGACGCAAGGCGGCTCGATGTTCCACACCGATTTGCTCTACGCCCTCACCTTTTGCCTGCTTGAAGAAGAATATATTGCATAAATAATAAAAAAAATGTTGCCGCTTAAAGACTACATAAGACTGGGTCAGTAGCGCTATATATATAATATTGTATAGAGAAATAATATATGAAACTCCTCATCGTAGCACCATCATCACAGTTAACGGGTGGCGTGGCGTTCCACTACAAAGGCCTGCAACCGCATTGGGCCTCCGAGGTGCGCTATGCTCGCTACGGGAAGCGGCCGCGCGTTCCCGCCGCGCTTTGCCTGCTGCCCGATTTGCTGGTCTACGTGTGGCTGTTGCTGACCTACCGTCCCGACGTTGTGGTCGTCAATCCATCGTTCCGCCCCTACCAACTCGTGCGTGACGGCGCGTATCTTCTTTTGGCGCGAACCTTTTGCTGCAAGGTTGCGGCGTGGTTTCACGGCTGGGACGGCAAGTTTGCCGAGCGTTGCATTGCTTCGCCGGGTATGGTGCGCCGGGTGTTTGGCAAATGCTCGCTCATCTACGTGCTTTGCAGCGACTTCCGCGAGCAGTTGCGGGCTATGGGAATCAGCGTGCCCGTGCTGTTGAGTTCCACGGTGGTGGATGATAGCCTTTTGGAGGGTTATGATAATGGCAGGCGCAGTGGAGAACTGAAAAATATCCTTTATCTCGCCCGCATCGACCGAGCCAAAGGCATTTTTCAAGCAATAGATGCTTTTGCCCTTGCAAGGAAGAAATTCTCCCACCTCACACTCACCATTTGTGGCAGCAGCGAAGACGCGGCGGCTGTGGAGGAAGTGAAGAATTATGTGCAGAAAATCGGTTTGAGCGACTGCATCACGTTTCAGGGTGCGGTCTACGGCGAGCGCAAATGGCAGGCCTACGCCGCCGGCGACCTTTACCTCCTGCCTTCCTACGGCGAAGGCATGGCGACCTCCGTGCTCGAAGCCCTGGCATTCGGCCTGCCCGTTATCAGCACGCCCTACGGCGGCATCAAGGACTATTTCGCCGACGGCGAGATGGGGTTCCTCATCGCGTCGCACCGCCCAGAAGATTTTGCCGCCAAGATAGAATGGCTGGCGGCGCACCCCGAAGACAGCCTCCGCATCAGCCGCAACAATAGCGCGTATGCCGCGCAGCATTTCCTGGCATCCAAGGTGGCGGCAAAGTTTGAAAGCGACCTCCGCGAGCATTGCCTTGCGGCGCAAACGCCGATGATTGTTTCGGTCTACCCGTATTTCGGCAACGCTGGCGGGGCGCAGAACGTGACAATGCAGCTGGCTAAGCAGTTGAACGCCGAAACGCCCATCGTGCTTGCCGAAACGCCCAGTTCGCAAGTGCCGGCGCAATACGCAGAAGGGGCACGGTTTGAGAAGTTCGGTTATCGTTCTGTGAAACGCCTTGCAGATAAGCGCACCGTCTTTATCTCGCACCACCGCAAAACGACTTTGCAACTTCTCCTGCTGCAACTCTTGCTGCTGCGGCGGATAAAAGTGATACACGTGGCGCACAGCGTGTTCAACAACCTGCGCTGGCTCGCCCTTTTCCCCAAGCACGTGGTGGCGGTGTCCGAGACCGTGAGGCGCAACCTGATTGAGTATTTCCGTGTGCCCGAGAAAAATGTCCGCGTCATCTACAACGGCATTCCCGACCGCCCCGCCGCCGCAGCGCAAGCCCGTCGCGGCGAAGAGATAAAGGTGCTTCATGCCGGCAAAGTCTGTGCTTTGAAGCGTCAGGTTGCTTTGGCTGAAGCCTTGCGCGGACGGCTGCCGCAGCATGTGCAGTTGCATTTTGCCGGCGACGGACCTGATGCCGACCGGCTCAAAGCAGCCATCGGCGCGGACGGGCAGATGAAATATTTGGGCTATGTGCCTGCCGAAGATCTTTGGGAGCGTTACGACTACGTGCTGCTCTTTTCCGAGAAGGAAGGTTTGCCGCTCACGCTCCTCGAGGCCTGCCGCGTGGGTCTGCCGATGATAACCAACGATATCCCTGCCGCGCTCGAAATCAACGAAGACGGCCGCACGGGGTTTGTTTTCAGCAATATCTCCGACCTTGCTGTCGGCATCGCCCGCCTGCCCCGTCCCTGCGATGAGGCTTATGCCGCCCTCTCGAAAGCGGCGCGGGAAAAATATGAGCGGCAGTTTCGCGAGGATCATATGATAGCGCAATATAAGGACGTAATAAAAGCAGTTTGCAACCATGGATAAGATAAACTTGAAAGGAATTGAGGTATATCCTTTCGCCTCGGCGGAGCAAATCATAGACTTTGCCTTGCAACGCCCCGGCATTCTCGTGGCCGTCAATGCCGAGAAGGTGCTCAACGCCACGCCGCAGTTGCGCAGTCTCATCAACCGCAACATCGGCTACTGCGACGGCATCGGCCCTGTGCTTGCCTTGCGCCGCATGGGCTGCAAGCACGTGGCGAAAGTGGCGGGCTGCGAACTGTGGCTGCACATCGTGCGCCGCTGCCACAGCAACAAAAGTTTCTATCTCGTGGGCGGCACGCAGAAAGTTATCGACGCCACTGTGGCCCGCTTGCGGAAAGACTTTCCCGACATCGACATCGCGGGCTATCGCAACGGCTACCTCTCTTCCCACGCCGAGGAAGATGCCCTGATTGCCGACATTGCCGAAAAGAAGCCCGACTTCGTGTTTGTGGCAATGGGTTCGCCGCGGCAGGAATTGCTGATGGAAGAGATGCAGAAGCGTCACAATGCAGTTTATCAGGGACTTGGCGGTAGTTTCGACGTTTACACCGGCCGCGTGAAGCGTGCTCCTGAGGCGTGGGTGCGTTGCAATGCCGAGTGGCTCTATCGCCTGCTCCACCAGCCCGCACGCATCAAGCGCCAACTGCCGCTCGTGAAATTTGCTTATTGGATTGCTGCCAAGAAATTTTGAGATAGTTTTTAAGGAGATGAAGACTATGTATGCACGGTATTTCAAAAGATTGTTTGACATCTTGCTTGCCTTGATGTCGCTCTTTGTGCTGTTTATTCCCTTGTCGGTTATTGCACTGATCACAAAGATAGACACTCCGGGGCCTGCCTTCTTCTTACAAGAGCGCTTCGGCAGGGGGCGCAGGCCTTTCAAAATCGTAAAGTTCCGCTCCATGCCTGTCACTATCCCGAAGAATCTGCCCACTAGCGCCATTACCGACCCGATGCTCACAAGGTGGGAACGGTGGTTGAGGAAGACCTCGATTGACGAATTGCCGCAAATTTGGAACATATTGAAAGGCGACATGAGTTTCGTAGGCCCCCGCCCCGTGATAACGAGGGAAACCGACCTGATAGACGAGCGTGAGAAATACGGCGCCAACGATGTGCTTCCCGGGCTTACGGGCTGGGCGCAGATCAACGGTCGCGATGAACTGGATATTGTTACTAAGGCACGCTTCGACGGTGAATATGCCGCTAATATCAGTTTCTCTTTCGACGTGTTCTGTCTGTTCAAAACCGCTTGGAAAGTAATTGCTCAGCGTGATATAAAACATTGAAACCTTATTAATATATATATTGTATGGTAAACGTTATCGGATTAGGATATATCGGCCTGCCCACGGCTTTGATGCTTGCAGCGCACGGCGTTGAGGTGGTAGGCACAGATTTGAACGAGGCATTGGTCGGTAAACTTGCCGCTGGCGAATTGACCTTTGAGGAAAAGGGACTGGACAGCCTCTTTGAAGATGCCCGCGCGGGGGGAATCCGTTTTTCCACGGAATACCAGCGCGCAGAGGTGTATATAGTCTCCGTACCCACGCCTTACGACAAGCACACAAAGAAGGCCGACGCTTCTTATGTCGTGGCTGCTGTGAAGACTTTGCTGAAAGTCGCGCCGAAAGACGCGATTGCGGTGATTGAGTCTACTATTTCGCCTGGTACGATCGACCGCGAAATCCGTCCGCTCCTCGACGGCGCATCGCTTCACTTGGCGCACGCCCCCGAAAGGATTATCCCGGGCAATATGATCTACGAATTGCTCCACAACAACCGCACCATCGGTGCTGACAGCCCCGAGCAGGGCGAGAAGATACGCCAGTTGTATGCCTCTTTCTGTAAGGGCGAAATCACGCTTACCGATATCCGCTCGGCGGAGATGACGAAAGTGGTGGAAAACGCCTACCGTGCCGTGAACATCGCCTTTGCCAACGAACTTTCCCGCATTTGCCGCCACGACGGGCTGGACGTGTTCAATATTATCAATATCTGCAACAAGCACCCCCGCGTCAACATCTTAAATCCTGGTCCTGGCGTGGGCGGCCACTGCATCTCGGTCGACCCGTGGTTCCTCGTGGGCGATTATCCCCAGTTGACCAAGGTGATTGGCGCGTGCATGTTTACCAATGACAGCCAGCCGCTCTTCGTTTTGAGGCGCATACGCGAGGTGATGGCCGAGAACGGCATCACGGATCCGCGCCGCGTGGGGCTTTACGGCATTACCTATAAAGAGAATGTCGATGACTATCGCGAGTCGCCTACATTGCAGTTGCTCGAAGCCCAAGAACATTGCCTCGGTGTTCCGCTCAAATGCTACGACCCTTACCTCGAAGACCGCGCTGTGGTAGAGAGCCAAGTCGCTGACTTCGACGAGTTCCTGAAAGATACCGACTTGGTGGTGCTTATGGTGAAGCACGACCATATTACCCGCAACTGGGATAGGCTCGAAGGCAAGGCCGTGCTCGATTGCCACCACTTCTGTCCGCTTACAGAGAAGGTTTATCGTCTTTAAGAAGAATATGCCGTTTAGAAAAAAGATAATGCTCGTTTTCGGCACGCGCCCCGAGGCCATCAAAATGGCTCCGCTCGTCCTTGCGTTGCAGGCAGCACCTGCGCGCTTCCGCACCGTGGTTTGCGTCACGGGCCAGCATCGCGAGATGCTCGACGGCGTGATGCGTTTCTTCGGTATCCGTCCCGACTACGACCTGAACATCATGAAAGACGGGCAGACTCTGGAAGATGTGACCACGCGCGTGCTGCTCGGAATGCGCGATGTGCTTGAGCAGGAGAGGCCCGACATCGTGTTGGTGCATGGAGATACCACCACCTCCATGGCTGCCGCCCTCGCCGCCTTTTACAGGCAAATCCCCGTGGGGCATGTCGAGGCCGGACTGCGTACATATAATATATATAGTCCGTGGCCGGAAGAAATGAATCGGCAAATCACGGCGCGTATCGCCGCCTGGCATTTCGCGCCCACGGAGCAAAGCCGCCGCCACCTCCTTTCAGAGGGCATCAGCCCCGACAAAATCTTCGTGACGGGCAACACTGTAATCGATGCCCTGCACCTCGCTGTGCAGCGCGTGGGCACAGCGGCGGCGGAGACGGGCGCAGGCCGCATGGTGCTGATTACGGGGCATCGCCGCGAGAACTTCGGCAAGGGTTTCGCCCACGCTTTCCACGCCATCAAGGTCTTGCTGCAAAAATACCCCGACGTGACGTTTGTCTACCCCGTCCACCCCAACCCCAACGTGCGCCAAGCCCTGCACGCCGCCCTCGGCGATGCCGCGCAATACCCCAACCTGCGGCTGATGCCGCCGCCCGACTATCCCGACTTCGTGCGCCTCATGGCCAGTTGTACGCTTGTGCTCACCGATAGCGGCGGCATTCAGGAAGAAGCCCCTGCACTGGGCAAGCCCGTGCTGGTGATGCGCGACACTTCCGAACGCCCCGAAGCCATTGCCGCAGGCACGGCGCGGTTGGTCGGTACGGACAGCGAGCGTATCATTAGCGTGGTTTCCGAACTTTTGGATAATCCCGAGGCGTACCGCCACATGAGCCGCGCTATCAATCCCTTTGGCGACGGCAAGGCATGTGCCCGCATCATTGCGGCATTGCATTGATTATTGAGGCGATAGCCTTTGATAGATAACCTACAACGATATGAATATACAAAAGCATATCTTATTTTTCTGCTTTTCCCTCTTCGGCCTCTGCCTTTTTGCCGAAGAAGCGGCCGATACAACGAACACGCGGCTCAAAGACCCGCTTTATTTCCAGCTGTACGGCGGCATCAATAAGTCAGCCAATGAAAATTTGCCTTGGTCGGAGTTTACGCGCTACCCTTGGTCGGGCGGCGTGTTCCTTGGCGTCGGTAAGGAGGTGCGTCCCCTTTGGGGCTGGCGTGCGGCCTTTCGTTTCAATCACAACAAGAGCCGCAACGTGCCGCGTTGCGAGAACAGCGACGTTTGGGGCTGGCACAGTTTGGAACTGTTTGGCGATGCCACTTTCGACCTTTCCGACGCTTTTCGCAAGCGCAAGCCGCGCCAGCAGCGGCCGCGTTTCAATTTGAAACTCTTTGCGGGTATCGGCGGTGCTTATACTTTTGGCTTCCCCGAGGACGTGCCTCTTTCTTACACCGTGCCATATTCTATGAACAGCGCCGTGTGCTTCGGCTTCCGCGCCGGGCTTACGGCAACCTATGCCTTGACGGAGCGTTGGCATATCGGCGCAGAACTTAGCCAGAACTTCTTTATCGACCGCTTCAACGGTGTGAAGGACGGCTCGCCGCTCGATGCGCGTAGCAACCTCAAAGTAGGTTTTACCTGCATGCTCGCGCCGCGCCGCAAGAAGCAACCCGTGGCTGTCGCCCCCGTCGTCTACGACACCCGCCTGCGCACCATTCCTGCCCTGCCGCTGATGATGCCGAAGCCCGAGTCCGACAAGGTACGCCGCCTGGCAGGCCGCGCCTTCCTCGACTTCCCCGTAAACGAAACGGTGATTTATCCCGATTACCGCCGCAACCCCGACGAGTTGCGCCGCATCAACAACACTATCGACAGCGCCCTCTTCGACAAGACCATTCAGGTGCGCAGCATCTCGCTCCACGGCTATGCCTCGCCCGAAAGTCCGTATGCCAACAACACGCGCCTCGCCAAGGGCCGCACGCCATGCCATGCCTGTAGCTGATGAAACTGCTTTTATAAATGCTCCCACAGGCAGTCCTCCATCCCATTTTGTACAGATATCTGCTTTTATAATTGCATATCCGTCTGCATTTTCATATATATGAACCTCTTCAACTGTAAATCCAGTTTCCTTTGCCTCAACATATATCTTCGTTATTTTCATTTTTCTGTGCCCGTCCACACACTTTTCATTGTTCACCCAGTCTTCCATCAGAACAGCCATGGCATCAAGCTGTTTTGCAATGACCTGTCTGTTTTCCTTTAGCCGCCGGTACCATGCTTCATTAAGCTCCAGCCTTAGGAATGCGTCTGTTGCTGCATCAACCATTTTTTCATAATAAGGACAATTGTCCACATAAACTTTTTCTATTATTTCCTTTTTATCCCTGCGCTCTTTTACCGCATTTATAAGATCAACTATTTTCTGCGACATTGATTGTCTGTTATCGTTCCAGCATATCACACAGCCTTCACAACAGGCACACATTCTACCTGTTATCTCACTCTCCAGCTTTGCAGTATGATCACTTTTCCCCTGCTCAACTTCACATCCTGCCTTTGCTATCATTTTTGCAAGTCCACCGACTGAAGCTGCAAATGCCTCTTCCTTATCCGGGAGCAGGCTCTTACTTGTACTTTTTTCACTTTTTCCCATAAATTCAATATAATTAAGGCCTCTGTCAGTGATCACGACAGTTCCAAATATCACTGCACTCTCTGCAATACTTAGAATTATCTGTATTTTGTCAACACTTCCTGTCATTTCCGCTGAAATTCCCATAGCACACGTTGTAAGTGCCGTTATCACCGCCGCAGCCGGTCCACTGCATCTTTTATTTATCCAGCTGTAAAATCTGATTCCTATAAAACTTACCACAATAATAAAGAGATACTTTGTCATTGTCTGAAACGACATAAAGTATCCCATTCCTGTAAATAATCCTATGTAAAAAAGTATCGTTTTATTATTCCACAACAGATATACTGCAAAAATTGCCGGTACAAGAGGATAACAATCCATTATGCCAACAGAAGATGCAAGTGCTGCAGCAGCTCCTGCAATGATATTTTTTATTTTTATAAGTCCCATTCACACAGCCTCCAATTTAATAGTATATGCCATATTATATTGGGACTATTCCGCAAGCTTTGCCGAAAAACATAAATAACATAAAAAAGGAAAACCTCAGTTCTCCTTTTCTTTAAAAATTATTTCGTTATCATACGCAAGCCCCAGCTTGCTTTTTGCCATGTCTTCTATGTACTGGTCGCTCTGCATATAATCTGCAAGGGCGTTTATCTCATCTGTGCGCTCTGTCTCCTCTTTGAGCTGCTTGTTCAGCTCTGCTGTCTGCTGCGCATAGGCTGTTTCTTTATTTTTAAGCTGCACTATCTGAAAAATCATAACAATAAGAAATGCAACAACTATCACTGCGACGCTTAATGTTCCGCCTCTTTTTTTACTTGAACGACGTATACTCATTATTCCTCCTTAATATACCTATCTGAATAGTTTTCCAAACATTTTATCTTTTTTAGCGGAATAGTCCCAATATAATATGGCATATACTATTAAATTGGAGGCTGTGTGAATGGG
>SFPF01000014.1 GCA_004552155.1 Bacteroidales bacterium
AAATTATCTTGCTGATAGTAAAAACTATCTTGCGGATAATGAAAACTATCTTGCTGATAGTGGTGCTCGAACCCAAATAAAAAAAACCTGCCGCGCTTGACAGGTTTCAAGTGCGGCAGGTTTTGATCTGTATGGGTTCCCCTTTATTTCACCACCTTTTTGCCATCTATTATATATATGCCTTTCGCGTTAGGCACGGTGCGGCGGCCGCTAAGGTCGTAAGCAGGTGCGTTGGGGCACACGGTGGGTGTGGCGAACAGGGCGGCGATGCCGCTCTGCGGCGCAGGCACGACGATGGGCGCGGAGGGCAGGGAGAAGAGGTCGCCCTGCGTGCCGTAAACGCGGTAATAATATTGCTCGGCGGCGGAAAGGCCGCTCACGGCATACTGCGTGGCGGCGCCCATACGGAGGCGGTCGTAGGGCGGCACGGCGTGCCACACGGGTTCGCCGCCATGGCGGACGCACACGTCGTCGACCGCCAAGCCGCCACTGCCTACGCGGCAGTAGGTGAGGCGCACGGCGGTGCAGCCTTCGGGCAGCACGGCGGTGCTGCCGGCGGGGGCGTCGGCGGCACAGGCGAGGGTGTAGGTGCTGCCTGCGGAGGGCGCGGTGTCGGTGAGCCACAGCGTGTCGGCGTGCTGCCAGTCGGCACTGCCGGCACAGAGGGCGTCGATTGCCACATAGTTCTTGCCGCAGGGGGCGTTGCGCTCGCGATACCAGAAGCTGAGGGCGCGGATGCCGTCGGCGTAGGGCGCGCTTTCGATGTACATATTGTCCGCCGAGAGGGAGGCAGACGGGGCTGCCGCGCCGTAGGCTCCGGCGGTGGAGAGCGTCATTTTGCAATTCGTGGTCCAGCCTGCGGGCAGGTTTTTAAGTCCGTCGGTGAAGTCGACCGTGGCGCTTTCAGGTTCGGAGAGGGTGCGCGTGAGCACGTCGAGGGCGTAGCCCGTGGCTTCGGGCATGGCTTGCCAGCGGGCGGTGAAGCCCGTGGCAGTCACATCGGCGGGCTCTAAGGCTGTGGGGGCGGAGTAGGCAAAGGTGGCAGATGCGCTTTGTGCCTTGACGGTGAAGAAATATTCTGTCTCGGCTTGCAGGCCCGTTACGGCGCAGTGCGTGGCGGTGACGGTGCAGGGGTGGAAACCGTCTACGTAGCGATTGCCCCGGTCCGTGCGTGTCCAAACGTCCACGGCATAGGCCGTTGCGCTCTCCACGGCGTCCCAACGGGCGGTGAAGCCGATGGGCGTGACGTCGTCGGCGCGGGCATTCTCTACGGCGGGCAGCGTGGGCTTGCCGCCTGCGATTTTAAGTTCAATGAGTCCGCTCTTTTCCTTAATCTCCGTAATAGGCACGCCCGTGGGGAGTCCGTCGCTGTCGCGCAGCGAGGGCGTGGTGTCGTCGGTGAGGGAAGTGACGTTGTCCGTGCCGGGGAAGGCATCGGCAGGGCGCGTAGCATCGCCCGCGCTGCCATCGGCTTCCACGAGGTCCACGCCTTGCAGCCACGGCGTGGAGTTTACCTTGTTGGACTGCCAAAGGTCGGCGTCGTAAGTGATGTGCCAAACGAGCATGCCGTGACCGGGCAGATAGGTGTCCCAGCCTGTTTGCTGGCGGTTCTCGAGCAGGAAGTACTCGTCGGCTCCCTGTTGCGTGGCTATGCGCAGGGCGTGGCCCGTGGTGACGTTTTCAAGCACGATGTTGCGCGGCGTGGCATCGATGTCTTCTGGCGTGAGCCAGCCGAGCGAGAGGCGCTCGTAGGCGGAATAGGTGGGCGGCGTGTGAGCATGGTTGTTGTGCGAACCCACGTCCATGATGGTCCAGTTGCCGGGCGTGAGATAGCCCGAGCCGGAGGTGTCGTAGAGGTCGGGGAAACCGAGTACGTGGGTGAACTCGTGGCACACGGTGCCGATGCCTTCGAGGTGCATCTCCGACGCGCCCGTGGCGGGATTGACGATGGGGCGCAACTCGTTGGAGCAGGCGTAGCGGTTCACGCGCACGCCGTCGAAGACATACTGCTTGCCCGTGATGGCTTCAATCTCTGCCGCGTGCTGCCACACGGTGTAGGCAGGGCCGCCCGTGGCCTCGCCCTGTCCGGCGTAGAATATATATATATTGTCTACCGCCCCGTCCTTGTCGCGGTCGTAAATGGAGAAATCAATTTCGTCGTCGAGTTGCGTGCAAGCCTCTATGGCCATGTTCCAGGCGTTGAGGTCTTCGCCCTGCACGCTCTGCCCGTAGAAACTGATGTCCTTGCTGAGGACTACCGGGCCGTAGACGTCAAAGGTGAGGTTGAACTTGCCGCCGGAGCCGTCGATGAAGTAGTCGTGCACGCTGCCCGTTGCGCCGTCGTAGTCGAAGCCTTCCTTGTTGAGCATATCGCTGAACGTCTGCCGGGGATTGGGCACGGTGAAATCCGTTGCCTCGCCGTCGGCTGTGGTCTTGGGGAAACTCACGAGAATGGCCAGCGCGCGCTGTGCGCCTGTGGTGGGGTAGGCCTGTGTGCCGACTGTGCCGCCTTTGATGCCCAACCGTTTGCCGGGGGCGCGGCGCAGGGCTGCGCGTGTTTGCCTCAGGGCATCGAGGGCGGCGGTTTTGTCATAGTTTTTTACAAAACTTAGTTCCTCGGGCGTGCGTTCGGCAAGGTTGCGTGCGCGGAGGGCGGTGGCATTGAGGCTACCCTCGCTCACCGCGGCATAATAGAAGAAGCCTTCGCGCTGCACGAGGGGAATGCTGTCGAGCGAGAGGTGGTAATGGAAATGCTCATCGCCGCAGAGGCGCACGGTGAGGGTGCCGCCGTCGGGCTGCACTACGCGGCGCGGCGTGGGGTCGGCGGGCAGGGCGCGGACCACGGGCGCGGCGGCGAGGAACAGGAGGGAAAGGAGAAGATTGCGGGTGTTCATGGGGAGGATTTATTGGTTTATAAGCGTAGGGACGTTCTGCAGAACGCCCCTACTTTTTATTTAATAAAAACTTTCTTGCCGCCAACGATATAGATGCCTTTGCCCGCGCGGGTGACGCGGCGGCCGCTGAGGTCGTAGACGGGGGCGGGCTGGCCGGAGCGTTCAGGCAGGAGCACAGAACCGATGCCCGTGTGGCTGACGAAGGTGGCAGGCGAGAGGATTGACTCGCCGGCAGTGTAAACCACAGAAACGGCGTAGTGGTGCTCGCCGGCAGGCATCGTTTCGCTATAAGAAGGCTCGGCAATGGGCGCGGCGGTGAGTTGCTTGCCGTCGCGGTACACATTGTAGCCCACGAAGGTGAGACCGTCGGCTGCGCGGCGGTAGGCGATGTCGTCAATATATAATATATACTGGTCATCGGACACGCAGCGGATGGCAAAGCGCCGGGCACTCTCGGGCAGGTCGAAGGAGATTTGCCGCCAAGAACCGGGCACGGTGATGGTGCTGCCTATCTTGGTAAAGTCGGCTGCATCGGTGCTGCCCTCTGAATAGAGCACCTCGATGCTCTCAACCGTGCCGTAGGTGGTGTTGCAAGGCGGCTGCTGGTGAAGGCGGCAAGGACCTGCTTGCCCGAGTGGGGCTGCCAAGTGGCGGCGGTGAGTCCCGCTTTCGAGGGATTGAACACCTGATAAGCCATGGCTGCGCCGGCGTTGGGGTAGTCGATGTAATCGCCATAGCCGTTCTGTATGCCAGCCGTGAGGCGGCCGTCGCCGTCGTAGAGCGTCCATTGTCCGAGGTTTTGGATGGTGAAGGCCGTGTACGACTCAAAATCTTCTACCACGTCGGTGGCTTCGGACGACTCGTTGATGAGCGGCTTTTCCCAAGAAAGCGTGCAAACGCCGTCGGCATAATTCGCCGTGACGCTGCTCACAAACGGCAGGCCGGGCAGCACGGTGACGGTGACGGAGTTGGAGAGATTGTCCGTATCGGTGAAATCGCCGTCGGCCACGATGCGTGCGCTGTAAACGCTCGACTCGGCTGCATCGGAGTTGGGCGTGTCGGTGAGCGTGATGCTTGCCGGCGCGTCGGGGGCTACTTCCGCGCCCTCGGCGGTGAAGACCACCTTGCCGTCGCGCAGCAGTTCTACGCTGTAATCCGTAGCAGGCAACGAGCCGTTGTTGCGATAGGAGAGGGTAAACGTATTGGTCTCGCCCACTTTCACTTCGCTCTTCTCGGCCGCGAGCGTGCCGGCGATGAGGTCGCGCTCGTGCCAGTCGAAGACGGAGATGTTGTCTACATAAAGCACGTTCATCAGTTCGGGCGAAAGATGCCCGAGGGCTTGGAACTGCACTTGTATGGGACCGGCAGCGGCATAGGGCGCGAGCGAAACGTAATGGCGCGTCCATTCCTTTTCAACGTCTGCGCCGCTCAGTTTGTTCTCTTTGAGGCGCAGCACTTCGTGGCGATTGCCAGCGCCGTCGCGGATAATGACTGCCAGTTCGTTCAGCGCGGCGTGGTGGCGGAAGAAATGGAAGCGCAACGTGGGATTTTCTGCGCCGGCGAGTGAAATTTTCGGTGAAACCAATGCGCCCGTGGTGCCTTCCGCACCGTTGATGTAAGCCATGAGGCCGCCGTCGTTGTCCTGTGCATCGGAGTAGCTGCCCATGGCAAGGTATTTCCATTCAAACACATCGCTTTCCTGAATAACCCACGGCCCGCAGTCGATGCCGCGTTTGCTGAACGACTCGGCGTAGGGCAGGGCATAGGCATCGCCCACAAACACGGTGTCGGCGGGCGTGACAGGGCCGTTGCCTTTCAGACCGCGCGCCTGGATGCCGAACCATGCCAGCGTCTGCTTGCCCGCAGTGGGCGGGATGGTGGTGGAGAAGGTGCGGTCGGTGGTTTCGGTCTTCTGCCCCTGCATGTCGGTGACGGTGTAGGAGAGCGTGGCGGCATTGACGTAGCCGCCGTGCGTGCCGACCGACGGCGCGTCCCAAGAAAGCGAGATGTTGCCGGAGGCATCGCAGTTCACCTTGATGTTCTCAACATTGCCCGGCGTGTCCTCGCCCACATAGGCTGTTGCCTTTGCTACAAGGCCTGCGCCGTAGGCGTTGGAGGCGACGACGGTATAAGAGAAATTGCCGTTGGAGGTTGGCGTGTCAGTAACCGTAATCGTTTGTCCCGGCTTTACGTCGGTAAGTGTGGCGATGGTCTGCGTGCCACGCTTCACAATGACCTGCGTGAGCGCATCGAGCGGTGCCCCGCAGATGTCGGTCAGCGGCAGCGTGCAGGTAATCGTTGCGCCCAGTGCGCCGGCAGCGGCTGCCGTTACCTGCACGTCCGTTGCTGCTGCGGGGGCATGCACGGAAGCCAATTCGCGGAGCTGCAAATCATCGATGGTGAGGAAATAGCCCGTTTCGTAAGTGCTTGCAGCGTGCAGGCCGATGCAGGCGCGGCCGTCTGCTTCGGGACGGAACATGGCAGTGAGTGTGGTGGCAGAAGCCTTGTTTACCTCCGTTTCAGGCAGGACGTTCTGCGTCATTGCCCCCGACTGCGGGCGCGTGCCGAGCCAGGCGGAGATGATGTCGGCATAGCCGTCGCCCGAGGCTGCCTTGAACGAGAGTTCGTAAACGTGCTCCGTGTCGAGGAGGAAGGGCGGCGAGATGAGCCAGTCGTCGCCGTCGAGCATCGATGCTTCGGCGTAGGCATACGTCACGCTGCCTGCTTCGTAGAACCAAGTATTGTTGTCGCCATTGGTGTCTTCAATCGTGAACGACATCAGACTGCTCGGCGTGTTGAACGTTTCCTTATAGGGCAGGGGCACTTCCTTGCCGAGCACGATTTCCTCCGTCGTGGCGGTTTCGCCCTTCACGTCGCCCCAATAACTTTCCACGTCGTAGGTGTAAACGCCGAAGCGCGCAATCTCTGCCGCCTCGGTGCAGGAGGTAGCGTTGCCCTCGTAGATGGTTGCGCCGTCGGGTTGGCGTACCACTTTATAGGTAACGGCCGTGCCGTCCACGTAACCGCCGTGCGTGCCCTGCGCCGCGCCCCAAGCCACCGTGACAAGATTGTCTGCGCCGAGCGTGGCGGTGGGGTTGACAGCCTTGGGCGTGTCGCGCCCAATCCATACGCGCTGCACGTACACGGGGCAGCGGCCGGCGGCGTTGCTGGCATCTATTTTAATAATGTGTGCGCCTTCGGCCATCGTGGCAGGCACGCCGACGCTACTGCCTGCGGCTGCGGTGCCCTCGGCAATGACGTTGCCGTCAATGCGCACGCGGTAAGCGAGTGTTCCCGAAAGGGCATCGCCGCCAAAGGTTTGGCTGGGCAGCGTGAAGCGCACGGTGCCGCTCGTCGCGCCTTGGGGAAAGTCGGCGGCAACGCTGCCGATGCGCCCGGGAGCGCCGGCGGGGGTGAAGGGAGAGGTGGTGTAAAGACCCACAAACTCCATGTGCTTGTCTACTGTGGTGAGTTTCTCGGCTGCGCCCGTTGAGAGGTTCACTTCGCATACCTCAACGTCCTTCTCCGTGCCGTGCGGCGTCATCACCCAGAAGAGGCGGCCCGTGGCATAGTCGAACGCGGCGGACTGGTCGTATTTGATGTTCTTGCCCGTTGTGCCGATCAGCGTCAGCGCGGCGGTTTCCTTGTCAACGCGCATCAGTTCGGCATATTCGCCGATGCCGTAGAGTTCGCCCTCCTTGTTGCAGGAAAGGGTGAAGAGTTTTTGGGAAAGGTTGCCGATGGGCGTCACTTCGCCTGTGAACACGTTGAGCGTGCCGAGGTAATAGCTGCGCCCCGTTTCGTCGTTACCCAGTCCGAAGCAGCCGAACACCTGGTCGGTCACGGGGTCGTAGGTGAGGTCGGAGGCAATGCCCGTGGTGTTTTCGAGCGGCGTGTCGCTGATGAGTTTCCAATTGTCACGGGTGTCGTAGGCACGCAGCGAAACGGTAATCGCGTCAGAATATGTTTCATAACTGACGATATAATATATGCCGTCGATATACACGCCGCCGCCGTTGGCTTTGAGTTCGGGCGAGATGTGTACGGCCTGCGGTGCCGTGCCGTCGTTGGCGGGAATAGAATATACGCCATACGGCGGTTGCTGCATGTCGCCCCAGCCGTAGGCAAAAATCACGCCGCCGTAAAGTGTGGGATAGTCGGCGGTCTGCGCGATGCCGCGCCCTGCGCCTGCGAAGCAGCAAAGCAGGAGACAGGCGATTTTGAGTAGATAGTTCTGCATATTAGGGTTTTGAATTTCAATCTATTTGTCCACGAAAGATTATTATATGCGGTTTTCAGAAAAGTAATAATTGCCTGGAAAGCAGAGCGTGCTGCCTTCCAGGCAATTTCGCAATCAGTTGTCTGTATTCATTACGGCACGCGCACCGTGACGCCCTTGCCGCCGCCGATACGAACCACGTAGATGCCGCTGCCCGTGGCGATGCGGTTGGAGGCATTGCCGCTGAGGCTGCTGATGCGGCGGCCGTCGGTGGCAAATACTTCTACGGGCAGACCGTTAGCGCCTTGCACTACGATGCAGCCCTTGGCTGTGCCGATGCGCATCTGCTGCGAGGTGAGGCGGTTGATGCCAGTTGCCACAATCTGCAAGGCTTCGGAGAGCTGCGACTCGCCCTTGTCGTAAACGGCGGTCACCTGATAAGAGTAGTTCGTGCCTTCCGTCACGTGGTCGTCATACCACACGGTTTCGGGCAGAGGCTCGGCGTTGGCCTTCACGCCATCGCGGTAAACGTTGTAGCCCACGAGCGAAAGTTCCTCCGTCGTTGCGCCTACGGGAATGTAGGTGATGTCATCGAGCATGAGGGCAAACTTGCTGTCAGAAACGCAGCGGATAGCGAAGTAGCGTGCGCCTTCGGGCAGTTCCACCTTAAACTCTTCCCAACCCGAAACGTTGGCGATGTCGTAGGTGTCGCCAATCTTCGTGAAGGCTTCTACGGTAGGCGTGGTCGTGGAGTAGAGCACCTCGAAACTTTCGGGCGTGTAAACGCCGCCCATGCCCGTCTTGGCGTAGAACGAAATGGTCTGTGCCGCGCCGTTGAGTTCGGGCGAGATGAGCCAGTCGTCGTTGGGCGTTTCAGTCTGTCCCTCGTCGGGCGAGGCGCATTTGAAGGCTACGAGCATCTGGTCGCCGCTGTGAGCGTCCCAAGTGCTGAACGGAATGCCGGCTTCAAGCGAGTTGAACACTTGGAATGCCATCGGTGCGCCGGCGTTGGGGTATTCCAGCGGGCCGAACGAAGCGTCCAGCGTTATCTTAATCGTGTTTTGTCCGTCGCGGTCGATCACTTTCCAGTCACCGATGTTGGCGATAGCGAATGCCTCGTAGGTTTCGAAGCGTTCCGTGACGCTCGTTGCGGGCATGTCGGCAAAGTCGGGTTCTTCCCAAAGGAGTTTCACGGCGTTGCCCACGCATTCGCCCGTCAGGCCGCTTACGCGGGGATATTGCGGCATGATGATTTCAACGCTTGTGCTGTTGCTTTCATTGTTGGCGCTGTTCTCATCGAGCGTACAGTTGATTTTGGCGGAGTACACGCTGATTTCATCGTCGAGGATTGTGGGCGTGTCGGTGAGCGTGAGCGTCAGGGTGGCGCCTACGGCGATGTCCTTGCCTGCGGTGGTGCTGCAAAGTTTGCCGTTCTTATAGAGTTCCACTTCGTAGCCGCTGCCGCGCAGAGCCTTGTTGCCCGAGTTGCGGAGCTGGAAGGTGAAGGTGCCCTGTTCGCCCACCTTAATCTTTTCGGGTGCGGTGAGCGTGCCTGCCTGCAAGTCGTAGTCGATGGCCTCGGTAATGGCAAAGTTGTCGAACGAGGTGATGTCTGCCGTGCTTTCAACCGAGATGCCCGTGAAGGCGATGCGCACGAATTGCGAGTCCTTATAGGGCGTGAGGTCGGCTGTGAAGCGGTGCCAGCCCTTGGTGTCCTGATTGAGCGACTTGGTCGGACTTGCCCGTAAGGTAAATCCAACTCGAGAGTTGCGGCTTGCTCATCTTCGAGATGTCGATTTTGGGGGAGATGATGCGGCTCGAAACGCCGAGTTTGCTTGTGCTGAAAGCAATCACGCCGCCGTCGCCGTCCTGCGTGCCGGCTTGCGTCGCAGAACCGTCGCACGGTGTCCAGCGGGCTTCGCCGATTTCGCCGATGGCCATTTCTGGCAGCCACGGCGCATAGGTCATGTGCACGCCGGCGAAACTTTCAGTGAGCGGTGCTTCATAGGGTGCGCCGGCAATGGCAACCACCGTCTTCCACACGTAGCGACCGCTGCCCGCGTTGTTGAGAGCGTATACGGAGTAGCCTTGGTAAGCCTGTCCGCCCGAGATGTCGAGCTTGTCGCGGAAGGTCGTCTCGCTCGTGCCGTACTCATCGGAGGAGTAGCCTACGGATACTTCATAGAGCAGGCCGGCGGGGTCGATGTAGCCGCCGTGCTGGCCAGTGTCGGGAGCGTCCCACGTGAGCACCACGGTGCCCGGGTCGCTAAGGTCTTCCGTTGCTTTGAGGTTGCGCACGGGTCCCGGTGCGTCAAGGCCGATGTACTTGCTCTGCGTGTCGAAATCGCCCGTCACGCCGCCTGCGATGCTATATATTTTATATGTATGCGTGTCTTGGCTCACGCCCTCCGTGTCGATCACACTGATGGTCTGCCCCGGCGTAACGTCGGTGACGCGGGCTATTTCCGTGCCGTCGCGCTCAACCACACAGCAGTCGAGGCTTTGGAGCGTGCTGCCGTTGATGGCTTTTGAGGGCGCGTTGAAGGCGATGGTGGCAGAAAGCGCACCGCGCTCGCCCGGGGTTACAAGGAGGTTTTCGGGTTTGCCCGGAGCCGTGGCGGGGGTGACTGTCACAGCCACGTCGTCTACGTAGACGGTACTCATGTCGGCAGGGCTGCAAGCCTTGACGGCAAAGTAGTAGACGCCCGTTTCGGTGGGCTTGAACGAGCCGCGCAGGTAGTGCATGCGGGGTTCGTATGTGATGACGGTGGGCGCAATCAGCTCGGTCGTCATGGCTGCGGGCGTTGCCTCGCGTCCCACGTAGCCAGCCACAGCCTCGTCGAGCGACGTATTGTAGGCGGTGAAGGAGAGGTGATAGAGGTTGCCGGCTTCGAGTTTGATACCGGGCGTGAATGCCCAGTCGTCGGCAGCGTTCTTCGTGTTGTACTTATAGGAGATGCGTCCGCCGTTGAGTTCCCAAGTCGAGCCGTCGCTGTTGTTGTCCGTGATAACCCAGCCGTCGAGGGCATTGGCCGCATCGAAGTTCTGCGTATAAGGCACGCCCTGATAAGTGCCCAGTTGCAGGGCGTTGGAGGTCTTTGCCTCGCTGCTCTGCCCCTTGTAGTTGGTCACGACGTCGTAGGTATAAGTCGTCTTGACGTCTGAGGTGATGAGGTCGGTGCAAGTCTTGTCTGCGCCCGTGTATACGGTTACGCCGTCGGGCTGGCGCGTCACGGTGTAGGTGAGCTGCGCGGCATCGATGTAGCCGCCGTGCTCGCCGCGCGTGCCTGCTGTCCAGTTGATGTTGATGTGGCTGCCTGCGTTGTCGGTGCTGGCTGTAGGGCGCGCTCAATGCCGTGCCCTTCGAGATGACCACCGTCACCGTGTGCAAGCCGGTTTCTGCCACGCTCACGGTTTCCGTTACGGTGCTGCCTGCTTCGGCTGTGCCACTGGCTACTGTCGTGCCGTCAATCATGATGTCGTAGCCCAGCGTGCCTGCGAGGGCTGCGCCGTCGGCATCGGTTGCGGGCATCGTGAAGGAAATCGTACCCGTGAGGGCATCGTTTACAAAGGCGGCGCTGATCGTCGTAATCGGCGCGGGCGCGGTTTGCGTCTCTACGTCTTGGAAAGTGGTCAGGCCACAAATATTGTCGCTGTTGTACGTGCCGTTGTATGAATAGTCGCCCACCAGCGTTGCTTGCGCCGTGGTGGGGTCTACCATCCACAGACCAAAGTCAGAGTCGTTGTATGCTTCATCGTAAACATACACGGTTGTCCAATAGATAACGCCTGTTTCCATGTCGCAGCAGGCGGATTGTTTCCATGTGGCGATTGTCGGCACGTTGATAGTGCCAATCTCGGTGGCTGCGCCCGTACTCTTGTCGATCGTATAGAGTTTGCGCGACTTGCCGATGGCGTAAATCACGCCGTCCTTGTTGCAGGCAATGGCCACCATGCGCTCGGGCAGTGTGGCAATCGCTTCCACTTCATAGCCGTTGTCTACGGGCGAGTGCATCTTGATGCGTCCAAAGACGTTGAAGGCGTATGCTGTTACCTCGTCGTCGAAGATGCCGTAAATTGCACCCGACGTGGGGTCGAAGGTGATGTCTGCGCCGAGGTTGTTGAAGTTGGTCGTTGCAGAGTACATCCGCTCCTTTACCTCCCAGGTCTGCGTGTCGTAGAGCGTGAGGGTGACGGGGAACGTGATTTGCGAGCCTACTTCCTTATAGTCGAGGGCGTAATACGTCTTGTTGCCGTAGGTGCCGCCGGCGTAGGCTTTCTTGCCCACGGCTACTGCCGACATATTCGAGGCATCGTTGATATCAAGCGAATAGATGCCTGCGCCGCTGTAGTACGTGCCATACGAGTCATAGATGTAGCCGTAGAGCGTCGGTGCGTTCTCTACAACCCTCATTGTGGGCGGTGCGGCCTGCCGCTGTGCCTTGACGGCGGCTCTGCGCGAAATTTCCTGACTGCGCTGCTCCGCTGTTTTGCCCTGCGCTGCCGCGTATTGCGGTGCGAAAGCGGAAAGCACGGCAACGAGCATCAAGGAAATGCTTTTGAAAAGTGTTTTCATCTTCATGTTTTTGTGATTTTATGGATTTGATTGAATATAGATTGCTATCAATAGCGCATATTGGTCGCCAAAGTTACGAAAAACTATTGAAATCTTGAACTTTGTGCTATGATAGTGCGCTTTTTTGAGCAAAATATAACACCTTTGTTTTTATTTCGGACTTTCGGAAAGGAACGTTTGTGCAAGGTGAGAGCAGAAGCCAAGTTTACTTGGATTATGCCGAGCCGCCGCCAATTTTCGTGCAAGCGAGTGCAATAGAGCTTGCTCATATTGCCGAGCGCAGCCGAAAATCTCAAAGCAAATTTTCGTGCAAGCGAGTGCAATAGAGCTTGCTCATATTGCCGAGCGCAGCCGAAAATCTCAAAGCCAATTTTCGTGCAAGCGAGTGCAATAGAGCTTGCTCATATTGCCGAGCGCAGCCGAAAATGTCAAGAAAAGGTGCATTTATATGAAGAAAAAAAAAGGATGTGCGTCGCATGGACACACATCCTTATTTCTTATGATGGATAGCCGTTATATTATACGGCAAACATCGTGTAGGTCTGACCTTCAAACGTGGCAACTAACTGGTTGAGGGCATTGATGGAAAGGTTCACAATGTAGTGCACATTTTTTTCCTCGTTATCGTAGGTGATGGTGCCGACACCTGTTGCTACGTTCCACTGATAGATGGCGCCCTTATAGGATTTGCCGTTTACCATGAGCGTATTGTTCTTGCTTTCCACCGTTCCAGTCTTATCGCTTGCAGAGGACAGCTTGAAACCAAGTGTTTTGTTCTTCTTGTCGCCATCGATGTACCAGTTTGCCTCAGTGATGCAGAAACCGTTGGTCTTGACGGCCGTGAAGTTATTGGTCATGGCTTCTTTGTTTTCGCTGGACACCTTGAAGAGCTGCACAGTCATGCGGCTCATGTCGCGGTGGCGGGCAAGGTAGAGGTGAGCCTCCATGTTCATGATGTCGGGGTAGCTGGCCTGCTTGGGGAAGACAACGGTGGTCATGCCCGCAGCCTTGTCATAAGATACCACGCCCTTGCGCAGGTACCTTTCGTTGCCCGTCTTCTTGTTGATGCGCGTGAAGGTGCAGAGGGTGTCGCCCTCCGAGTTGAGGTAGAGCGAGATGTTGTAGTTGTAGAGCGTGTCCTTATCGCCTGCCGTTTCAGATGCCCAGGAGGCTATTTCCTCAGCGCTGGCATAGGTCACCTGTTCTACTTCGTCTTCCGAGCATGCTGCAAATCCGAGGCTCAGGGTGAGCAGGATTGCGAGTGATTTTATATACTTTTTCATAGATATAATCCTTTTTTAGGTGATTCGCTATGTTACTGCCAGTTGCGTTTCAGGTTGGGGTTGGACTGGAGGTCTTGCATGGGGATTTCCCAAACGAAGCGGAAGTTGTCGGGCGTGATTTCGAGATTCTGATAACCATTGCCTTCGAGGAGGAGTTTGAGACCATCCATGTTTTGTGCTTCCATACGCTTGAAGCCTTTGTGCCAGCGTTTGAGGCAGTCGAGGCGGAAACCTTCGCCGAGGTATTCGCGCACCCATTCGTTCTCCATTTCCTTAACAAGCTCTTCGCCCGTGGTGGTGGCGTCCCAGTCGAACGTACCGCGTGCCAAGCGCAGGTCGTTGAGGTATTTGCGTGCCTTTGCTTCGTCGGGGTTGGGCTTGCGCAGATAGGCTTCAGCGGCCGTGAGGTAGGCTTCGGCGGAGCGGAATGCCTTCGACATGTTGTAGGGGCTGGAGTACCAGTCCCAATCATTCTTGAAGAGGTTCTGGTTGCCGGGGTACTTGAAGAGCAGGTAAGCGGAGTGTGCGGGTTCGTCGCTCGAACTGTTAGACAGTTTGGTCACGCCGGCAGCCTCGCCCATGTAGGGGTTGGAGAAGTAGGCCTTGATGCGGAGGTCGCCCGGTTCGTAGAGGTCTACCACGCCCTGGGTGGGCACGAGTTCGGGAGAGTAGCCGTAGATATCGTAGGAGCCATCAATCTCTCGGATGTCGTAGCTGATATACATGCCTAAGTAGCTATTGGCATGCTCTTCTGGTGTCTGTGCAGGCTCGAAGATGATTTCGCTGCCAGAGTCGAACACCCAAAGTTGCTCCATTTCCTGCTCGGAGGAAGCGAGGGGATAGTTCTCGATGATGTAGTCAGCCTTTTCGATAGCTTTGTCGAAGTCGTGCGTGTAGAGCGCGAAGCGCATTTCGAGGGCATCGAGGGCATCGGTACCGGGGTGGTAGAGGTTGTCGGTGTTGTCGTAGGCTGCAAAAGCCTGCATGTTGGCTTCGGCATTGGCGAAGTCAGAGCGGATGAATGCCACGGTTTCCTGCAGAGAGGCGCGTGCGGGGCGTGCGTCCTTGTCTACGGTGGTCACGATGGGCAGACCGAGTTCATCGGCAGCAGTTTCGGGCTCGTAGTCCTTGCAGTAGCGCACAATCATGTTGCAGTAAGCGTAAGCGCGGGCGAAGTAAGCCACGCCTTTGTAGTGCATAAGGCGTTCCTTGCGCTCCTGATACTTCATCTTAAGTTTGGTCTGCGTGTCTTTTTCTTCTGCATCGCCAGCTTCTTCAGCTGCTTTTTCTGCTGCTGTGGCAGCTTCTTCCTTGCTCTTTTCTTCATTGATGAAGGGGTCGATGTTGGCGATGAAGTCGTTGGCCTGCATCACGAGGGAGAAGTTGTTAGCCCAAACGATGTCTCCGGCAAACTGGTTGGTGGTAAAGGTCCAGCGGTGCTCCTTGTCAAGGGTGAGGGCACCGGCACGGAGGTTGAAGAGGTCGGTCATGGCCTCTGAAACATAGGCGTTCGAACCACCCACCACGGCGCGCACCACTGTCATCATGCCCGTGTAGTGCTTGCAGGCATCTTCGTACGGGTCTTCGCTCTCACCCCACGAACTTTCGTAAGTGATATTTGTTTCCGGCTCTTGGTCGAGTTCGCAGGAACTCAGCACGGGCAGGGCGAATGCCGCGAGGAGGGCAGCCTTGAATATATTCTTGTTCATAATGTATTTCCTTTCGATTGAAAATGTTTAGAAACTGATTTCTGCACCGAGTACGAACTGACGCGTTGCGGGATAGCCGCCGAGTGCGATGTTGGTGTCAACCTCGGGGTCTGCACCCTTATATTTGGTAACGGTGAAGAGGTTGCGGGTCGTGAAGTTGATGCGGACGTTGCTCATGAACTTGGTGGCGTCCATCCACTTCTTCGGCAGGTCGTAAGAGATAGAGAGGTTCTTCAGACGCATGAACGAAGCGTTCTCGAGCAGGTGCGTGTCGAACTGCGAGTCGTATTCGTAAGAGGGCAGGTAGGTCTCGTCGCCCGGATTGCGCCACATGTCGAGCGCGTCGCGGTCCATGTTGAAGCCCTGCTTGGCGGTCGAGGAGGCAGTGGAGAGGAAGTAGGCGTTGTTGACCA
This sequence comes from Bacteroidales bacterium, assembly GCA_004552155.1. Classification (GTDB taxonomy): domain Bacteria; phylum Bacteroidota; class Bacteroidia; order Bacteroidales; family Bacteroidaceae; genus Alloprevotella. The sequence goes on from SFPF01000014.1 coordinate 15,095, forward strand.
TGTACTTGCCGAGCACGTAGGAGAAGTCTGCCACAATGCTGAGGCCCTTCCAAGAGAAAGTGAGACCGAAGCCGCCGTGATGGGGAGCGTAGTAGCTCTTGCCCGTGTCCTGATAGAGGTTTTCAATCTGTGCCTCGTCCTTGGTCATCGTTTCGGGGTTGAAGGTATAGCCCGGTTCGCCCTTGTAGCCCACTTTGTACCACATGGGTGCGCCGTCTTCCTTGTCGATACCGGCGAAGATAGGCATATAGAAGTTAAGGCTTTCGCCCTTTTTGAGGCAGATAAGGCTGCTCTTCATGGGCCATTCATCGAGGTCGTAGAAGAGTTTGTCAATCTTATTCTTATTATAGGTGTAGTTGCCTCGGAGGCTGAAGTATACGTCCTTGTTGCGAATAATGTCGTAAGAAGCCTCGATTTCCACGCCTCGGTTGCTCATCTCGCCCACGTTGTTCATCATGGAGCTGAAGCCCGTGGTGTAGGGCAACGGGGTGCTCATGAGCATGTCCTTAGTCTTGCGGTGGTACAGGTTGACGTCGACCTTCAACTTTTCAAAGAAGGTGGCGCTGATGCCCACATTGGTTTGGATTTGCTTTTCCCATCCGAGGTCGGGGTTGGGGAGCTGTGCGTAACCCCAACCCGTAGTGCCGTTGTAGTCGGCAGTGCCGGCGAGGGCGAGGTGGCCGTAGTTACCTACGGCTGCGTTACCCGTGCTACCCACGCTGACCTTGAGTTTGAGGTCGGTAAGCCACGTTACGGGGCGCATGAAGTATTCGCGGGCAATGTTCCACGACAGACCGCCGCTGACGAAGACAGCCGTGCGGTTGTCCTTACCGAAGCGGGAGGATGCATCGGAGCGCACCGTTACGTTGGCGGCATATTTTGCCTTGTAGTCCCAGTCGGCGCGGCCGAAGAACGAGAGGAACTCGTATTTCGATTTCGACTGCGAGGGGGCCTCGGGCGTCTTGCCGTGCGAGAGGAGCATGAGGCGGTCGTCGGCAATGCCTGCTACGCTGGCGCCGAAGCTCTGCGCATCGCTCTTGATGCCTTCGTGACCGGCGAGGAGCGTGATGTTGTGCTCCTTGGCGACGGTGAACTTATATTCCGCCGTGTTCGTGATGGTCCACATGGAGCTGCGGCTGAATGCCTCGGAGGCTGAGCCTTCTTCCTTGTTGAATACCTGAGCGTGGCTGGGCAGCAGGCGGGAACTGTTGCGGCTTTCGGTGGCATAGAGACCGAGCTGCGACTTGATGGTCAGACCCTTGATGGGAGTAATCTGTATGAACGCATTGCCGCTGTACACCATGTCGCGATAGTTCACGGGGTTGCCTTCCAGCGCGTATTTGGGGTCGTACAAGCCGCCCGAGCCCCAAAGCAGGTGCGCTTCGCTTGCCTCAGGATCAAATGGATCCCAGTAGCGCGGGAAGTTGGTGGTGAGCGTAGAGAATGAGTACAGGCTGTTCGAACCGTTGTACGTCATATTATTGGTCATGCTCTCAGAATAGGCGAAGCTTTGGTTAACCCCCATAGCCAACCAGTCGTTGAGTTTCGTGTCAAGATTGGTACGCATCGAGTAGCGCTTCATGTTGGAGGAAACGGTCAGACCATTCTGCTTGAGATAGCCGCCCGACACGAAGTAGTTGGTTCTCTCGGTTCCGCCCTGAACGTTGAAGTTGGTCTCGTACATCGGGGCGGCCTTGTCGAAGGCGTAGGAGTCCCAGTCGGTGTTAGCGCCATGGTTCTTATAGCGGGCGTAAGCCGTGGGCGATATGATGGAGTGCTCAAGCTGGAAGTCGAGCAGTTCGTCGGCGGTCATCGGGTTGCCGATGCGGCGTGCCAGCTGGCTCCAGCCTATTTTCTGCGAAATGCTCACACGGGCCTTCTCACCGGCGCGGCCGCGCTTGGTGGCAACGAAGATAACGCCGTTGGCGGCACGCGAACCGTAAATAGAAGTTGCGGAAGCGTCTTTAAGCACCGTTACGCTCTCAATGTCGTTGTCGCTCAGCATGGCGAGCACACCCATGCCGCAAGGCGTGCCATCGACAACTACGAGAGGATCGCTTGATGCGGAGATAGAACCGATACCGCGCACGGTAATAGAAATATTCGTGAAGTCGCCCACGTCACCGGAGGAGTTGAGCACCTGCATACCGGCCACCTGGCCTTGAAGGGCATCGGCGATGTTGACGTTAGGCTTGCCGGCAACTACTTCGCCAGACACCTTTTTCACAGAGCCTACCACCGTTCCGACCTTCTTGGCGGTACCGTAACCCACAACGACGGCTTCGTCGAGCTGGTTATCTTGCATAACAACTTGAACGTTGCCGGCCACGTTTACGGTCTGCGATTCCATGCCGATGTAAGAAACCGTGAGTTTCTTGGCGGAAGCGGGAATGTTCTCGAGCGTGAACTTACCGTCTTCGTCGGTAACAACCACGACTTTTGTCCCGGGCACTCTGACAGTCGCGCCGATAACCGCTTCGCCTTGCGAGTCGACAACGCGACCGGTTACGCGCTTCTGTGCGGAAAGCGATGCTGCACCCAACAGCATGCAAGCCCCGAGGAGCACAAGTTTTTTGTTCATAATATAAACCTTAAATTAAACATTTTGTTTTCTATGATAGATGGGCATTTTGGTTTTTGCCGCCAGGCAGTTCCGATTGTCATGGCAGGCGTGCCCTCACTTATTCTGTTCGTCCTTTGCAGTCCCTATATATAATATTGTATAGAGTTAGCCCAAAACGGGTTTAGCAAGTCGAGTGTGTTAAATTTAATCCTTACCCTCTTACACACCATAAAACTGCACTCGGCACGGTTGTTTATCGCCGCACGGAGTATCAGACTAAGGCTTATTGCTTTTGAAGAGAATGTGAATTGGCAGCAAAAATACTGCTTTTTTCTTATATGACAAATATTTTAATAGCGTTTAGACCAATTTTTTAACACCGAGTCCGTTTTTTGGTGGGTATTTCGCCCCTTTTTGTTCGTTAAGCGGCTTTTTGCTTTCACTATGAAAGGGCACGGACTGCCGTAGCAGACTTGTTCGGACTGTGCCGAGTGCAGTCTACATTATGAAAATGCCGTCGAAACGGCAAAAACTGCCTACACTGAAATGTTAAACTTTTGATTTTGTGATAGGTGTGATTTCTCTACTGCCGCTTGCTGCCAGAATTAGTGTGGAAAACTGTCGGCGAACCGAGGCTCGGCGGGGCGGCAACCCCTTTGGATAAAAGGAGAGTGGGCAGGCTGTGCGGAGAAGGCGGCAATGGAAAACTACTGTGGAAAACTTTGCTTGCGAGCCGCCGTGCAGAGGCTTGGCGGGCGGTGCTGCAAGTGTTAAAAATAGGGGAGTGTCCGCGCAGATGTTTTCATAATTGCTTGAAAATTCGTAACTTTGCAGCCGTAAACCTCACGAGGAGGTTCTTCCGCCGCCCTTTATAGGGCATAATTCTTTGCCTCCGGGCATGCTCTTAACGCGGAAGACGCAACATCGCCGGCAGCCTTTTCGCTGCCATGTCGGTTGTCCTTTTTCTCATCACCGCCCTAATATATATTATTATTGTATAGGGCAGCAAACTCAAAGACAAAGGCGATGCCTCGTGGAAAATTTTTAATGATGAAGTTAAAGACGATTTTTATCCTTACAGCAGTAATCTCATTTTTCACAGTATTTGCCGCCGGTGCGCAGAGCTTGCACGGCGACGCAACCTATTATGGCAACAAATTCCACGGACGCTACACGAGCGACGGTTCGCGCTACCATAAGGACAGCCTCACCTGCGCCCACCGCACGCTGCCTTTCGGCACGCTGCTCAAAGTGCGCAACAAGAAGAACGGCAAGGAAGTCATCGTGAAAGTCACCGACCGCGGCCCGTTCCGCCGTGGTGGCATTGTGGACCTCTCTATGGCGGCCGCCCGCAAGATCGATATGGTGAGTGCCGGCGTGGTACCCGTTGAGGTAGTGCGCATGGGTCACGTTTCCGACGGCCTTTCCGTGGCATCGTTCGACAACAAGCAGGCGCAAGAGAGCCTGATGCCCGAGCAGAAATACCTCGACCCCGTTTCGGGTAAATACTTCACCATGGCCGAGTGGAACGAAAACGGCGGTGCGAAGCTCGAAGTAGAGCGCAAGCGCGTAGCCCTCGAGCAGCGCAGCCTCTACCTCTCGAAAGTGAAGCTCGAACCCCGCTGGCGCATCCTCAAAGACAAGATGACGGCCAAAAATATCGTAGTAAAATAAAGTATATCCTCGCGCGCATATATATAATATTGTATATGCCGCCGCACAGAAAAAGGACAGCATAACCCGCAGCACGCAGGCGAATGGCAGAAATGCCGAGGCCTGCGTGCTTTTTTAGTGTGCAAATGCCCCCGTTTTTTGCCCAAATCCTCAAATAATGTGCGTTTCCCCGTAGCAAATCCAAATTAAACCGATAACTTTGCCAAATACAAACCAATATAGTTCATAAAACATTATGTTGAACAATTGTCACCTCTCGCGCCTTATCGCCGAGCAAGCACGCAAGTACGGCGAGCGCACAGCACTTAGTTATAGAGATTACGACCTCAACAAATGGATGCCCATCTCGTGGAACAGATTTGCCATGCGCGTCAGGCAGGTGTCGCGCGCCCTGCTGAAACTCGGCGTGGGCGTGCAGGAGAACATCGCGGTGTTCTCGCAGAACAAACCCGAAAGCCTCTATGTAGACTTTGGAGCCTACGGCATTCGCGTGGTGACCATTCCGTTCTACGCCACAAGCAGCGGGGCGCAGGTCACGTATATGCTCAACGATGCGGAAGTGCGCTTCCTCTTCGTGGGTGAGCAGCAGCAATACGACACGGCGTTCAGCGTCATCAGCCTTGCCAACACCTTGGAAAAGATCATTATCTTCGACAAGAAGGTTAAGAAACACGATAAGGACCACCTCTCCATCTATTTCGACGAATTTCTTAAAAGCGGCGAAGACACCGCCTACGACGACGAACTGGCGGCGCGGCTCGACGCGGCCAGTTTCGACGACCTCGCCAATATCCTCTACACCAGCGGCACAACTTACTTACGGCATGTACCACGAGGGCTTCCGCGTGAACGACCGCGTGCTGCCTTTAAGCGAGAACGACATCTTCCTGAACTTCCTGCCCTTCACCCACGTGTTTGAGCGCGCGTGGTCGTACCTCGGCCTTACGGAGGGCGCGCAGCTCGCCATCAACCTCCGTCCCGCCGACGTGTTGCAGTCGCTGCAAGAGGTGCACCCCACGTGCATGTCGTCGGTGCCGCGCTTCTGGGAAAAGGTCTATCAGGCCGTGCTCGACAAGATGGAGCACGGCTCCTTCGTAGAGCGCAAACTCATTCGCGAGGCCCTCGAAGTGGGCGGCAGATACTGGGAGCAATATGAGTCGAAAGGCAAGCCCGCGCCGCTGGGCCTGACCCTCAAGCGCAAGGCCTTCGACAAGACCATCGTGAAACTCCTGCGCAAAACGCTCGGACTGGAACGCGCCAACTTCTTCCCGACCGCCGGCGCGGCAGTATCGCCCGAGGTGGAACGCTTCGTGCATGCGGCAGGTATCAATATGATTGTGGGCTACGGATTGACGGAGTCCACGGCCACCGTGTCGTGCGACGTTCCCGGGCAGGGCGTTACAATGGGCTCCGTGGGGCGGCTCATCGACGGCATCGAAATAAAATTCGGCAAAGACAACGAAATCCTCCTGCGCGGCAAGACCATAACCCCCGGATACTATAAGAAAGAAAGCGCCACGAAGGCCGCCATCGACGAAGAAGGCTGGTTCCATACGGGCGATGCGGGGTATATGAAAAACGGCGAGCTGTTCCTCACCGAGCGCATCAAGGACCTGTTCAAAACCTCCAACGGGAAATACATCGCCCCGCAGATGATAGAGTCGAAACTCGTGATAGACCGCTACATTGAGCAGGCAGTGATTGTGGCCAACGAGCACAAATTCGTTTCCGCCCTCATCGTGCCCGACTATAAGCTGCTCACGCAATTTGCCGCCGAGCACCAAATCGTTTGCAACAGCCGCGAAGAACTTTGCAGCCACCCGCTCATCAACAAAATGATGTGGAAGCGCATTGAGATGCTCCAGCAAGATCTCGCGCACTACGAGCAGGTGAAGCGCTTCATCCTCCTGCCGGCGCCTTTCACCATGGAAAACGATGAACTCACCAATACGCTCAAGGTGAAGCGCCGCGTGGTGTATGCCCACTATGCCGATAAGATTGAGAAGATGTATGCCGATGCTGAAAAAGAGCATCAAGCCTGATTTGCTTGGCAGAAAAAGCGCATTTCTCGCATATTTTTGTAAATTTGCGCATTAATAAAACGAGATTTTTAGTAATCGGGTACAATTAAAACGGCAATCAGGGATTTTAAGGTTGTCAAGCGTTGTCCCAATTGTCGTGAAATAACACTATCGCCGACTCTCCAACCAGTCTAAGCGCTGGCTGAATTTTGTGTTAAGTGCCTGGAAGGCACTACGGAGCGAAGCGATAGTAACCGGGTACGAAGTGCCCGGAGGAGCGAGGCGGTAACGACGTGCCTGGAAGGCACTACGCCATCGGCTTTGCCCACTCGTCTACTAAAAAGACATTTCGTCTACTAATATTTGAATTTTACCTCACATGATAACATCCGACCAACTCAAAGATGCCAAAGACCGCGTGGAGGCGCTCCACCGCTACCTCGATATTGATGCAAAAACCATGCAGCTCGAAGAAGAGCAGCTGCGCACGCAAGACCCCGGCTTCTTGTGAACTCTACATGATTTTCCTGACACCATCCAAGAAGCTGTGTATTCTTCAGTTCGCTTCCGTTGTCACTGTCCAGCCCTTTCATCTGGAACGGAAGTTTTTTCTTTACATCATCAACAGCTTCTTTTACCCAACGCTGTGCCTTGTTCAGTAAAGCTCTGTTTTCCGTCCAGCCTGAAAATACATCTGTAAGTGTCAGGGTAGATATATATTGTCCTTCAGTGCTCATTCCGCAGTTTGCGACGGTATCAGCCTCAAAGAAGCCCGGTTCCAGTGTGTCCCATTCAAAAAACACGCGGATTGGAATCAGCTTATTCAGGTTTTTAGCCGGCCGTGTTGTAGAGATTCCACGAATGCTGTATTTTGAAATCTCCGGGCTTATCATTCTTCCGATTGTTGCACTTGAGATTTTTGAGAGCTTATGTTTCTCTGCGCAAAACGACTCGTCTCTTT
>SFPF01000129.1 GCA_004552155.1 Bacteroidales bacterium
CGTTAAGCCAAATGAGCAAAATCGAGTTTACTCGAATTTTGCCATGGCGAGCAATCGCACTTTTAAGAACTTGTTCGGGCTATGCCGAGCGCAGCCGAAAATGTCAAGAAAAGGCGCATTTGTATGAACAAAAAATCCCCAGCTTATTTCCCATTATTTGCAAGTATCACGTAATAAAATTATCTTTGCAACATATTGACTTTAATTCCTTAAAACATCATGAAAAACTTTTTACGCACCTCGCTATGCTGCTTGCTGCTGGCCCTCGCCGCCACGCTGCGGGCACAGATACCGTCGGGGTTGAGCGTGACCTTCAACCGCACTGGTGCAAACGGCGCATCTGTTGCCGTGAGCGTGAGCGACCTCGCAGGACACGCCGTCAGCGGAGCCACGGGCACTCTTGCCCTCTCCCACGACATGAAGACCTCGGGCACCAACATCACGTCGGGCATCCTCTGCCCAAACGCTAACGGCAACACATCGCCGACCATCGTATTCACCCTCTCGCTCAGCGGACTGCCCGCCGACTTTGCCTTCGACGGCATCGGGCTGGATATTCACGCCCTCAACGGCAGCGGTGCTTACCAGTACAACAACGACAGCAAAGCCCGTAAGTTCAACGTGCGCGAGCAAATCGACACCGACGGGACTACCGCCGATTTCGCCACGCTCTCCGACATCGACATCGCCGCCGGCGTAGGCTCGGAGGGCAATGTGCATCAAGTTTGGACCACCTCGGGCACTATGGCCACTACCGCCGCCGGCACGCTGACGCTCACGCTCACCGTGACCGCAGGCACGTCGAACCTCGGCTGCTTCTTCGGCTTGTCGGAAATCAGATTTACCAACTCCGAAGCTCCAGAGCCTACGCCCGACCCCGAGCCGGAGCCCGCCCCGAACGGACGCATCGTAAACCTGAAATGGAAAAACACCACGGAACTTTACATGACGGAAGAAGCCGACGGCTCGCTCGTAGTGGCAGAATACGACACCTCGCGCCGCATGTTCTGGCAACTCGTTCCCACTGACGCCGAGAACGTGTACTATCTGCGCAACACCGCCACGGGACGCTATATCCAAACCTGCAACCTCACGCCCTCCTCGGCCTCAAAACTGAAAACCGTGGACACGCCCGTGCCTTACTACATGGGGCTTACGGCAGCAACGGCCGCCGAAATCGCGGGCTGCTATTATTTCAGTTCCACCGACTGCACCAATTACAGCAACGAGGCGGCATCGCCCCGCGCCCTGAACAAGGACGGCGCATCATCGAGCATCATCACCTGGCAGGCAGGGCCTAACAACGGCACGTACCGCGTGGGCTCGTATTGGAAAGTCATAGATACAGAGGACCTCTACGAAGCCCGCCCCTTCACTCCTGTGAGCGAAAAGGGCAACGGCACTTATCTCTATAATATGGTCAGCACCACCACTGGCAAAGGCCTGCAAATGAATGGCGAAGGCACGCCTGAATGGCAACCGCTCGACGAGGGTGACGCGCAGACGTGGTACTTCGTAGGCGAGAGCAACCGCGCCGGCGGCTATGAAATCGTTTGCCGCAGCGGCGACCGCACGCTCACCGTAGGCGAAAATGCCAAATGGTGCATCTATCCCGCAGCCACTGAGGAAGAAGCCTATTTCTTCCGCCCCTATGGCGCAGACATCGCGCAAACTTGCGCCCTGACGGTGGAGGGCGATTCGCTCTTCCGCTTCCGCCAAGTGCGCAGCGCGTTCTCCCGCAGCGCAGGCATCTATCGCCTGCCGTGCGGACAGCGTTCAGGCACGTATGTCGCCCAAGCCGCCGTGCAAGGCCCGGCAGCCCTCACGCCCCTGCGCTACCCCATCGCCACGCTCAGCGGCTCGTCCGCCGCGACCGGCAGCGTGCAGCCCTCTTCCTGGTACACCCTCTTCACCCACTCGCAGGCCACCCTCGCCCGCGGCAGGGAACTGCAAGCAACGTTCGGCCTCAACGCCGCACCGGCAGAGGGCACGCAATGCTTCGCCTACTTCGACTGGAACGGCGACGGCGTGTTTGAAACCGCGCACGAACTAACAATCGGCCAGCAGATGCAACTCACCACGACCGTGCCGCAAGATGCACGCATCGGCAAGAGCCGCCTGCGCCTGCGCCTCACCGATAACGGCCTGGCCGATGCCGAGGACGACGTGAACGGACAGACCATCGACTTTATCCTTCACATCACCGACAGCTATGCCACCGAGTTCACGGCAACCGTAAGCTCCGCCGACCCCACGCGCGGCACGGCCAGCCTCACCGCGCCGACCACCGCCCTCGCCACGCCCATAGGCAATGCCGCATTCCTGGCTTGGCGCGAGGGACGCGCCGTAGTGTCGACCGATGCGGAATATACCTTTACGCTTGACCACAACGTGAACCTCGTGGCACTGTTCACGCCCAACACAAGTGAGATCGGCACCGGCATCGATGCCATCGGGCAGAATGTAGAGCGGGCCATCGTGCAGATTAAAGCAGGCCAGGGCGTGGTGCGTGCCGTTGGCGATGCCTCCGTGCGCAGTTTCCGCCTCTATTCCGCCGACGGTGCACTCGTGGGTCAGACCGCAGGGCGCGAACTCTCCGTGAAGCATCTGCCGCAAGGCACTTACATCGCCTACATCATCACCGATGGCGGTACTGATGCGGCAAAGGTGTGCGTGAAATAAATATTTAGTAAACAAGTTGATAAGTAAACAAGTAAACAAGACAAGTTACTCATAAAATATAGTTTGCAAGACAAATCTGTCTCGTCTACTCGTTTACTTGTTTACTCGTCTACTCGTAACTCAAACAATATCTTCAATTATGAAAAACGATAAAAGATTTTATCTGATGGGCTTCGGTGCCATGGCAGCCCTCGCAGCCGGCGCACAGGGGCAGCGACCCAATATTATATATATAATGTGCGACGACATGGGCTACGGCGACCTCGCCTGCTACGGCCAGCAATACATCGCCACGCCCAACATCGACTGCCTCGCCGCCGAAGGCATGCGCTTCACGCAGGCTTACGCCGGCAGCCCCGTTTCAGCCCCCTCGCGCGCCACGTTCATGACCGGGCAGCACTCCGGCCACACCCACGTGCGCGGCAATAAAGAATATTGGGGCAACTCCGGCACCGTAATGTACGGCAGCAACGCCGACTACGCCATGTTCGGCAAGTGGGCGGGCGGCTACGAGGGTTCGCCCTCCACGCCCGACAAACGCGGCATCGACGAGTTCTACGGCTACATCTGCCAGTTCCAGGCCCACCTCTACTACCCCAACTTCCTCAACGAGTACAGCCGCTCGCGCGGCGACGAGGGCGTGAGCCGCGTGACGCTCGACCAAAACATCAATTACCCGATGTATGGCGACGGCTACCGCAACCGCGCGCAGTATTCCTCCGACCTCATCCACCAGAAGGCAATGGCATGGCTCGACAAGCAGACAGCCGAAACGCCTTTCCTCGGCATCTTCACCTACACCCTGCCCACAAGGGGCATTTCTGCCAAGAGAAGACCTTTGGCGGCAACCAAGGCTCGCGCTACAACCCCACCGACTACGGCCACGCCGAGTTTGCCGCAATGATCACGCGCCTCGACGCGCAGGTGGGGCAGATTATGGCAAAACTCAAAGAGCGCGGGCTCGACGAGAACACCATCGTTATCTTCACCTCCGACAACGGCCCGCATGAGGAAGGCGGCGCAGACCCCGACTTCT
>SFPF01000130.1 GCA_004552155.1 Bacteroidales bacterium
GCCACGAATGCGATACCTGTCAGCAATGCTGTAACAAACAGGGTAAAGTTCATAGCTCTTTAAGTGTTATATTGTTGTTTAATAAATATTTATTGCTCGCAATCTGTCGGTCACAAGCGGTGCAAAAGAAAAATCTTTTAAGGAACGTTTTCTAAGTATCTTTATTTCGCAAAATCCAAACAACGCCAAAAGGGAGAGCAAACCGCTGCGTGGCGATTCTCTCTCCTGCATTTTCTATAAATATAAATATGCGTGATTTTCCTGCCTCGTGGCAGGTGTATTCAGGTCAATTCCTTTCACGTCGTTTTTCTTTTGCACTGCAAAATTAGCATTTGCCCGCCTAACCTGCAAGCAACGCCCCGTTTTTCTTACAAGCAAATCCGATTTTTAGAGTAAGGGAACGACAAAAACACCGCACTCCTCTACCCCACCGTCTCCGAAATCCTATCGACCAAATACAGCGGCAGGTTGAGCAAGTCGCCGTCCCGGCGGATATTCTTGGCGGAGAGGCGTATCGAGAGCGGCGGCAAATATTTTTGGCGGTATTGCGCGAGGCTTTTCGCCTTTACGTTGTCCGCCGCCTTTACTTCAATGGGAATGATGCGGTTGTCGCGCTGCACGATGAACTCTACTTCCGCCGTGTTGCCCGACACCCAATAGAATTGCCTCGTGCCGAACTGCCGCACGAGCGACTGCAACACGTAGTTTTCCGACAAAATGCCTTTGAACTCCGTGAAAAGCCTGTCGCCGAGCAGTGCCGTCTGCGGCGACAACCCGAATTTGCGGCAGAGCAACCCCACATCGTTCATATAAAGTTTGAATGCAGAGGTTTTGGCATAGGCCGAGAGCGGCAGGCGCGGCGTTTCCACTGCGTTCGCTTTAAGCACGATGCCCGCAAGGCACAGCCACTCTATGGCTGCCTCGTATTCCCGCGCCCGAGCCCCTTTTTGGATATCGGCGTAACGGAATTTGCGGTCATCGCGCGCCAACTGGTCTTGCAGATTGCCCCACACCTGAAACACGCGCGGTATGTCTTTGTTGCTGATATGTTTTGAAAAATCAAGGGAATACGACTGCAAGATACTTTCCTGTATATTCATCGCCGCTTGCCAGTCTTGCGTGTCGGCATAGTCCGCCACAGCCTCGGGCATGCCGCCCAAAGCGAGATATGCCTTATAGGCTTCCAACAGTTGCTGGTGTACCGCCTCGGGCACGGGCGCGGCGCAGTCGAGTTGTTCATAGATACGGGACAGCCTACCGTTCACTGCCGAAAGATATTCGCGGAATGACACTGGGCCGAGCATCATAAAGTCTACTTTACCCACAGGAAACGAGGCACCACTGCGACCAAGTGCCACTCCGAGCAGTGAGCCGGCGCACGCCACGGCATACTGCGGCGCGTCTTCGCAAATATATTTCAGGCTGTTCAGGGCATCATTGCACTCTTGTATCTCATCTAATATAATTAATGTGCGCTCGGGAAGAATATCCGTGCCTGCGGTGAGTGTCAACACCTTGATAATGTCTGCCGGACTTTTGCTGCGTGCAAAATCCGTTTTCAGAGCGGGCATTGTGTCGAAATTAAAATAAGCCACATTGTCGAAACATTCTTTTCCAAAGCGTTTCAGTGCCCACGACTTGCCCACCTGCCTTGCACCTTGCAGCACCAAGGGTTTGCGCCGACGGCTGTTTTGCCACGTTTTCAGCGTGTTGATAATTTCTCTCTGTATTTCCATAGCACTTAATTTGCTGCGAAGTTACGCATTATTCCTATGAAAAACGTGGAGTTTCGCACATTTTTCATAGGAAAAACGTGAGATTTTGCACATTTTCCATAGGAAAGCAAAGATTTAAGGGTCTCGGCGGGCGTTGCTTGCAGTAGCGCACAACTCGGCCTCTTATGCCTGCTTCTCTTCAAGCACCCACTCCCAAAGCGGACGGACGCGCACGCCGTCAGCATCTTCCTTCTGGTTATAAGTTATAACTGTTTGCGAAGCGAGGGCGGTTTGCGGCACAGACAAACCGGCCAGCTCGCGGCGGCGATTTTGCTCCGTCAATTCGTAACACGCCTGGAAAGCATGCAGTCCGCCATCGCGCCAAGCAAGAAAGTCGCACTCGCCCTTACTATTGTCGAACGAAATGTTTTCGTAGCCATTGTTAACGAGTTCATTGTACACAAGGTTTTCAAAAAACCTTCCGTTGTCGGGCGAGAAGCGCAGCGTATTTGCCTGCATCAGACCATTGTCGATGCAATAGCATTTGTGGTCGGAGCGTTTCGCTTCTTTTTGCGAATATGAGAAATTGCGTATATCGCTGCATATATAACTGTCGCAAAGATAGTTGAGATAGGCGTTCATGGTATTCTCATTGCTTCCGATAGCCTTGCCGAGCTGTTGCGGCGAAAAGCGATTGCCCGCATTTTGCAGCAGATAGTTCACGGCGCGATAGAAGAGGTGCGGGTCGCGCACGGCGTTGTATATAATGCAGTCTTTCTGAACGATTGAGTCGAAATAGCTGCGCAGGAGTTCCGCTTTTACGCTTTCGCCCATCTTGCCCAAAACGATTTCGGGGAACGTGCCGTACTTGATGCAACTGCCTGTCAGGCGCAGTAGCAGGGGCGTGTTTTGATAGCCTTCGAGCAAAGTCTCCACGCCGGAGGCGGCAAAGACTTCTTTCAGGCTGAACGGGCGCATCTCGTTGGCGAAATATCTTCCGGCGAGCATCGAAGAGAAACGGTTGGCAAGGAGATTGGAGTTTGAGCCCGTGATATAGATTTTCCGAAAGCGGCGGGCATCGTAGGCTGCTTTCACAAACACTTCCCAGTCCGTCACCTGCTGTATCTCGTCGAGGAACAGCCACTCTACGCTCGTTCCCGTCAGCCGTTCGGCGGTGTCTACTATTTGCTGCAACCTGCCCGGCTCTGCCCAATACGGGATAAAGGCGGGCGCATCGAGGTTTACGTTGAGTATCGCCTTTGGCGAAACGCCAGCCTTGAGCAAATCGTTGATCAGGAGTTTGAACGCCGTCGACTTGCCGCATCTGCGCACGCCTGTCAGGATTTGGATATGCGGCAGGTCCTGTTTCTCGCGCAGGTTGCGCATGATTGTCCTTTCTACTATGCCTTTTCTCTCTGTTTTACGAAACATAATTAGTAACAAATCGCATTTTTACGAAATATAATTAGTTTCAGATGCTGTTTTTACGAAGTATAATTAGCTTCATTGCCGCATAATGAAACACTGGATTAAGGCATTAACTGCCTGGAAGGCAGTACAAAGCCCCGTAGTGCCTTCCAGGTACCTTTGCAATAAGAATACCAAGCAAAGGAATCAAGATTGGAGATGACAAATTGCAGGGGCGCGGGATTTTCAGTAAACAAATAGAAACTATCTGCCTGATGTTTTTTATTTGCCCGGGGCAAATTTTTATTTTCAAGCAGATATTTTTTACTATCCTATAAGAAAGTTTTTGTTACAAAGTTTGTAACACATGTTAGAAAGTTTGTAACACATATTACAAAGTTTGTAACGCATGTTAGAAACTTTGTAATAAAAATTATCTGCGCAGATAGTAAAAAATATCAAGGAGAAAGGGAAAATTTGCTTGGGGAAAGGCAAAAATTTCTGCTTGATAGCAGCGCCGCTCTCGGGGTTTAAGATTGCAGCAAAAGGTTTCCCAATTTTCTACCATATTTTCTTTCAAGGCTAAATTCTTTGCCGCCGCTGGCTTGCTTTTGTAGTTTTTTCGTAGTTTTGCATTATCATATATGACATTTATCTAATTTCTAAAATATCTTGATAAACATCTATGGAAAACGAAACGCTCAAACAGTGTGAACAGGTGGCGCAGTCGTGGCTCGACTCGCCGCTCTACGATGCAGAAACAAAAGCCGGCGTGAAAGCCATGCTTGAAAACGAGGACAAGACGCCGCTCATCGACGCTTTCTATCGCAGCCTCGAATTCGGCACGGGCGGACTGCGCGGCATTATGGGACCGGGCACGAACCGCATGAACATCTATACGATGGGCGCGGCCACGCAGGGCCTCTCTAACTATCTGAACAAGAACTTCAAGGACCTCGATGAAATCAAGGTGGTCGTTGGGCACGACAGCCGCAACAACAGCCGCCTCTTCGCCGAAACCGCCGCAAACATCTTCTCTGCCAACGGCATCAAGGTGTATCTCTTCGACGACATGCGCCCCACGCCTGAAATGTCGTTTGCCATTCGCCACCTCGGCTGCCAGAGCGGCATTATCCTCACAGCCAGCCACAACCCGAAGGAATACAACGGTTACAAGGCCTATTGGGACGACGGCGCACAGGTACTCGCGCCCCACGACAAGGGTATCATCGACGAGGTGAACAAGGTGAGCGTGGCCGACATCCGTTTTGAGGGCAAGCCTGAACTGATTGAAATCATCGGCAAGGAAATCGACGACATCTATCTCGAAAAGGTGCACACGCTCTCTATCGACCCCGAGTGCATCGCCCGCCAGAAGGATTTGAAGATTGTGTACACGCCGCTCCACGGCACGGGCAAGATGCTCATTCCGCAGTCGCTCAAAATCTGGGGCTTCGAAAACGTGAACACGGTGCCCGAGCAGATGATCCCCGACGGCAACTTCCCCACCGTGGTGAGCCCGAACCCCGAAAACGGCGAGGCGCTCTCTATGGCGCTCGACCTGGCCAAGAAACTCGATGCCGACATCGTGATGGCCTCCGACCCCGATGCCGACCGCGTGGGTATGGCCTGCAAGAACGACAAGGGCGAATGGGTGCTCATCGACGGCAACCAAACCTGCATGATCTTCCTCTACTACATCATTATGAACCGCAAAGCGCAGGGTAAGATGCAGGGCAACGAGTTTATCGTCAAGACCATCGTGACTACGGAGCTCATTAAAGCTATTGCCGACAAGAACAACATCAAGATGTACGACTGCTACACGGGCTTCAAGTGGATTGCCCGCCAAATCCGCCTCGACGAGGGCAAACTGCAGTACATCGGCGGCGGCGAAGAGAGCTACGGCTTCCTTGCCGAGGACTTCGTGCGCGATAAGGACGCCGTGAGCGCCTGCTCCCTGCTGGCCGAAATCTGCGCTTGGGCGAAAGACAACGGCAAGACGCTCTACGACGTGCTGATGGACATCTATAAGGAATATGGCCTTAGCGTGAACAAGACCATCAACGTGGTGAAGCCGGGCAAGAGCGGCGCAGACGAAATCAAGGCCATGATGGAGAACTTCCGCGCCAACCGTCCCGCCGAACTCGCCGGCTCGAAGGTGGTTTGCACCAAGGACTTCGGCACGCTCACGGCATACGATGCCGACGGCAACGCCACGCCGCTCGACATGCCCGAAGCCTCCAACGTGCTGCAATGGTACACGGAGGACGGCACTAAGGTGAGCGTCCGCCCCTCCGGCACGGAGCCGAAGATCAAATTCTACATGGAAGTGAAGGGCGCAATGAAATGTGCCTGCGAATACGAAGCCGCCCGCGAAGAAGCCCTTAAAAAGGTGGAAGCCGTGAAGGCAAGCCTCGGCATCTAAGATGAAACCATAATAAATATGCGTCCGGCTGCACCGCCAAAGGCTGCGCCGGACGCTTTTTTAGATGTCTCTTTCAAAAGGATAATAGGAAACTATCTTCTTTAACCGTTGGATGAATTACGATAAAAACCATGAAAAACAGCTTGTTCTGTGTGGGCTATCGCTCGCCCCACACAGAACAAGAAAAAAACCGGTAAAAACCCGTTGCAATGGATTACAAATCATGGTCTCACGGGTTTTTCATGGTTTTTCCCTTGCGGCGTTTGAAGCGGGCGGGGAACCGACCGCAGCCGCAGGGATTAAGGGCGAGCGTGAGCCGATTAGGCTCACAGGCTCGGCGTTAAGACCTGCGGCGTGCCCTTGGGGCTTCAAACGAAGCAAGATGTTTTTACTGGTTTTTATCTAATATCATTTGATCATTAGTGTCCCGTAAAAATTGGGACGAAGTTTATTTAATCAAATAGTCCCTCAAAGAGGGGATAATCGAGTTCTTTGACATCGTTGAAATTAGTCTT
>SFPF01000015.1 GCA_004552155.1 Bacteroidales bacterium
TTGTGAAATCAAAACACGAAAAAACATTGCCGATGTCTACTTCGGTAAATGAGTAATAACTAAAAAAAATTTTCGTGTCTACTTTTCGAGTCTGGTACACCGACCCGTGTTGGTAGTTAATTGTTGGGGCTTCATGCCTATGTTTTAGAAAGATTTTGGGAAAAAGTTGCCTATGTTTTAGAAAATAGATTTACCTTTGTGTCATAAAATCAATGTGTTGCGTATGTACAAGCGAGAGATCGTAAAACAGCTGAATATTTGGCGCAATAAGACACACCGCAAACCGCTGGTGCTGCGTGGTGCCAGACAGGTGGGGAAAACCACGCTCGTAAAGGAATTTGGCAAGGCTTTCGATGTTTTCGTCTACCTAAACCTCGAAAAGGGCGATGCCGAAATATTCAGAAAGTTCAGCGATGTCAGAGCGTTGTGGCAGTACATCTGCCTCACCCGCCAAATCATGCAGGGCAAGGACAGCAGCATACTGCTCTTTATCGACGAAATCCAGGAAGAGCCAAAGGCGGTGGCCTTGTTGCGCTATTTCTACGAAGAGTTGCCCGAGATACACGTAATTGCTGCGGGGAGCAGACAGCAAAGCCTGACAAGAGAAGGACTGTCGTTTCCCGTGGGGCGCGTGGAGTACCTGACCTTGCGCCCGTTCTCGTTCGCCGAATATATAGAAGCGAAAAGGGGAGAGGCTTGGGCAGATATGGTGCGCGGACTCTCCGTGCCCGAAATGCTACACGAAGACATGATAGCCGAGTTTAATACGTATGCGCTTGTCGGCGGTATGCCCGAGGCGGTGGCAGAATACCTCGACGCGGGCGACATCACGCGGCTCGCGCCCATATTCAACGCCTTATTGAAAGGCTATAACGAGGACGCTGAAAAATTTGCCAAAAATCAGGAACAGGCGAAAATCTTGCGCCATATATTAAGCACGGCTTGGCTCTCTGCTGCCGAAACCATCACATTCGGCTGCTTCGGCAACAGCAGCTTCACCGCCACGCAAATACATGATGCCATGGACTTGCTGGAAAGGGCTTACCTCCTTTCTTTGGACTACCCCGTGACGGCAACGGCAGTCCCCGCCATGCCGGCGAAAAGGCGCGCGCCGAAACTCATGATGGTAGACACGGGGTTGGCAAACTTCTTTGCTGGCATTCAGGTGCAATATCTGCAAAACAAGGAACTGTTGGACACGTGGCGCGGCAGGGCGGCAGAACACATCGTGGCGCAGGAGTTGCGCATCGCAGCCGACAGGCAATATAAAGAATCCCTATACTTTTGGGTGCGCGACCAAAAAGGCGCGACGGCAGAAGTGGATTTCATTTGGCAGGATGGCATACAGATCATCCCCATTGAAGTGAAAGCCGGCACTAACGCCCGGTTGCGCTCCCTGCACTCTTTTGTCAATGCCTGTGAGCGCCCAGTGGTGGCGCTAAGGGTATGGAGCGGCAATTATTCGGTGCAGGAAGTGACAACGCCCGCGCCTCACGCCAAACCCTTCCGCCTCGTGAATATCCCATTCTATTATATCGGTCAGATCGACACGCTATTGCAAGGACTACAAGGTGGGGAAAAAGTGCTGGTGAAATAAGTCAAAAGCAAACAGCCAAATAATACGACACGGGTCGGCTTCCTAATCAGGAAGCCGACCCGTGTTTTGCGTATGCGCGGGGCATTTCGCCTTGCTTATTTTATTTATAGAGGTCTCCCGCGTTGTCCACCTGATTGAGGGGGATGGGGAAATAGAGTTCGTTCTCTGTGAGGCTGGCACCCTCGTAGTAGGAGCGGATCTTGACCACACAGGGGCGCTCCACGCTCCGCGAGGTGAAGGACGATGCGTGCTGGAAGGAAATGAAACTCTCGGACACGTTCGACACGGCCAACAGGGAGCAGTACCGCCCGGCGTTCCACCACACGCCGCTCTATGGATGGATGAACGACCCCAACGGCATGTTCTTCAAAGACGGCACATGGCATCTCTATTACCAATATAATCCCTACGGGTCGAAATGGCAAAACATGTCGTGGGGACATTCTACCTCGAAAGACCTTATAACCTGGGAACATCAGCCCGTGGCCCTCGAAGTGGACGGACTGGGGCACGTGTTTAGCGGCAGTTCTGTCGTGGACAGCGCAGGTACGGCCGGCTTCGGGAAAGATGCCATCGTGGCACTCTACACCTCGTGCGACGCAAGCCAGTATCAAAGCATGGCATACAGCACCGACGGCGGCACGACGTTCCAGCGCTATGCAGGCAACCCAGTATTGACTTTGGAAAGCGAAGCCCGCGACCCAAATATGTTTTGGGACGAGAAGGCGGGGCAATGGGTAATGACGCTGGCACACGCCCTCGACCACGAAATTCTTTTCTTCACCTCGCCCGACCTTAAAGTGTGGACGCTGCAAAGCGCTTTCGGAAAAGGCGAAGGCGCACAGGACGGCGTGTGGGAATGCCCCGACCTCTTCAAACTGAAAGTGGAGGGCACGGACGAAGAGAAATGGGTGCTTATCTGCAACCTCAATCCCGGCGGCCCCTTCGGCGGCAGCGCTACGCAATACTTCATTGGCGACTTCGACGGCAAGACGTTCACGAGCGACACCGATGCCTCGGGGCGCATTCCCACCAAATGGATGGACTTCGGAAAGGACCACTATGCCACCGTGAGTTGGTCGGGCACGCCGCAAAACCGCCGCACCGTAATCGGGTGGATGAGCAACTGGCAATATGCCGCCGAAGTGCCGACCACGCAATATCGCAGTGCCAACACGCTGCCGCGCGACCTCAGCCTCTTCCGCGCCCCCGATGGCGAAATTTACCTCGCCTCTGCCCCAGCAGCCGAACTCACCGCGCTGCGCGGCACACTGGCCTGCAAGGCCAAAAAGGCTACCGCAGGAAAGAAGCCGTGCGTATTTGAACTGCCCGCCGCCCAACGGGGCATCTGTGAAATACTCCTCGACATCGATGCCCGCAAGGCCGACTCCGTAAGCATCGATATCACCAACAAAGCTGGAGAGCGCGTGGCACTCACTTACAACCCTGCCGCCCACACGCTCGCCTTCGACCGCCGCAACAGCGGGCTGAAAGATTTCAGCAAGGACTTCCCCGCCGTGACCGTTGCGCCCACTTTTGAAAACGGGCGGAAGATTTCCCTGCGTATCTTCATCGACAGGTCGAGCATCGAGGTGTTCGGCAATAACGGGCACTTCGTTTCCACAAACCTTGTATTCCCCACGCAGCCCTATTCCAAGCTTTCTGTCACCTCGCACGGGGGAAGCACTAAGATAAGCAATCTTAATATCTTCTCAATCAAGGAGCAGTGAAATAATTAGGAAGTTATCCAAGTAAACACTAAACAAATAAAATAAAATAACAAACATCATGGCTCAACCGCTTGTTACCAACCGTAAGTCCTTTCTTTTGCAAATCATTCCCGTGATGCTTTGCTTCTTCGTGATGGGTTTCGTGGACCTTGTGGGCACCGCGTCCAACTATGTCCAAAAAGACCTTTCGCTAACCGATGCGCAGGCCAACCTGTTTCCCTCACTCGTGTTCTTCTGGTTTCTCATCTTCTCTGTGCCCACGGGCATGCTGATGAACCGCATCGGGCGCAAGCGCACCGTATTGATCAGCCAGGCCGTCACCACCCTCTCGCTCATCTTCCCCGCCTTCGGCGACAGCTACACGGTGATGCTGCTCGGCAATGCCATCATGCAAACCTCGCTTAATCCATTGGTCACCAACCTGACCCCCGGCGACAAACTCGCCTCCACCCTTACCTTCGGACAGTTTGTCAAGGCCATAGCCTCCTTCTTGGCACCGGTCATCGCCGCATGGGGCGCCACTACGGTATTCCCCACCTTCGGACTGGGCTGGCGCGCCTTGTTTGTCATCTACGCCGTGGTGAGCTTCCTTTCTATCTCGCTCCTCGCCGCCACGCCTATCGAGGAGGAACGCCCTGAGCGGGCAACGAACATAGGGCAGTGCCTGAAACTGCTGGGCAATCCGTTCGTGCTGCTCTGCTTCATAGGCATCATGTGCCACGTGGGCATCGATGTGGGCACCAATACCGTTGCACCCAAGATTATCATGGAGCGCATGGGACTGCCCTTAGAGGAGGCCAGTTTTGCCACGGGCGTGTATTTCATCTTCCGCACCGTGGGGTGTTTCCTCGGCGCGCTGCTCCTGCGCTACCTCTCGCCGAAGGTCTTTTTCGCCGCCAGCGTGCTGCTGATGCTTGCCGGCATTTGCATCCTGATGGCGGGCCACTCGCTTATGCCCCTCTACATCGGCATCGCCCTGATAGGCTTTGGCAACTCCAACGTCTTCTCGGTGGTTTTCTCTCAGGCTCTGGTATATTCGCCCGAGGACGAGCGCAACGAGGTGTCGGGACTGATGATTATGGGTCTCTTCGGCGGCACGGTGTTCCCCCTTGCCATGGGCTTTGCCGCCGATGCTTTCGGACAAATCGGCTCGGTAGCGGTGATGGCCGTCGGAGTGGTTTATCTCATGTTCTACACGCTTAAAATAAAAGTAAAGTAAATCCGTTTTTACAAAAAAAACAAAAACCTTTATATAATAAAATTATCATGAAAGACATTGTAGTAGGAATGGGCGAAGCCCTTTGGGACGTATTGCCCGACGGCAAGAAAATCGGCGGCGCACCCGCCAACTTCGCCTACCACGTATCGCAGTTCGGTTTGAACAGTTGCGTTGTGAGCGCCGTAGGGGGCGACACCCTGGGAAAGGAAATCATAGACAACCTTACATCGAAAGGCGTGAACCATCACATCGCCGAAGTGCCTTACCCCACCGGCACGGTGCAGGTGGAGATAGACCAGGCGGGCATTCCGCAGTATGAAATCAAGGAAAACGTGGCGTGGGACAATATCCCTTACACCGCCTCGCTCAAGGCCTTGGCCGAGAACACTCGGGCCGTCTGCTTCGGCTCGCTGGCGCAGCGCAACATCGTGTCGCGCGAAACGATACATCGTTTCCTCGATGCCATGCCAAAGAACGACGACAATCTCGTGGTTTTCGACGTGAACCTGCGCCAAGGCTTTTACAGCAAGGAAATCCTCTGCGCGTCTATGAGGCGCTGCAACATTTTGAAGATTAACGACGAGGAACTCGTGGCTGTAAGCCGCATGTTCGGCTATCCCGGCATCGACCTCCAAGACAAATGCTGGATATTGCTCGGCAAATACAATCTCAAAATGCTTATCCTCACCTGCGGCATTAATGGCAGCTACGTCTTCACGCCGGGCCACGTGTCTTACCAGCCCACGCCGAAAGTGGAGGTGGCCGATACGGTGGGCGCGGGCGATAGCTTCACCGCCGCCTTCATCGCCTCAATCCTGAAAGGGAAAAGCGTGGCGGAAGCCCACACGCTCGCCGTGCAAACC
Organism: Bacteroidales bacterium; assembly: GCA_004552155.1. GTDB lineage: Bacteria > Bacteroidota > Bacteroidia > Bacteroidales > Bacteroidaceae > Alloprevotella. The sequence goes on from SFPF01000015.1 coordinate 5,410, forward strand.
TCGGCATTCGTATGCACGAAGAATGGCGCAATGCCAATCCTGCCCGCCGAGCTCACAGAATAGACTCGTTTACTCGTAAACTCTTTAACGCCAAAAAAAACGTTCGTTTTCAACAGACGTTTTCTCGCCATGGTAAAGTTCGAGTAAACTCGACTTTGCTCATCTGGCTTAACGAAAACGTTCCCCATCAAGGCCAGCGTTGCAAACCTTGATGGGGAAAATCGTATCTGCTTCTCTACGCCAAGCGGCATAACAGCTCGGCGCAGGCATCTTCGCAGAGATCCACGACGTGCTCGAAATCGGCTGCGGTGCCATAATAAGGGTCGGGAATGGAAGAGGAGGCGTGGCGCGTGAGATAATCGGCGAGCAGCACTACCTCCGCCTTGGCCTCTGCCGGGCGCAGACGGGCAAGGCCGCGCAGGTTGGCAGCGTCCATTGCCACGATGTAGTCGAAACGGCGGAAGTCGGCGGCAGTGACGGGACGCGAGCGATGCGTGAGGCGATAGCCGCGCCGCGCAGCCGTGCGCCGCATGCGTTCATCGGCAAGTTCGCCTTCGTGATAGTCAATCAGTCCGGCAGAGTCAATCTCAAAATCTTTTTCCCTGCCGCCGCGCTCCGCCAGCGTGCGGAACACCTCTTCGGCCAAAGGGGAGCGGCAAATGTTGCCGAGGCATATAAATAATATATGGACCATAGGAGTAGACGGGTAAAAATAGAGTAGATGAGTCGGGATAATAAAAAAGCCGCAGGCGGGGGTCTGCGGCTTTTTTTTACCGTTTTAGGGATAATGCATTATCATTTTACAATCTTGTGCGTACGCGTGCCGCTGGCATTGGTCACGGTGATGAGATATGCGCCGTGGGGCTGTGCGCCGAGGTTGAGCGAGAGGCTCTGCGTGCCGACGGCTGTGGCGGCATTGGCCACGCGCACGCCGCCGAGGTTGTAGGCAGCCACGGCGGTGCCGGCTTCGATATTGCCCGTCAGCGTGACGATGCCGCCGCTGTGGCGAATGGCGTAGTCGGCAGCGTCGGCTGCGAGGGGCGCGGCGGCTATGCCGGTGTCGGTCTTGTCGAACGGCGTGAAGCGCAACTTATAAGTATATGTGCCAGACGAGGGGCAGAAGTATTTCGTGAGCGTGCCCGTGTTCTGTCCGCAGCTGCCGTTGCCCAGACCTTTCTGCATATAGTCGAAGTGGGCGTAAACGTCCTTCGCCGAGATTGTAGCGTCCCAGCGGTGGCGGGCTTTGGAGAGCGCCTCGTCGTCGTAGTGGAGCAACTGGAAGGCTACCTGCCCATCGGCTTTCTCAACCTTGACGCCGAGCGAGTTGTCGGCATTTGCCAGAACGAGTTCGCGCAGGTCGAGGTGGTTGCCGCAGGTTTGCGGACGGGGATAAGCCTCGAACATGTCGGTCACGGTGGTGGCCGTTTGGCGGTCGATGTAGTTCTCCCACGGGCCGCGGGCATAGTAGCTCACGTTGTCGAAAGCAGCGGGGAAGCGCATCAGCATACCGATGCGGCGCAAGTCGCTGGTCTGCGGCGTGTAAGAAGCAGTGAGTTCCATAACGCCGTTGGCATATACGTCATAAACGAAGTTGTAAGAGCAGAGCGTGCCGGCGGCATCTACGGTGAACCGTGCCGACTTGCCGTCGGCGGCTACGGTGTAACTCATGGCGCGGGTGCTTGCATCGATGCCATTAGCGGCGGAGGCTGTGTTGCCGGCGGCCTCATCGTTTTCCACCCAACGGAAGTTGGCATACTCGGGACCGGCGGTCATAACAGACTGACCGTTGTAAGTCCAAGCGGAAAGCAACCCGCTCTTGCTGAAAATGAATTTTGCCTTGTCGGAAGTAAGTACCACGCGGTTGGCGTTGGACGTGTCGACCGTAAACGCCACGGCATTGCCCGTATCGACGGCGGGCAACTTGGCAGTTGCTTCCTGCACGGCATACTGGTGGGAGGCGATGGCATAGCCGGCCTCAGCCCACGGGGTATCTTCTTTGAGGCGCACTTCCAGGTTGAGGAGGCATTCCTCATCGGCAGCGGGCTGATAGGCGTAAGGAATATCTACGAGCAAAGTGTTGCCGGCTTTGAGGGCTGGCATATTGAACGTGCCTTCTTCCACCTGATGGCCATTGGCGAGCACGGCGTAGTGCATCTCGTAGAGGTTGAGGTTGGTGAAGTGGTACATGTTCTTAATGCTTGCTTTCTTTGTAGAGGGATAGAAATCGCCGAAGCGCACGCACTGGTACACCTTTTTAACCTCCGCGAGCTTGGGCGACCAAGCGCGGTCGGCACTCACGAGGCCGTTGTTCACGAAGTTGCCCTGCGCAGGGCCGGGGAAGTCGTAGCCGGACTGATAGCGCGGGAAACCGTTGGTGGTGAGGTTGCCGTCTTTGATGTCATCGGAACGATAGACAGACTGGTCCACCCAGTCCCAGATGCAGCCGCCCATACCGTAGGTGCTGCCCTCGATGATATCCCAGTATTCTTTGAGGTTGCCCACGGCGTTGCCCATAGCGTGGGCATATTCGCACATGAAATAAGGCTGCTTGCGCCAGTTGTTGTTGGCCTGCGACGTGACGAGGCTGACTTTGGGGTACATCACGCTCCACATATCAGAATAATCGGCATTGCCGCGCGTTGCTCCTTCGTAGTGTACGGGGCGGTTGTCGAGTTCGTGCGCACGGTCGTAGCAGGCTTTCAGGTTGCTGCCGACGCCCGACTCATTGCCGAGCGACCAGAAGCAGACGGAGGGGTGGTTGCGGTCGCGCAGCACCATGCGCTCAACGCGGTCCACGTAGGCCGGCTCCCAGGAGGCGGTGTTGGAAAGACCGAGATTGTCTTCCCAGTTCTTGTGGCATTCGAGGTCGGCCTCGTCCATGCAATAGAGGCCGTAGTAGTCGAACATGGCGTACATCTTTGCCTGGCGGGGGTAGTGGCTGGTGCGCACGGTGTTCATGTTGGCCTGCTTCATCATGATAACGTCTTTGAGCATGGTGGGCACGTCGACGGTACGGCCGTGCACGGGGTGCGTGTCTTGGAGGTTCGCGCCACGGAAGAATACGCGCTGGCCGTTGATGGTCATCTTGTTGTTCTTAATCTCCACGGTGCGGAAGCCGTATTTTGTGGAAAATGCCATTTCTTCTTTGCCGTCGGCGGTGAGCTGCGCCACTTCCACGGTGTAGAGGTTGGGCGTTTCGGCCGTCCAGGGCAGGAGGTCGGAAAGCGTGAAGGAGAAGCAAAGTCCTTAGTCTCCGTTGCCACCGTTTCGCCACTGGGCGAGAGCAGGCTCACCTTGACTTTCTTGGCGGCGGCGAGTCCGTCGCGGTTGTCCATTTCGACATTCACGTTCATCGTGCCGCCATTATAAGTCGCGTTGAGCGCGGCGGTGATGTAGTGGTCGCGCACGAAGGCCTTGGGCGTGGCGTAGAGATAGACGTCGCGGTGAATGCCGCTCATGTGGAACATGTCCTGCCCTTCGATGTAAGAGCCGTCGCTCCAGCGGAACACCTGAACGCACACATTGTTCTCGCCCGTGCGGGCTGCGGCGGTGACGTCGAACTCAGCATCGTTGTTGCTGCCTTGCGTGTAGCCCACGTACCGGCCGTTCATCCATACGAAGGCTGCGCCGTAAATGCCGTCGAAGTGGAGGAAGAGGCGCTTGCCGTCCCAACCGGCGGGCAGGTCGAAAGTGCGGCGGTAAGAGCCTACGGAGTTGTTCAGCCCCGGCTTCATCTGAATGTAGGGCGGGTTGTCGGCAAAGGCATATTCTACATTTATATATAAAGGTTCGCCGTAGCCTTTCATTTCGAGGCAGGAGGGCACGGTGATGGTGTCCCACGCCGAAACGTCGGCGTTGTCGCCCCAGAAATCTTCCTCGCCGGGACGCTGCGCGGGCGTGGTGACGTAATTGAGTTTCCACAGTCCGTTGAGCGATAGCACCTCGGCGTTTTCGGGCGTGAGCCAAGGCTTCTCGTAGCTGGCATCGCCGCGCATCTGTTCGGTAGAGGCGTAAGGAATGAAGGTGGCGTGCGCAGGCTCTTTATTTTCCTCAAAAAACGCCTCATTCTCCCAAGGATTAGGTTCGGGTTCTTCGGGCGTGCCCACGCCGCGCAGGGTAAAGGCGGCCGTGGCTGCATCGGCATCTTGCGTCAGGCCCGTGTTGCCGTTGGCAAGGGCGGTAATGTAATAAGAGTTAGTGCCCTTCGTATATTTGAAGCGGTAGTTGCCGTCATCGGTTGCCTCGATTTGCGCCAGCTGGTTGTAGCTGTAAGAAGTGGTGAGCGTCCATTGCAAGGGGTAGCGCTTGTTGTCGAGGGCAACATCGATGGCAGAGTTATAGGTTTTGTTGTAAAGGATATAGTAGGCGGGATAACTGCTCAGCTGTTCGAGCTGCCACACCTGCGCATAGTCGCCCTCGACATAGTCGTCGGCATAGATGCGGGCGTTGTTGCTGCCGTCGCCGCGGTTGGTAAGCACCTTGCCTGTGGAAGCATTGGCTATCACGTAGTTCATGCCTGCCACGGGGTAGTTGATGCTGTGCGTGCGACCAGTGTCGGAGAGTTTGCGGCTTTCGAGCCGTCGGCAGAGAGCAGGCGATAGGTATCGGCTTCGCCTTCTACTGCCTCAACGAGGAACTTCTGATTGGTATTTTTCAATTCCATCGTCCAATGCAGCAGTTGGGAGGAAGAGTCTAATGCCTGGTCGATGGCCAGTTCGGTTTCGGGATTGTAAATCACATAAACGTTCTTGGCGCCTGCTGCGAGCAGTACCCAGTCCTGCGCCGTGGCGGTTGGCGAGTTGGTTCCCATTGTGAGGTTGTCGCCTTTCGTGTAGCTGCCGCCCGTGGAAAGGGCTTGCCCGGTAGACGCTGCCCGATACGGGCGCGGTTTCTGCCGTTGCGGTCAGCGTAAGGCAGTTTGCTACGAGCAGTGCCAGCATGGGGCGCAGCAGCGAAGCAAAGAGAGAATTAAGGTTTTTCATGGAGAGATATTTTTTTGATTTTTGAGTAAACGAGTTGATAAGTAAACGAGTAGACGAGTAAACAAGTAGACGAGTAAACGAGTAGACGAGTAAACAAGTAGACGAGTTATGGCAGAGACCGCCTCAATATTTAATTAGACTTCTTATAACTTACCTTTTGGGCGGCATCGTCGTCATAAATCGCCTTTTTGAGTTCTTCGGGCGTGACGGGCACGGCGTTCTTGGTGAGTTCAGGCACGTTGTAGCTCTTTTCGAGTAAAATGTTATGCTCCGGGTCTTCCTGCGGCAGGAGGAACGCCTTATGGGCTTGGCCGTCCTTGTCGAAATAGGCAATAAAGACGCGCGAATAGTTGTTGTCCTCACGGCGCGAAGCGACTACAATCCAGCGGCCGTTGCTGCTCCAAGTGTGGTAGCTGTCGGCATACTCGCTGTTGGCAGGCGTGAGCGGGCGCACCTCGCCCGTCTGCATATCCTTGACGTAAAGGTCGGCATTCTTGTGCCAAATATGAAACTGCCCGTAGTCGGCCATTGTGAAGAGCACGTAGCGGCCGTCGGGGCTGACGCGCGGCACGGCAATGCTCGTGCTGAGGCTATCGGCATTGACGAGCGTGCGGGGCGCGGAGAAGCGGCGGGTCTGTTCATCGAAGTCGATGATGCGCAGGCTATAATGCAGGCTGTCGTAGATGTCGCTCACGCGGTCGCGCCGCACAGAGTCGGGCACGCCAGCAAACTGCGGCACGCGGGCGGAGCAATACACCACGCTCTTGCCGTCGGGCGTCCAGCAGGGGAAGGTTTCCAGCTCGCTGTCCGTTTTGAGGATATTGGTCAGCGTGTTCTTGTCGGCATCGAAGAACACGAGGTCAGAGCCGTAGTCGACCACTTCAATCTTCTGGCGGTTCACCATGTGGAACGTCTGTCCCGTTTGGTTGGAAGAGAAGACCACCCAGTTGCGCTTGGGGTGCCACGTGGGGTAGACGGTAGACGATAGGATTGAGTCGCATTTCATATTCACCTTTCTCACCTTGCCGTTTTCCACAAAGACCGTGCCGCCGTGCTGGGCACGCACGTGGAAGAGCATGTGCTGCGTGTCGTAAGCCTGATAATTGTGGCAGTTCACGCAGTGGTTGTTGTCGCGTTCGTAGGAACGGTTGTTCTCATAAATCACGCTTTCCGAAAAGTTTTCGAGATTGCGCTGGTAAAGGCCGAGCTGGCGATAAAGTTCGTAACTCGGTTCGATGAGGCGATAGGACAGATAAGGGTCAATCGGCTCTTCTGCCACGCCGATGCCGTATTTGGGAAATTGCACCCAGTCCGCGCCGCGCTTGGCATAGACCGTAACGGCGAGTTCCTTGCCCTTGGCTTCGGCGAGCAACTGCCGCCACTCCGTAGAGTCGAACGCCAGTTTTCCGTCGGCGGCTGCGCCGGCAGTGACGGTGCGCTTGCCGTCGGTAACGGCGGCAACATATTCGTCGCCCTCCGATTTTACCATAAAGTTGAGCGGCGCGATGTTGGGCGGGACTACGATGTCGCGGTAATCGGGATAGATGTCGGCCGCTTCATTCACGGGCGTGCTTTCTGCGGGTATCTCGACCTGCCGGGCGCACGAGACGAGCAGGCAGGCGGCAAGCACGAGGAGAAATATATTGTTTTTCATAAGTGTCGAGGCTTTAGTTGACAAGTAGACAAGTAAACGGGCTTACTAATTCACCCCTGCCTTGTGGTTACTCTCGGTGGCGGGGCGCACTTGGTCGGGTTCGTTGTTCTCACAATAATAATAATACATATAGCTGCCGAGCCAATTCTTCTTCAGGTTCTTGCGCAGTTCGTAGCGGTCCTTGACGTACGGCTTGGCTTCTACCAAGAACGACCTTACTTCGTTTTGAACATAAGGCGGAATATTGAACATCTTTTCGATATTCGGGTCTTTGAGCGACATGATGGCCAGAGCCTGCATCACGCTTTTGGTCATGCTGAAGCCCTTCTGCGCGAGGATTTGCGCCCGGAGCAGGAAAGCTTGCAGGTCTTTGGAGTAAAGACAGGCGGCGGCCGAGGTGACGAGCGTGGCGTCGGAGCCTTCCGTCAGTCCCACGTTGTAGCCGAGGAATGCCGGCATGCGGTAGCTCTGCTCAAAACGTTGCTCGCGTGGCAGCAAGGTGCGGATAGCGGCGAGTTCGGCATCTTCTTCCACGGCTTTCGGGTTGTTGTTCAGCGCGGTGTATTTCTCCACAAACTCGCTCTCAAAGGGGTTGTGGCTGATGATGTCGAGATATTTCTCCGCCAGGCGATGCTCTTCATTGAGAATGGCGCACTGCACCATGCGCTTGAGATAATAGAGGCGCGGCCCGTCCATCACCACGTGGTCCATATTGGTGCGGTAGCCGGCATTGACAAGGCCGGCGTAGAGATTGGCATCAGGCACGAACATCGCATATTCCTCGCCGCCCTCGATGAGGTCGAGTCGCGCGTCGGGATAATCGTAGACAATATCAAACATTCCCTCAAGCAATTGTCCCGTCTGCACAAGGGCAATGGCGTGATAGGCTGCCGGCGTTCGCGTGGGACGCTTGGCGGCACGCACCTCTTCTATAATCTGTTCCCATTCTGCCCGCTGGGCAAGGTTAAGATATGGGCGCAAGCAATGAGCACTGCCACGCAAAGGACGGGAACTGCCGCGCCGAAAGGTTTTGCCGAAGCATCTTTTGGAAAAGCGAAACGGCCTTTCAGCAGCCGCGACACGGCAGCCGCCAGTGCCGCGAGGAGCAGTAGCCCGAGCGGTACGAGTACAATGAGCGAGGGTTCTGATTTATAATAAATATTGGTGCCGCGCCAGAGCATCCAGCCCACGACAGTCGCAGGCACCACAAATCCCGCGCCGCACTGCTTTGCCGGCAACCGCAGGGTGCGGTCAATGAGCCATGCCGTGAGGGTGAACACGGCAGCGAGCAGCAGTGCGCCCGTCCAGGCATTCTTGCACGCCAGGAGCACGAAACGCCCCGCCCAATACAGGTAGCCGCAAGCCTGGTCGAGCACGTACTTCATCAACGATGCGTCGAAACTGAAAAAACTTTCCTGCTCGGCGCGCACGAGCACGTCGCCGTAAGTGAAACTGAAGAAGCCGTAGAAGAGCGCAAAGCCGATGGCGTAGGCGGTGCGTGCCGCAATCTTTGCCGGCATCTTGCCGCCGCTTTTCTGCGCCGCCGCTTTTTGCCGCGAAACAGTCGTTTTATTCTTTTGCATTGCTTGTTTTTAATTCAAAATTGCCGCCTTTCATATAAGAAAAGGGCATAATCGCTCCAAAATTACAACAAAAATGCTATTGCCGCCAAGATTGTGTTTGAAGAAATGCAGCGGCAGGGGAAAAAGGTCGCGTTTTTTGAATATAATCAAGGAGTAGAGGGAAATGATGAGGACTTTCCGCCGCAACCTGAACCTAAAAGCACCGCGCATCGCGCTCGCAAATACCAAAAAGCATTTGAAGGGCACTCTTTTGCAGCATATCTTATATTAAAAGCGGCTTTTATACGGTTTTTTGAAAGGAAAAACGTAATTTTGCAGGCAGAAAAACAAACAACACAGTAAACAAGTAAACGAGTAGACAAGTAAACGAGACAAGTTTCTCTTATAAATATTGATTTTGAAAGGCATTTACATAATGTCGGCTGCGCTCGGCAATTTAAGTAAACTTAATTGCGCTCGCTTGCATGACATTTCTGTCTCGTCTACTCGTTTACTTGTCTACTCGTCACTAAGAAACAACTTTTACTGCTCATGCAATATCACAACACAACGGCTGCCGGACTTTACGACCCCGCCAACGAGCACGATGCTTGCGGCGTGGGCATGGTGGTAAACGTTCACGGCGGCAAGTCGCACGAACTGGTAGACAACGCCCTGCGTATCCTCGAGAACATGAAGCATAGAGGCGCAGAGGGTGCAGACAACAAGACAGGCGACGGCGCAGGCATCATGGTTCAGATACCGCACGAGTTTATCCTCCTCCAAGGTATTCCCGTGCCCGAAAAAGGTCGGTATGGCACCGGCCTTATATTTTTGCCCAAAGACGAACTGCGCCAGTCGGATTTCCTAAAAATCCTCGCCGAAGAAGCAGAGAAGGAAGGCCTGACGCTGATGCATGTGCGCGAGGTGCCGGTGCATTCCGACGTGCTCGGCATAGAGGCGCGCGCCACGGAGCCTGCCATCCGCCAGGTGTTTCTCACGGGGGCCGACGGCGACGAACTGGAACGCCGCCTCTACATCGTACGCAAAAAGACCGAGCAGCGCACGCAGCAGCAAGGCGGCTGCTACATCGTGTCGCTTTCGTCGAAGACAATAATATATAAAGGCATGCTCTCGTCGATGCAGGTGCGCACTTACTTCGCCGACCTTGCACAGCCCTACTTCACGAGCGGCCTGGCGGTGGTGCACTCGCGCTTTTCCACCAACACGTTCCCCACGTGGAGCCTCGCGCAGCCCTTCCGCCTCTTGGCGCACAACGGCGAAATCAACACCATACGCGGCAACCGCGGCTGGATGGAGGCGCGCGAGGCCGTGCTCTCCACGCCCCGCCTCGGCGACGTGAAGGACATACGCCCCATCTTGCAGCCCGGCATGAGCGACTCGGCTTCGCTCGACAACGCCTTGGAGTTTCTCGTGATGTCGGGGTTGAGCCTGCCCCACGCCATGGCAATGCTCGTGCCGGAGAGCTTTGACGATAAAAATCCGATTAGCGAAGACCTCAAAGCTTTCTACGAATACCATTCTATCCTTATGGAACCGTGGGACGGCCCTGCCGCCCTGCTCTTCAGCGACGGACGCTATGCCGGCGGCATGCTCGACCGCAACGGCCTGCGCCCCGCCCGCTACCTCATCACCGAGGGCGGGCAACTCGTGGTTGCCTCCGAGGCGGGCGTGCTGCCCTACGAGGCATCTGAAATCAAGGAGAAAGGACGGCTGCAACCGGGCAAAATCCTGCTCGTCGATACGCTCGAGGGCAAAATCCTGCGCGACGAGGAGATAAAGAAAAGCCTCGCCGAGGCCAAGCCCTACCGCAGCTGGCTCTCGACCAACCGCATCGAACTCGACGCTCTGAAAAGCGGGCGTAAGGTGGAAAATGCCGTGAGCGACCTGCGCCTGCGCCTCTCGGCCTTCGGCTTTACGCGAGAAGACGTAGAACGCACTCTTGTGCCGATGTGCACCGGCGGCGCAGAGCCTGTGGCATCGATGGGCAACGACACGCCCCCCGCCGTGCTCAGCGGCGAGCCGCAACTCCTGTTCAACTACTTCCGCCAGCAGTTCGCGCAGGTGACCAACCCCGCCATCGACCCCATACGCGAGGAGCTCGTCATGTCGCTCACGGAATACATCGGCGCGGTGGGCATGAACATTCTCCTGCCCAACGAGGCGCATTGCAAAATGGTGCGCCTGCCGCACCCGGTGCTCAACAACCGCCAACTCGACATTCTCTGCAATATCCGTTACAAGGGTTTCAAGACCATCAAACTGCCCATGCTCTTCGATGCCCGCGCCGACAACCCCGAGGAAGCCATGCGCCTCGCGCTCGACGACCTTTGCCAAAAGGCGGCGCAGTCGGTGCAGGACGGCGTGAACTATATCATTCTTACCGACCGCGGCATCGACGCCACTCACGCCGCCATCCCCTCGCTGCTTGCCGTGAGCGCCGTGCATCATCATCTGATTGCGGTGCAGAAGCGCGTGGAAACCGCGCTCATCGTGGAGAGCGGCGAAATACGCGAGGTGATGCACGCCGCCCTGCTCTTGGGCTACGGCGCGAGTGCCATCAATCCCTACATGGCCTTCGCCGTGCTCGACGACCTCGTGCGGCGCGGCGAGGTGCAGATGAACTACGAGACGGCCGAGGCCAACTACATCAAGGCCTTGCGTAAGGGCTTGTATAAGATTATGTCGAAAATGGGCATCTCTACCATTCGCTCCTATCGCGGCGCAAAGATATTCGAGGCGGTGGGGCTTGGCAAGGATTTGCTCAAAACGTATTTCGGCACGAAGCAGTCGAGCATCGGCGGCATAGGCCTGAAAGAGGTGGCGGACGATGCCCTGCGCTTCCACCGCGCCGCGTTCTCCGCGCAGCCCTCGATCGAGGCCGCCGCGCTCGGCGAACTCTTGCCCCACGTAGGGCAGTTCTCCTACCGCAAGGACGGCATCGCCCACGCGTGGAATCCCGAAACCATTGCCGCCCTGCAACTCGCCACGCGCCTCGGCAGCTACAAGAAGTTTAAGGAATTTACCCGCCTCGCCGACGAGAAGCCTGCGCCGATATTCCTGCGCGACTTCTTTGAGTTCCGCAAGGCAGCCGTGCCCGTGCCCATTGAAGAGGTGGAGAGCGAAGACGACCTGGTGCGCCGCTTTGTGACGGGCGCAATGTCGTTCGGCGCAATCAGCAAGGAGGCGCACGAGGCCTTGGCTTTGGCTATGAACAAGCTCGGCACGCGCAGCAACACGGGCGAGGGCGGCGAGGACAGCGACCGCTTCCACGAAACCTTCGACGGTATCTCGCTGTGCAGCAAGACGAAGCAAATCGCCTCCGGCCGCTTCGGCGTGACGGCGGAATATCTCGTCAATGCCGAGGAGATACAGATTAAGGTGGCGCAAGGCGCGAAGCCCGGCGAGGGCGGACAGCTGCCGGGCTATAAGGTGAACGACATCATCGCCCGCACCCGCCACTCCATTCCCGGCATCTCGCTCATATCGCCCCCGCCCCACCACGACATATATTCTATCGAAGACCTCGCGCAGCTTATCTTCGACCTCAAGCACCTCAACCCCCGCGCGGCGGTGAGCGTGAAACTGGTGGCAGAGAGCGGCGTGGGCACCATTGCCGCCGGTGTGGCAAAGGCGAAGGCCGACCTCATCGTCATCTCCGGCGCGGAGGGCGGCACGGGCGCGTCGCCCGCGTCGTCGATGCGCTACGCGGGCATTCCGCCCGAGATTGGACTGGCAGAGACGCAGCAGACGCTCGTGCTCAACGGCTTGCGCGGCAAGGTGCGCTTGCAGACCGACGGACAGATCAAGACGGGGCGCGACATTGTGTCGATGGCATTGCTCGGCGCGGAGGAGTTCGGCTTCGGCACGGCGGTGCTCATCGTGCTGGGCTGCGTGATGATGCGCAAGTGCCACGCGAACACCTGCCCCGTGGGCGTGGCAACGCAAAATCCGGAGTTGCGCGAGCATTTCAGGGGGCACTACGAATATGTGGTGAACTATTTCCGCTTCCTCGCCCGCGAGGTGCGCGAATATCTCTCCGAAATGGGCTTCCGCCGCCTCGACGACATCATTGGCCGCACCGACCTCGTCAGCATCAAGCCCTCTGCCGAGGGCAGCAAGACGGCGCTGCTCGACTTCAGCCGCCTGCTCCACCGCGTGGGCGGCAATGCACCGCTCCACTTCATGCCGGGCAACACGGCCGGCGAGGGAGAGACGGGTATGGACGCAGCGCTCTTCGAGGCTGCCGCGCCGGCTGTGGAGACGCAGCGCGAGATTTCGCTCGAATACCCCATTTGCAACACTGACCGAGCCGTGGGCACGCGCCTCGCCGGTGCGGTGGCATTGCGCCACGGTGCGGACGGACTGCCCGACGGCACGGTGACCGTGAACTTCAAGGGCGCGGCTGGCCAGAGTTTCGGCGCATTCCTCACGAAGGGCTTGTATTTCAGGCTCGAGGGCGAGGCGAACGACTATCTCGGCAAAGGGCTCAGCGGCGGACGCATCGCCGTGATGCCGCCCAAGCGCGCCCGCTATGCCGCTTCCGACAACACGATTGCGGGTAACACGCTGCTCTACGGCGCAACGGAGGGCGAGGTGTACATCAACGGCCGCGTGGGCGAACGCTTCGCCGTGCGCAACTCGGGCGCGGTGGCGGTGGTGGAAGGCGTGGGCGACCATTGCTGCGAATACATGACGGGCGGCCGCGTGGTGGTGCTCGGCCCTACGGGGCGCAACTTCGCTGCCGGCATGAGCGGCGGCGTGGCTTACGTGCTCGACCGCGACCGCAATTTCGACTATTTCTGCAATATGGAAATGGTGGAGCTTTCGCTGCTCGAGGATTCCGCCTCGCGCAAGGAACTCCACGAACTTATCCGCCAGCACTACCTCTACACCGGCTCGCAGCTTGCACGCACGATACTCGATGACTGGAATCGCTACGTCGACGACTTTATCTGCGTGATGCCGATTGAGTACAAGCGCGTCCTGGCCGAAGAGCAGATGCGCAAGCTCCAGCAAAAAATCGCCGAAGTGCAGATTGATTATTAAGCAATTAATAAAACGACATTTTGACAAAAACAATCGTCCACTTTTTTCTGTTTTTTGCTTGTCCTGTGTGAGCGGTTGGGAACAGACCGCAGCCAGTAGGGGCGTTTTGCAAAACGCCCGGTAATCGGTTATCTGCATTAGTCGAGCCTTTCGGTGCACACGGCGGGCGTTTTAAAACGCCCCTACTCCGATAAGGCGAGCCGTTAGGCCCACACAGGACAAGCGGTTTTGACTGTTTTTGTTCAATTCACTTCATAAATAAAATCCCCCAAAGCATTATTCACTTAATTCCAATAACATATATCCCCGTGGGCAATCCAAAAGCATTTATGACCATTCCCCGCCGCGAAGCAGGCTATCGCCCCGTGCATGAGCGCGTGGCAGACTTCGGCGAGGTGGAGCAAACCTTGAATTCCAGCGACCGCCGCTTGCAGGCATCGCGCTGCATGGACTGCGGCGTGCCCTTCTGCCATTGGGCGTGCCCTTTGGGCAACCGTCCGCCGGAGTTTCAAGACGCTATTTATAAAGGACGCTGGGAAGAGGCTTACCGCATACTTTCCGCCACCAACGACTTCCCTGAATTTACCGGTCGCATATGCCCCGCGCTGTGCGAGAAAAGCTGCGTGCTCAAACTAAGTGCCGACGCGCCCGTCACGATTCGCGAAGACGAGTGCGCCGTCATTGAGACAGCCTTTCTCGAAGGCTATGTGCAGCCCGAGCAACCGGTACGAAACGGGAAGAAAGTAGCGGTTATCGGGTCGGGTCCTGCCGGCCTTGCCGCCGCCAACCGCTTGAACCGCATGGGTTATGCCGTCACCGTGTTTGAGAAAGACGAATACGTGGGCGGGTTGCTGCGCTTCGGCATTCCCAACTTTAAGTTGCAAAAGGCTGTCATCGACCGCCGCGTGCGCGTGATGGAGGCTGAGGGCATAGAGTTCCGCACAGGCCACGCCGTCGCCCTCGACGCGTTGCCCGAAGGCTATGACGCTTGGTGCATCTGCACGGGCACGCCCGATGCCCGCAACCTCGACATTCCCGGGCGCGAACTGCGCGGCATTCACTTCGCACTTGAGCTTTTGGCGCAGCAAAACCGCGTGCTCGCCGGCCAGACATTTTCAGAAGAGCAACGCGTCACAGCCAAGGGCAAGCGCGTGCTCGTAATCGGCGGCGGCGACACAGGCAGCGACTGCATCGGCACTGCCAACCGCCAAGGCGCAGCAAGCGTGACGCAGATAGAAATAATGCCCAAGCCGCCCGTAGGCAGCAATCCCGCCACGCCGTGGCCGCAGTGGCCGCAGGTGTTCAAAACCACCTCGAGCCACGAAGAGGGCTGCACGCGCCGCTGGTGCCTCGCCTCCAACCGCTTCCTCGGCTCGCCCGACGGCAGAGTGACGGGCGTAGAAGTGGAGGAAGTGGAATGGCTGCCCGCAACCGACGGCGGCCGCCCCACGATGCGCCCCACGGGACGCAAGGAAATCATAGAGGCCGACCTCGTGCTGCTCGCCATGGGCTTTTTGCGCCCCGAGCAAACGCCGCTCGCAGAGGGCGTGTTCCGTGCCGGCGATGCCCGAACGGGCGCATCGCTCGTAGTGCGCTGCATTGCCGACGGCCGCCGCGTGGCTGACGAAATCGACGCGTATCTCAATAAGTAAATCTTTCAAAACAAATAAAAACGCCTCGGGCGCGCCACTCCCATGGTTGGGGTTGCGCGCCCGAGGCGTTTGTTATGCTCGATTATTTCGGACATATTTTTTATTATCCCCTTGATAATTTTCCCTTTCTACTTGATATTTTTTTTTCTATCCTATAAGAAAGTTTTTGTTACAAAGTTTGTAACACGTATTACAAACTTTGTAACATGTATTAGAAACTTTGTAACAAGCGTTACAAACTTTGTAACAAACTTTTTCTTAGCAGATAGTAAAAAATATCTTGCTTACAGTAAAAACTTTCAAGGAGCAACGAAAAATTATCTCCGAGCAAATCGGCGCGTTCTTATAAGTCTCTAAAAACGCTCATATAAGAAAATATCAGTAACTTTGCAGGGACTACGCATTATATAACCACACAATATTATATTTATATCCAATGAACAATCACGACCTGCTCATCTACAATACGCTCACGCGCACCAAGCAGAAATTCGTGCCCTTGCAGCCCGGGCACGTAGGTATGTACGTTTGCGGACCCACGGTGTATGGCGACGCACATCTCGGACACGCACGCCCTGCCGTGACTTTCGACCTCGTGTTCCGCTATCTGAAACATCTTGGCTATAAGGTCCGCTACGTGCGCAACATTACCGACGTGGGACATCTCGAGCACGATGCCGACGAAGGCGAAGACAAGATTGCCAAAAAGGCACGCCTCGAACAACTCGAACCGATGGAGGTGGCGCAACACTATACCAATCGTTTCAACGACGCGATGAAGAAACTCAACGTGCTGCCGCCCAGCATCGAGCCGCACGCCACGGGACACATCATCGAACAGGAACAGCTTGTGCAGCAGATATTCGATGCCGGCTACGCCTATGAGTCGAACGGTTCGGTATATTTCGACGTTGAGAAATACAACAAAGACCATCATTACGGCATCCTTTCCGGCCGTAACCTCGACGACGTGCGCGATGCCAGCCGCGAACTCGACGGCGTGGGCGAGAAGCGCAACCAGGCAGACTTCGCCCTGTGGAAGAAAGCGCAGCCCGAACACATCATGCGTTGGCCCTCGCCCTGGGGCGACGGCTTCCCCGGCTGGCACTGCGAATGCACGGCCATGGGGCGCAAGTACCTCGGCGACACCTTCGACATACACGGCGGCGGCCTCGACCTCATCTTCCCCCACCACGAATGTGAAATCGCGCAGGCCGTGGCGGCGCAGGGCAAGCAGATGGTGCGCTACTGGATGCACAACAACATGATTACCATCAACGGCAAGAAGATGGGTAAGTCGTACAACAACTTCATCACCCTTGACGAGTTCTTCACGGGCAGCCACCCGCTCCTGCAGCTTCTTCATTCTCCAGGCGCACTATCGCAGCACCGTCGACTTCTCGAACGAGGCGCTGCAAGCCTCGGCAAAAGGCCTCGAACGCCTTATGGAGGGCATCAAGCAGCTGGAACGCATCGAGCCGCAGGCTGCAGGCACCATCGGGAAAGAGTTTGCAGAAAAGCTCACCGCAGACTGCTACGCCGCGCTCGACGACGACTTTAACTCGCCCATTGCCATCAGCCACCTTTTCGATGCCTGCCGCACCATCTCAAGACTGCTTTCAGCACCTTCTGCTTCGACATCCTCGGCCTCGCCTCCGAAGCCAACGGCAACGCCGGCCGCGAAGAGGCATTCGGTCAGGCCATCGACCTGCTACTCAACATCCGTGCGCAAGCCAAGGCCAACAAAGA
This sequence comes from Bacteroidales bacterium, assembly GCA_004552155.1. Classification (GTDB taxonomy): domain Bacteria; phylum Bacteroidota; class Bacteroidia; order Bacteroidales; family Bacteroidaceae; genus Alloprevotella. The sequence goes on from SFPF01000015.1 coordinate 22,079, forward strand.
CTGGACCACGAGCGACCGTATCCGCAACGAACTGTCCGCCCTCGGATTTGAGGTGAAAGACACCAAGGACGGCGCAACGTGGCGGCTGAATAAATAACACTTGTTAGAAATATTACTCGCGTCCCCGCCTCAATTCGCCAAAAAAGCGTAACTTTGCCGCTGCAAACCGCGCTTGTGGCGAAATTGGTAGACGCGCCAGACTTAGGATCTGGTGTCGCGAGACGTGTAGGTTCGAGTCCTATCAGGCGCACATATAATAAATGGAGGCTGTGTCAAAATTGGCGCAGCCTCTTTGTTTTGTAATATATTGAAAAACATTGAACTTTCAAGATAGAAGTGCAATTATGGAGCTGTGTCAAAATGAACATTGTTGCAGATGTGCCCCTGAAATGTCGTGCAAATGAGCGCAATCAAGTTTACTTGAAATGGCGTGCAAATGAGCGCAGTGCCGAACTTGTTCGGGCTATGCCGAGTGCAGCCGACATTATGAAATTGCCGAATGCAGCCGACATTATGAAAAGGGGCTACATGCACATTTTGACACAGCACCATGTATTCATGATTTCAAAGATGTGTTAGTTCTCTCCATGGTTAACCTTTGCTTTATACCTTCCTTCACAATGAGAGTATAAGACCAGAACACGATTCTTGCAAGAAATCTCAAAAAGGTGTATATTTTCATTGCGAAAAATCTCAAAAAGGTGTAGAATATGGCAGTTCAAAAATCTCAAAAAGGTGCAAGCACCGTAGCCATGAAGCGTAAGGTCTATCAGCAACTCCTTGCTTATTAATTTGCAATGGATGATACAAAAAAAGGCAAACATAAAACATTCTTCTTACTTTTGCAGAAAGAAAAAATAGACAATCTATAAGAGGACGCTTATGTTATGGATTATTCTTGCTCTTTTCGTTGTGGGCGGTTTTGTGTATGTCTGTAAGTACGATGATTATCACAATATTTATAATAATCATAATGGTCGCAGGCCTGATAACTCTGCGCACAATTTCTATGAGCAGACAGAATATGACAGACCAGATCCCGACTTTGAGGAGTTTACGGAAGAAGAAATTGATTACGACTATATGTTAAGAGAGCAGGAAGAACAAGCCGAAGAAGAATCTTATTTAGAACACATGCACGATGAATAGAAGTCGTGCATGTGTTTTTTCTATTTTAGACCCGATGATAAGGCGTGGAATTTTTAAGATAAATGTTCCTCTCTTCCTGTAACTCCGCACTGCCCATAGCCCGAGCAGGAAACCTGTGGTGAATAAGCCGATGCTTTCCCATTGTGCGTATATATTATTGTATGCTTGTCCTAAGGTTTCAATCTGTTTTAGCATTATTAAGTATGATAATGCCATTTTGCAGGGGGAAAGTGCGGGGCGCGTTATAAAATAATTCATACCTTTGCAGCATGGGAAAACTTTATCTCGTGCCCACGCCCGTGGGCAACCTTGGAGACATCACGCTCCGCGCCCTCGAATTGCTCAAGACCGCCGACCTCGTGCTGGCGGAGGACACGCGCACGACGGGTATGCTACTCAAGCATTACGACATCAAGGCGCGGCTGCAGTCGCACCATAAGTTCAATGAGCACCAAACGGCAGAGGTGGTGGCAGAAAGGCTTGCTGCGAGCGATGAAATCGTGGTGCTCGTGTCGGACGCCGGCACGCCGGGCATTAGCGACCCCGGATTTATGCTGGTCCGCGCTTGCGTGGCGCGCGATGTGGAGGTGCAATGCCTGCCGGGTGCAACGGCGTTCGTGCCGGCCCTGGTGTCGTCGGGCCTTCCCTGCGAGCGGTTTGCCTTCGAGGGCTTCCTGCCGCAAAAGAAAGGACGCGCCACGCGCCTCGCCGCCCTGGCTGAAGAGCCGCGCACCATGATCATCTACGAATCGCCCTATCGCGTGGCGAAAACCCTACGCCAACTGGCCGAAGCCTTCGGCCCCGACCGCCGCTGCGCGGCACGCTGGAAGAGGTAGCGGCACATTTCGAAGCCAACGAACCGCGCGGCGAGTTCGTGCTCATTGTAGAGGGACGGGGCAAGGCATAGCATACAATATTATATATATAGAATATCGACAAAAAAAATCCATACAATGAAACATCAGATTACACTTTTGTTGCTGGCCGCGTGCGCACTCGCCTTCACGGCCTGCGACACGAAGAAACAGAAAGACGAGTCGAACGACCTCATGGGCATGATTGACCAAATTCAAGACGGCTTCCGCCAAATCAACGAGGCGGAGGGGCGCGTGGGCGTGCAGACGAAAGACGGCGGCGCGAACAACAGACAGGCGATTGTGGAGAACATGAACTTCATACAGCGCACCCTACGCCTCAATCGCGAACTGATTGCCAACCTGCAGCAGCAACTGCGCAACAGCAACCAGACCAATGCCAAGATGAAGAGCACCATAGAGGAAATGGCGGCAGGCTTCAATGCCCAGCTCGAAGAAAAGGCGCAGGAAATCGCAGAACTGCGCGCGCAACTCGAAGCCAAGGACATCAAGATTGCCGAACTCGACGAGCGCGTCACTTCGCTGAACCAAAACGTAGACGAACTCTCGGCCGCCAATGCCGAAAAGGACAAGCACAAAAAAGGAACTCACGGCGCAAAACATTGTCAAGAGAGGCGACCTCGTGAAGGGCACTGACTTCAACAAGGACTATTTCACGCAAATCGACCTGCGCGTCACGAAAGTAATACGCCTCTATTCCAAGAGCGCGAAACTCATGACCAATCACCCCGCCGGCTCCTACTCGCTCGACAAGGACGCGCAAGGGCAATACACGCTGCGCATATCCGACCCGCAGAAGTTTTGGAGCGTGAGCAAATACCTGGTGATTGTGGTGAAATAAAGAATATCGGGCAGTGAAATTCTTTAATCTTATATTAGTGTCCATGCTCTTTGCGGGCGCAATCTGCTTTTCCTGTTCCGACGACGGCGAAGGTTCGGACGTTCTGCCTTCAACGCCACCCGCCGAAACGAAGCCTTCCGACGGGCAACAAGAGATTGACAGCCTCGAGGTGTGGTGCACAGGGCATGAAGGCTTGAAGATATACGGCAAACTCTTCTTTCCCAAAGGCAACGATAAGGCTTTGCCGACCGTAATCCTCTCGCACAGCCATTCGCTCACCCATGAGGCGATGCGCGGCTATGCACGCCTCATTGCCGAGCAAGGTTTCGCCGCCTATTGCTTCGACTTCAGCGGCGGCAGCAGCAGCTCAAAGAGCGAAGGCAGCACCGACGCGATGACGCTGTTCACGGAAAAGGACGATTTGCAAGGCGTGCTCGGGGAAATATCCAGCCGTAGCGATGTCGATGCCTCGCGCGTCTTTTTGCTCGGTTCGAGCCTCGGCGGCGTGGCCTCTGCGCTCGTGGCGGAGGACAATCCCGCAGGGCTCCTGGGGCGGCATGGGCGGCATGAACTTTATGGACAACGCCTTCGTGCAGGCTTTGGACGGCTACGATATTTATGAGCACATCGGCACTTATCCCGGCGATGTGCTTATTCTGCAAGGCACCAACGACATTATCGTGCCGCAGGCCTCCATCGAGAAAGCCGCCAGCCGCTATGCGCATTGCACGGTACAGATGAGACAAGGCGCAAACCACGGCTTCAATACCGCAGTGATGCCGTTTGTCTATAACTATCTTTCCGAACATACTGCGGCGGCAAAATAATCCATTGGCCGCATGTGAGATAATATAAAAGAATGTTCTCCAAAGAAATCAACTTCGACCGCTTCGTGCGCGGCTTACTCGTGCTGGCTCTGATAGTCGGCGCGGGGTGGCTGATTAACTATCTGAGCGCCGCGCTTATCCCGTTCTTCGTGGCGTGGGTCATAGCCTATCTGCTCTTTCCCATCGTGAACTTCCTGCAGGTGAAGTGTCGGTTGAAGAACAGGCTGCTCTCCATCATCGTCACCCTCATGCTCGTGGGCGGCGTGCTGGGCGGGCTGCTCTATCTCACCGTGCCGCCTATGATGAACGAGTGCGCCCACTTGAAGAATGTGGCCATCGCCTACATCGAGAAAGGGGCGCAGAATGCGTCTGTGCCGCCGGCGATCGAGCGGTTCGTGCAGCAGCATATCAACGAACTCAATATTGAGAAGCTCCTCCGCGAGGACGACTTGGTCAACGCCGTTAAGACCACGCTGCCCAAGGTGTGGAACGTGCTGTGGTCAACGGCGGGCATGGTGCTCAATATCATCAGCTCGCTCATTGGCGTGCTCTACCTCTTCTTCATGCTCATGGACTACGAGCTCTATGCCGAAGGCTGGGCGAAGTTCGTGCCCAAGCGCCGCCGCGCCTTTGCCCGCCAGCTTGTGGGCGACATTGAGCGCGGCATGAGCGGCTACTTCCGCGGGCAGGCCCTAATCGCATTGAGTAACTGCGTGATGTTCACCATCGGATTTCTCATCATAGGCTTTCCTCTGCCCGTTGCCCTCGGCTGCTTCATCGGCATCATCAGCTTCGTGCCTTACTTGCAGGTCGTGGGCATCTTGCCCGCCACGGTGCTCGCGCTGCTCAAGACGGCCGAGACGGGGGCCAACTTTTGGTGGCTCATTTGCAGTGTGCTGCTGGTGTATATCGTGGTCCAGATATTGCAGGACACGATTTTCACGCCCAAGATCATGGGCAAAATCATGGGTCTCCCGCCCGCCATTATCCTTTTCTCCCTCTCCGTTTGGGGTTTCGCGCTCGGCATAGTCGGGCTGATTATCGCTCTGCCCGTCACCACGCTGATGGTATCTTATTATAAGAGGTACGTGGTGGGCGAAGAGGAGGCAGGCTCAATTCCCCCGGAACTTCCGGATGCTCCGGAATATCCGAGCACTCCGCAAACCCCATAAAACTCAAAAAGACTATATTCAGATGAAACTTTTTTATATGAAAGCGGCAGCCTCAGCCTTTGCCGCTTTTTTGTTCGCCGGTGCTGCGCCGTTGCAGGCGCAGCAGGCGCATACCCACGACCATGAAACTTGCAGCGTAATCTATCCCACGGGCCAGGACTCCGTGGCCTTGCAGCGCATAATGGCAGGCGCCACTTACCATCGGCGGCAGGCAGTAGCCGCAGAGGGTAATGCTGCCGAGCCCGCCAAACCTATTTTCAACAGCGGCGAAGTCTATCGCTTCCGCGTCGCGCTGCTTATGACGCCCGAGGTGCTCGGCGACTTCGCCAACGGCGACCCCGCCACCGTGCGTGCTTGGTGGGATAGGGTAGAAGCCGAACTCAATCAGTATTACCGCAACGACGTGGGCATCGAACTGGTGCTTGTGAAAGACGACCGCCTCATCATGCACGAGAACACTACGGAATATCCCATTCGCAACACGTCGGGCTCGCTGGTCAGCGAGAGCGGCACGCCTATCATCAACGCCCTTATCGGTGAGTTCAGTTACGACATCGGGCTGATGATTACCAACGGCACGGGCAGCCTTGCCGGGCAGGCCGCTCTTGGTGGAGCGGCATCGCGCTATCAGAAGGCGCGCGGATTTGCCCGTCCCATCATCACCACCATTGCCCATGAAATGGGCCATCTCTTCGGCGCGAAGCACACGCACTATATTTCCGACGGCGATTTCGTAGAGCCCGGAAGCGGGCGCAGCATCATGAGCTATGGTTCGCCGCGCGACTTCTTCGCTATGAGCAGCATCGCCGCCATGCGCCGCACCCTGCGCGCCCTCAATGTGTATCTCACGCCCGACTGCGACCCCGAAAAGGCAGACTATTCGCGAAATAGCGATACGGAAGGCACGAACCTTGCCTACGCCTACCTTGAAGAGGGCGACCAGCCCGAGATCGACGGCAACCGCCTGCCCGAGGAGTACGTGGTGACGGCGGGATCGAACTTCCAGTTCCATATCCCCCTGAAATCTACCACCGACCAACCGCTCTATTTCGTTGCCCACGGCATGGACATCGCCCTCGACGGCGGCGCCAATGCCCTGCAGCCGCATTACAAGCCCACCATGTCGGAGGCGCAGATGTTTCAGCCTTACTACGACACGCCGACAGCCGTGGCCGATGATGCCGTGAACCCTTACGTGCCTTATTCCGATGCCTCCCGTGTGGGCTTATACAAGTTCGGCGTTGCCGTGCGTCAAAACTCGCTCTACGACAGCCGCTACATTAACCTGCGCATCGTAGAAGGAGAGCCGTTTACAGCCAACATCACAAAGCCGACCAATTTTATTTCTTACAAATGGGGCGTGGAATATACCTTGACATGGTCGCCGCTTACCGAGGTGTACGGGCCGAACAGCCGCGTGCGCATCAGCCTTTCCACCGACTTCGGCCAAACTTTCCCCTATATCCTTGCCGACAACCTGCCCAACACGGGCACTTGGTCGGGCGCATTCCCATTCATCACCATAGGCATGACCCCTTATCGCGATTATCCGCAAGAGGTTAACGGCGGAGCGTTCAAGGTGGAAATAGTAGGCGAAGCCCCCTATGCCGTGATGCCCGTGATACCCTACTACAAGAACGGCAGCGAAACCATTTACAGCGGCGGTTTCACCCTCGACCAGTCCACGGCCCGCTATCTCTTTAAGGAAAAATCTACTGGCAACGACGCGCCCGAACCTTACGTGCGTCTCGCCTCTGCCGACGACTTGCCCGCTGATGCGCCCGAATTGATAGCTTACCGCTCCTCCAACACCTCTACTACCTACGCCACAACCTATAAGCAGGAGGAAGAGGGCCGTATCGTGCGCCGCACGTGGACGGCCACCGTCAGCGGAACGCCCTACACCTATACCCAAATCTTCGAACTGCCCGAAACGCAGCAGCCTAACGCAGCCTTGCAAAAGGCCGTGCGCGATGCTGCAGCCGAAGCCGCAGAACTCGTGCGCCATGAGGGAGAGCCGGGCTATCCTCTGCCCACGCTGCTCGCCTACAAAACGTTGGTGAAGCGATTTGCCAAGGTGACCGATGCCGCCGGCTTCTTGAAGCCCGATTACGAAACGGCTGACGGCGAGGCGCTCGTGGAGGCAATCGAAACGTTGCGCAATTGCGCCGACGACGAAATCGTTTACCCCGAAGAGGGACGCTATCTCCTGCGCAGCTATCAGGCATTGCCCGCCTCCACACCATATTATTATTATAAGCGCGTCGCCGATGGCGAATACGTCACAGAGACCTGGCCCGTCGATCACGCCGAAGCCACCCCGCTCAACCTAACGAACTCCGGCGGATATGTAGTACTGAAAGACGCCGAAGGCAACCTGCCTTACCTCGGCGGCATGACCAACAGCATGTACAGCGACTTCGTGTTGCGCCGAGGCTTCACGTGGGGCAGTTTCACCTTCCTGAGCCACACGCTCCAGCAGGCCATGCTCAGCCGCAGCGGCAACACGTTCTCGCTCAACCACCAATATACGAACGACCCCAAGGGCTATCTCTGCAACAACAATCTCGGCATGATTGTCAGCACCGACTTCCAGTTTGTGCCCGTCATCGAAGTCGAAACGCAGCCCCGCCCCACTACTTTCTACCGCCTGCGCTCCCGTGCCAGCGGCCGATTTGTCACGCTGCCCGAGGGGCAGGCAACCGGCACCGCCTTGCAACTGGCGCTCAACCCTAACGAAAACAACGTGCTGATGCGCGACGGCGATAAACTCCTGGCCTATGCCACGGGGCTTTACCTCAATGGCACGCAGCACGCACCCCTCGCGCAGTCGGGGGCATATACCTTCCAGCCTCACCCCACCGAACCCGGCGCGTATGCCTTGCAGGCAGGCGGAAGTTATTTAAGCAGCAATGGCTCTGCATTCTCCACGGCCGCCTCTGCCGATGGAGAAAAGACGGCGTGGGAACTCGTGCCCGTGGCACTCTTGCCCGTCAGCGTTTCGGCCCCCGGCTACGCCACGCTCTACTCGCCTGCCACGCTTTTGGCGGACGACGGGCTTAAAGCCTACGTGGGCGCATTCAATTCTGCCGAAAACAAGTTCCGCCTCACGAATGTCGGCGAAATTATCCCCGCCGAACAGGGCGTTATCATAAAGGCAGAAGAAGGCTTGCACCTGCTTGCCGTGACGGAACAGACGAGTGGAGCAACGAGCGACTTTACGGGCAATTTTGCCACCGTTGAGGCTCTGCCTAATGTCTACACCCTGCAAAACGGCTCGGTGGGCGTGGGTCTTTACCCCTTTGCCAACAATAGCGCAGGGAATTTCGACGGCCTGCAACTCAAAGGCTTTAAGGCTTATTGGTTGCCCATAGGCATTACGCCCGCCGCAGCCTATGCGCTTGACTTTGACGATGTGTCTACGGCGATTTCCGCTGTACCTACGGCAAATTCTGCCGCCAATGGCATGCTCTACGACCTTAGCGGCCGCCGCGTGAACAGTCCTGTGCGCGGCATTTACATTAACGGAGGCAAGAAAATCGTATATTAGCCGTTCAAAAAAGTCCTAAAAGTGCATATATTGTAAGAAAAACGTAAGTCAATGGTTGGAAATTCAAGAAAAAGTGTAATTTTGCGCCGTCCTATAAGGACTGTGAAGAATCAACCTTAATAAAGAACCATAATAACTTAGACTGCATTATGTATTGGACTTTGGAATTGGCATCAAAACTCGAAGATGCGCCTTGGCCTGCATCTAAAGAAGAACTTATTGACTATGCCATGCGTTCTGGTGCACCGATGGAAGTAGTGGAGAACCTCCAAGAACTTGAAGACGAGGGCGAAATCTACGAAACCATCGAGGACGTTTGGCCCGATTATCCCACAAAGGAAGATTTTCTCTTCAACGAGGACGAATATTAAAACCTGACTCAAAGAAAAGCGAGCCGCGCATGGCAAAGTAAGCAACATGCGCGGCTCGCATTATTTTAGGACATAAAACACTCATAGTTTCAATATGAAAACGGCGATTATCATGGGCGGCACGTCGGGCATCGGGCGCGAAGTGGCGGTGCAGTTGGCGCAGACGGGCGAGTGGCAGGTAGCGGTGTGCGGACGAAACGAAGCGCAGTTGCAGGAGTTGCAGGATAAATACGGGCAGATTGTTGCGGGGCGCAGGATAGACGTAACCGACGACGGCGCGCCAGCGCAACTCATGCGGCTTATCAGCGATTTAGGCGGTGTGGACCTTTATTTCCATTCCAGCGGCATCGGCTGGCAAAACCCTGCACTCGACGTAGTGAAGGAACTGCGCACGGTAGAGACCAATGCACTCGGCTTCTGCCGCATGGCAACGGCGGTGTTCAATTATGCTGCCGGGCACCCCGGGCGAGCACTGCAATTAGCCGTTATCAGTAGCATTGCCGGCACGAAGGGCTTGGGCGCAGCACCGGCTTACAGCGCAACGAAACGCTTTGTGAACCATTATATGGAATGTCTCGAGCAACTGCGGCGCATGCGCAGCATTAGCAACCTGACGCTCTGCGACATACGGCCCGGTTTCGTGCGCACCCCGCTCATCGCCGACGGCTGCCGTTACCCTATGCAGTTGGAAGCGCCCGCCGTGGCGCGTGCCATTATCAGAGGGCTTGCCCGCCGCCGGCGCATCGTTACGATAGACTGGCGCTACCGCCTCCTCGTCTTCTTTTGGCGCTTGCTCCCTGGATGGCTTTGGGTGCGGCTGCCCGTGCGGTCGTAAGAAAATAAAAAATCAGGCACGCCCGAAAGGCGTGCCTGATTTCATTTTTAATTATAAGCAATGGGGTCTTATTTCACAGCTTCTGCCATTTCTGCGCCAGCCTTGAACTTAACCACCTTCTTGGCGGGGATTTCAATCTTCTGCTTGTTGGCGGGGTTGATGCCCGTGCGAGCGGGACGCTCGGTAATAGCAAACGTACCGAAGCCAAGGAGAGCTACCTTGTCGCCTGCTTTGAGGGCGTTGGAGATAGCAGCGAGCGTAGCGTCGAGGGCTTTCTTAGAGTCGGCTTTGGTGAGACCGGCAGCTGCAATTGCATTTACGAGTTCAGTCTTGTTCATAATAATTTTGATTTTAAGAGGTGAAAAATATGGTGAATTATTCAGTTTCCCTTTATAAATAGGCACTTTACAATGGCAAATATAGAGAGAGTTCGATATTCTGCCAAACTTTTTTTTGTTTTTTTGAAAAATAAGCGGCAAAATCGGGCAAAATGTCGTTCAAACCGCCTAAAATCAAAGTTAAATGACGGTTACTTTGGCGGCTACGCCGTCTTTTCCGTCGGCCGTGGCAGCCATGATGTAGTACACGCCGGGGGCTACGCGGCGACCGCGGTCGTTGCAAACGTCCCAGGTAAAGGTGCCGCCCGTAGATGTGCCGCGGCGAACAAGCTGCCCGCCCACTGTGACGATTTTCACCTCGGCGTTCAGTGTCAGGCCAGTCACCACCACGCGCCCGTTATATTCTGGGCGCACGGGGTTGGGATAAACCTTGATATTGCCCTTTTCCAATGTGGGGAAGGCCGTCGAGGCATCTCCTTGGAAGGAGCAGAGGCCGAGGTCGGTGGCAATCATCACCTCGCCCGTGCTTTGGCGTATGGCGAGATCGGTTATCTCATCTGAGAGCAAGGGTGAGTCTGCGGCGGTGTAGTGAGCGAGGATTTCCAAACCATCGGCACTGATGAGGTAAAGTCCGTTGTCTGCCGTGCCCACCCATTTGCGGTTGGCGGCATCAACAGCAATCGCCGTTACTGGTACGCCGTCGAGGAGGTAGTCGGCGTAGTTCGTGCCGTCGTTACGCGGTACTTTTACCTGCGTGATAAGGAAACTGCTTGAAAACCACTGGGAGGGGTCGTCTACAACAAAGATGCCACTTTCTGTCCCAATCCAAATCCTTCCGTCCATGTCTTGCGCCCAAGCGTAGGCCGATTCGAGCGAAACGTTTGTGCCGTCCTCGTTGGTGGCAGAAGTGCGGTAGAAGGCTTCGTCGTCACGGTTGTCGAGCGTGCCTTTCCAGTCCACGCAAAGCACGCCGGAGGTGTGCGCCTCTGTGGTGCGGCGGGCGAGTACCCACAGGCGGCCGGCATTGTCGAAGCGGATGCAGTCGGCGGTGGAAACCTTTTTAAGCGCTTGGGCATACACGCCGTACCAACTTCCGTCGGGGCGAAGCACTTGCAGCGCGGTATCGCGCTGGTTGTTGATGATCCAAAGGTTGCCTTGCGGGTCGAACTGTGCGCCGAAGGCATATATATATAATACAGGGTGTGCGCTTTCGCTCACGCCCCTGCCGAGCGCGCTGATGAGGTTGCTGTTGCGGTGGTCGTAGTGCTTGACGCATTGCAGGTTGCGGAACTCAAATAGTCCCTCTGTGCCGACTGCCCAATGGCGCGAGGCATCATTAGGGTCCTGATAAAGCTGGCATACGTCGCGGTAAGGCAGACCGGCGAGCGTTTCGGAAGGAATGTCTTCGGAGAAATGATACCACTCGTCGTTCTCATAGTACATGAGCGTGCCCTGACGGTTGTTGGAGTAATAGGGCAGGCGTCCGCCGGCCACGAGCAGGCGATCGCCTGCATAGTTGAGGTGATAGGCGTAGTCGCGCCATGGGCCGAAACCGCCCACTGCGCCGCCTGAAGGCTGATAAATGCCTGCGGCATTGAGGGCATAGGGCATCAACCCTTCTTCGCCGAGCGAAGCCCACAGTTTGCCCTGTTCACTCATCTTTAAGCAGGTCAAGGCAGCATCGCTCGTATAAGTCCCGGCAATTTTAAGCGGGTTGGCGGCATCGAAGGCGTGTATCGTCGTGCCGCCACGCATGAGTGCTTGACGGGAGTTGGCGGTGCAAAACTGGTAACCGTTTGTTGTGACGAAAGTGGCCGTGTGATTGCCGGCGGCATCGTCGGGCGAGAAGTACCATAACCCAGCCCTGTCCTCACTGCCGCTTACGGCGCGCGCCATGAAATAGAGTCCTCCGGCAAAGGGTTGGAGAAACACGGCGGCGAGCCGTTTCTCAACGGTCCATAATTGCACGTCTGCAACGTTCTGCATGATGCCGATGGAGCGCAGTTCGTTCTGCAAACCCACATATAGGCGACTATCTGTGCAGGCGGCAGTGCGGGGTGCTTCTCCGAAGTTTACCGTGGCATTGACCGCCACGCTGGGCACATCGATAATCATGATGCCTGTACTGGTGCCGATGACAGCGCGGTCGCCGCTGACGGTAAGAAATTTTGTAGAGATGTCTTGCCCGCCTTCGTCCTTGACATTTGGCAGGTTGCACACTTCCATATTGTCGAGGAAAACGATGTCGATGTTGTTGTCCTTAAACAGCAGCACGAGGGCGTTCTGCGTGGCGGAGTAACCCATATATTTAATATAGGTGCTGTGCAGCCCGTCGAGTTTGTCGAAGGTGCGCACCTCCGTGGTGGAGCTGTCGTAGATGAGCAGGTTGCCGCTGTAAAGGGCGTACACCTTGTCGCCCACGGGGATATTGTCGGTGCAGTTGCGGTAGGACATATACAAGTTCCAACCGCCGATTGGGGCTGCCGCAAGCCACAGCGAGAGGAGCGAGCAAAGGGTGGTGAGCAAAAATCGTTTCATGTAAAAGGGAATATTCTATATAAAAACGCGGCGTGGCGCGTTTTATTGCCCGAGGAGATATTTGGCAAACTGCGCTACAGCACGGGCGCGGTGACTGATGCGGTTCTTCACGTCCACACCCAGTTCGGCAAACGTCTTGCCGCCGCCTTCTTCGGGACAGAATACGGGGTCGTAGCCGAAACCCTCGGTTCCGCGCTCGGCTTCGGCGATGCTGCCTTCCACGATGCCCTCAAAGAGATGTTCTTCGCCCGCCTCGTCGATATAGGCAATGGCGGTGCGGAAGCGGGCGTGGCGGTTGTCCTTGCCTGCCAGTTCTGCGAGCAGCTTGCGCGTATTGGCCTCGGAGTCGTGGCGGTCGGGATAGGCATAGCGTGCCGTATGCACGCCGGGACCTCCGCCGAGGGCTTCCACTTCAAGTCCCGTGTCGTCGGCAAAGCAGGGCAGGGCGTAGCGTTCGTGCACGTAGCGTGCCTTGAGCAGGGCGTTGCCTTCGAGCGTGTCAGCCGTTTCGGGAATATCGTCGTGGCAATCTATCTCGGCAAGGCTCACCACTTCGAGCGAATTGCCAAGGATGTTGCGTATCTCGGAAAGTTTGTGCGCGTTGTTGGTGGCAAATACGAGTTTCATTGTTTTTCTTTCTTCCGTCGAGCACCGTGACGCCGCGGTGCGTCTCGTTGATGGCGGCGGCGATTTCGTCGTATTTCTTCGAGAAGATGAAGAATTGCACCGACTGCCGCCCGCGGTCTACCACGTAGTCGAGCAGGAGGTTGGTGATGATGAGCGTGCAATAGCCGTATAGGAGTTTGTCTACGGTGGCTTCGGGCAGCAGGATGCTCGAGGTGATGATAATCACGTCGCAGAGCATCATCATCTGCCCGAGCGTCACGTCCTTATACTTGTTGATAATGGCGGCGATGATATCCGTGCCACCCGTAGAACCGTTGCTCAGGAACACGATGCCGATGCCGATGCCCTCAATCGCCGCGCCGAGGATACACGACATGAAGATATTGTTGTTGACCACCTGCGGCAGATGGCTGCGCGGGTTAATGTAGGCAAAACTCTCGGGATAATGCTGCCCGATGTATATCATCACCTCCTGCACGAAGCCGAGCAGGAAGGTGAGCATAAAGACGGCATAGATGGTTTTGAGGCAGAACTTCAGTCCCAGCACCTTCACCGCGATGCAGAGCAGCAGGATATTGACGATGAAGAAGGTGTATTGTACGGGAAAGCCCGTGGCGTAGAATATCACCGCGCCCGCGCCGGCAAGTCCGCCGGTCGTGATTTCGTAAGGCAACTGAAAGCAGGTGAAGCCGACGGCGTAAAACAGCAGGCCGAGGGTGATGATGACGTAGTCGTGCAGTTCCTGCATGAACGTCGGGTGAAATTTGACTGTGGCAGACATATTAATATTATAATAAGAGTAGGGACGCCCGCGCGCCCCTACTTGTTTACTTTACAACGATGTTCACGATGCGCCCGGGCACGACGATAACTTTTACGATTTGCTTGCCTTCGAGATACTTTGCGGCGGCTTCCGATGCGAGCGTCTCCTTTTCGATTTGCTCCTTGGAGGCATCGGCGGGGAAGTCGAGCGTGAAGCGCGTCTTGCCGTTGAACGACACGCTGAGTGTCACGCTGTCCTCTTTCAGGTAAGCCTCGTCGAAGGCGGGCCATTCCGCGTCGCACACAGTGCCCTCATGGCCGAGTTTATGCCAAAGTTCCTCGGCAAAGAACGGCGCGAAGGGCGACAGCAACACGGCGAGCGGTTCGAGCACGCTGCGGGCGGCGCACTTCTGCTGCGCGAGTTCGCCCACGGCAATCATGAATGCCGGCACGGCGGTGTTGTAAGAGAACGTCTCGATGTCTTCCGTCACCTTCTTAATCAGTTTGTGCAGCGTTTTGAGGTTTTCCTTGGAGGGCGCGTCCGCACTCACGGCGAAGGCGTCGCCTTTATGGTAAAGGTTCCATGCCTTTTTCAGGAAACGGTAACAGCCGTCGATGCCGTTGGAGTCCCAGGGCTTGCTCTGGTTGATAGGACCGAGGAACATTTCGTAGAGGCGGAGCGTGTCGCGACAATCATGTCGGGGTTGACCACGTTGTACATCGACTTCGACATCTTCTCAATCGCCCAGCCGCAGATATACTTGCCGTCTTCGAGCACGAACTCGGCGGTGGCGTATTCGGGACGCCAAGCCTTGAAGGCTTCCGTGTCGAGCACGTCGTTCTGCACGATGTTCACGTCCACGTGGATAGGCGTCACGTCGTAGTCCTTGGCGAGGCCTTTCGACACAAACGTGTTCGTGCGCACCGATCCGGCTGGGAACATCAAAATCGACAAGGAGAAATCCACCGAGAAGGTTGACGGCGCGGTGGCGCTGGTCATGGGCCTTGACCGGGCCATGAAGAACCTGAACGGCGGCGATTCCATCTACAACCACCGCGGCCTGATTATTCTGTGAGGTGATTCCATGCCGCATGCACCCCTTCGTCCATGCAGGCAGCCAGGCTGTCCGGGCTTCTGCAAGCCTGGGCAGGTGTACTGTCCGCAGCATGCACCGGAGCTTTCTTCCGATGCCCTGCGCGGCAGTGCCGCCTTCCGCGGCTACGACCGGAAATGGCAGGCCGCACGGAAGGCATTTCTGGAAAAGAACCC
>SFPF01000016.1 GCA_004552155.1 Bacteroidales bacterium
GTTGTCTTCCGTAACGAAGTCTTTGTCAAGCAGTCCCTTCAATGCTGCACTTACACTGCTGCTGGACAGTAGAGAATGTTTTCTGATGAATTTGCCTGCTTGCGCCGGTATCTGCATAAATATAGGCGGCGAAGCATTACGCTCCGCCGCCTATATATATAATATTGTGTAGGCTTGCTTATTCCTTGATGTTGGGTTCTTCCAATCCGTAACCGTTTTTCTTGTCGATGAACTTGAGGTAAACGGCAAGGAGCAGGGCGGCTATGCCGAAGCAGGCAAAAATCACGAGCGGAAGAGTGTAATCGTAAGGGATAAACTCTGCGTTGGCAGCCTTTGCAGCGAGCACTGCTGGGTTATCGGCGTTGGCTGCATTGAGCACACTGCCAATCAACACGGGCACGAAGCAAAGACCGATGTTCTGCACCCAGAAGATGAGGCAGTAAGCGCTGCCGAGCACTTTTTCGTCGATGATTTTGGGCACGCTGGGCCAGAGGGCAGCGGGCACGAGGGCGAACGAGATGCCGAGCAGAACGATGGTGGAGTAGGCAATGAGGTGGCTGTGCGTGGCAGGCAGCACGAAGGCAAACACGAGGTGGCAGGCAATGAGCAGAAGCGCACCGCACATGAGCATCGTAGCGCCCTTGCCCTTGTGATCGAGGAACGAGCCGAGGAACGGCGTGATTACAGCCGCGCCGATGGGGAACCAGCGGAAGATATTGGAGGCCTCAATGTCGGAAATGCCTTCGAGGTTGCATTGCAGCATGTTGGCGCCGTAGCGTTGGAAGGGGAAGATGGCGGAATAATAGAGCACGCAGAGCAAAGCCACCACCCAGAAGATGCGGCTGGTGAGGATATTCTTCAAATCGGAGGCCTTGAACTCTTCTTCATTCTCGCCCGCCTCGCTTGCGCCGACTTGCTGGTCGAGTTTGCGGTCCATGATGCAGAACACGCTGTATGTAATCAATCCGATGAAGAGCAGGGCGGTGCAAAAGCCTACGGAAGCGGACACCGAACCAAACTTCTCGGCGATAATGGGTGAGATGGAGAAGATGGCGAAAACGCCGACGCGGGCAATGGCCATTTCAAGACCCATGGCAAGCGCCATTTCCTTACCTTTGAACCACTTTGCTATGGCTTTCGACACGGTGGTGCCTGCCATTTCGCAGCCGCAACCGAAAATCATGAAGCCGAAGGCAGCAAGCTTTGCGCTGGCGGGCATAGCGACCCACCAAGACCCGAGCCATGCTTCCAAGCCCGTGCCCTTGAACGCCTCGCTAATGGCATAATACTTGATGCACGCGCCGATGAACATCATAGAAGCGGACAACTCACCCGTGAAACGGATGCCGCACTTGTCGAGGATAATGCCAGCCACGATGAGAAAGCCGAACACGTTGACAATGTACTCGCTCGCTGCATACGTGCCGAACACATCGGGCGTCCAGCCGTATTGGTTCTCTACGAGCGACTGCAAGGGCGACATCATGTCGACGAACATGTAGCCGAAAAACATCATCGAGGCTACGAGGACAAGCGCCGTCCAACGCGCTGCGGCACTGTCGTTGAGTTTTCTTTGGATTAATTCTGTCATTGTTTGTTTTTGATATTTATAGATAATATTATTTCAGCCATTTGTCCAGCCAGCGGAAGAAAGTGCGCTGCCAAAGCACGCCATTCTGCGGCTTGAGCACCCAATGGTTCTCGTCGGGGAAGAGCAGCAACTGAGCCGGCACGCCGCGCAGGCGGGCTGCGGTGAATGCGCTTTCGGCCTGCGTGTACTCGATGCGGAAATCCTTTTGCCCGTGAATGCAAAGAATGGGCGTGTCCCATTTATCGACGGAGCGATGCGGGGAATCCTCGAACCAGCTGCGCTGGCGGCCTTCGCGGTCGCGTATCCAAGGCGCGTTGCGCAAGTCCCAATTTGGGAACCAAAGTTCTTCTGTCTCTACGTACTGCTGTTCTGTGTTGAAGATGCCGTCATGCGCTATGAAGCATTTGAAACGCTTGTCGTGGTGTCCGGCGAGCCAGTAAACGCTGTAACCGCCAAAACTTGCGCCCACTGCGCCGAGGCGTTCACGGTCTACGTAGGGCTCGGTGGCGATGTCGTCGATCGCCGAGAGATAGTCCTTCATGCACAGGCCGTTGTAGTCGCCGCTGATTTCTTCCAGCCATTCCATGCCGAAGCCGGGCAGGCCTCGGCGGTTCGGGGCTATCACAATGTAGCCGTTGGCCGCCATGATTTGGAAATTCCAACGGTAACTCCAGAACTGGCTGACGGGCGACTGCGGGCCACCCTCGCAGAAGAGGAGCACGGGATATTTCTTAGCGGGATCGAACTTGGGGGGATATACCACCCAGCAAAGTTCCTTTTGCCCGTCCACTGTATTCACCCAGCGTTCCTTCACCTCGCCAAAGGCAAGTTGGCGGTAAAACGCCTCGTTCTCCTTGGTCAAAGCCTCAGCCTCTACCTTTTTGCCGAGGGCTACGGCATAGATTTCGTCCGCGCTGCTCATGCTGTGGCGCTTGGCAACGAGTTGCTTGCCGTTCGGCGCGATGCCCACGAGGGCGTAGTCGCACACGTCGTCGGTGAGCTGCTTTACATTGCCTTTGAGGTCGGTCATGTAGATATTGGTGCGCCCATGCCACACGCCGGTGAAGTAAATCTTCGCAGACTTGGCGTCCCAGCAAAATTCGTTCACGCCGCTCTGGAACGTCTCTGTCACGAATTGCTTTTTGCCCGTGGCGAGTTCCATGACGCAGAGCCGCGTGCGGTCGCTCTCATATCCGTCGCGCTCCATGCTAAGCCAGGAGAGGTAGCGGCCGTCGGGCGAGAACTGCGGGTTTTGGTCGTAGCCCACGAGCGCGTCTTTCTGATTGTTCACCTCTTGCTGCTCGAGGCTGCGCAGGGGGTCGCAGGCAGGGGCTTTCCAGCCCTCGGGCTTGCAGACGTTGCGGGTTGTACCGTCGGCGGTATTATATATAAATATGTCGCTGTCGGTGCTGATGGCATAGTCGCGCCCGGTCTTTTTGCGGCAGGTATAGGCAATGGTTTTCGAGTCGGGGCTCCACGCCAGCTGCTCTATGCCGCCGAAAGGCATCATCGGGCACTCGAACGGCTCGCCCGCGAGCAAATCCGTCTCCTGCCCCACCCGCTCGCCGTCGAACGCCGCCACAAAGGGGTGCGGAGCGGAGGTGACATACGTGTCCCAGTGCTTATACATCAGGTCGTTGACCACCATGCCCGTTGCTTTGGGCAGGTCTTCGTCGTTTTGCTGAATGGCAGTGTGCTGCGGCACTTCGTGGATAAGGATCACCTTCTTGCCGTCGGGCGAAAAGAGGAAGTCTATCACGTCCGTTTCGGAAAAGGATATCTGCCGGCGGCCGCTGCCGTCGAGGTTCATTTCCCAGAGCTGGCTCTTGCCGTCGGCTGCGGCGAGGTAGGCGATACGCGTGCCGTTCTTAATGAAAGCGGGGCTGCTCTCGCTGCCTGCACCCACGGTAAGCAGTTTGTCGGCGCGGGTCTCCGTGTCGAGCAAGTGTATGGTAGTGCGGCTGCGGTTTTGCTTCACGCTGTAATAGGTCACGGTGTAGGCCAGCGCTTTGCCGTCGGGCGACTGCGCCACGCCGCCTATGCGCCCCATTGCCCAAAGGTTCTCGGGAGTCATCAACTCCGTGCCTTCGGCGGGCTGCTGCTTGCCGATAATCGGTTCGTCCGCCGTTTGCGCAGCGGCGTTCGAGGCGAGGCCGGCTATTGTGAGTGCCATAAGAAGTTTAAGGAAGTGCATGGTGTGTGTGATTTTGCGCTCGTTATCTCCCGTTCCTTTTGCGCTGCTGCTCGAGCATTTCCTGCTGCTGCTTTTGCAGGGCTTCGAGGCGTGCGGCGAGGCCGGTGGGTTTCTTGTTGGGATTGTTCTTATTGGCCTTATAGTTCTCTTCGAGCTTGGCGAGGAGCTTGGCGTCGTCGGTCGTCTTGCGCAGGTACCACATGGTGAGCGCGGAGAAGAGGAGCGAGATGAAATAGTAGTAGTTAAGGCCGGCCGAGTACTTGTTGAACATGAAGAAGAAGAACAAGGGCATGAGCATCATCATCCACTGCATGAGCTTCATCTGCTGCGCCTGTTCGCCCGACATCGTCTCTTTCTGCTGGCGCATCATCAGATAGCTGTACAGCAGGTTGCAGGCGCAGAAGAGGAGGCAGAAGAGGCTAAGATGGTTGCCCAGGCCCCAAATCTCGAAGTTCCACGAAATCAAGTCGTCGTAGGTGCTGAGGTCGTCCGCCCACAGGAAACTCTGCTGGCGCAGTTCGATGGCGTTGGGCACGAAGTTGAACATCGCGATCCAAATAGGCATCTGTATGAGCATCGGCAGGCAGCCGCCCATGGGGCTTACGCCATACTGCGAGTAGAGCGTCATGATTTCTTGCTGGCGCTTCATAGCGTCTTCCTGCTTGGGGTATTTCTTGCTGATTTCGTCGACTTTCGGTTTCAGCACACGCATCTTGGCGCTGCTCATATAGCTCTTGCGCGTGGGGGCGTACACGATGACGCGCAGGAGGAGCGTGATGAGCAGAAGCACGATGCCCATAGGCAGGTTCATGCGGGTAAAGAAGTCGAAGACGTAGAGCGTGAAGTAGCGGTTGATCCATTTGAAGAGCGGCCAGCCGAGATACACGAGGTCTTGCAACTCATACTCTTCTGCCGTGATGCGGAAGTCATCCATCGACTGCAAGAGGCGGTAGTTGTTCGGGCCGAAATAATATTGGAAGTCTGTGGCCTTCGCGCCCGTGGGATCAACGGTCGTTTCCATCTGCGCGGTGTAGGCTTTCAGGTAGCCCGACTTCTCGTCGAGCTGCTCGCTCTTGACCGCCACGTTCTTCATCGGCGCGGCTGCGATGAGCACCGAACTGAAATACTGGTTTTTGAAGGCAATCCAGTTGACGCCCGCCGTCACGCTTTCCTCCTCGGTTTGCTGCTCGGAGAGCTTTTCCACGTCGTCGTCGGTAGTTTTGTAGGTGAGCGTGGAATACATGTTTTCAAAATAGAAACCCTTTTCGTGGCGCGCCACGCGGTCGTGCCAGGCCATGTAGAGGGGTGCGCCGCCCGCCTTGCACAGGTTGCCCATGCCCGCCGTTTGCAGGGAGCAGTTGAGCAGGTAGTTGTCGGCGAGGAGCTTGTAAACGAGGCTGATGCGCTGCTTGCCCGTCTTCGAAGCAAGCGTGAGGGTGACGGTGGAGTCGGTCACGTTCTCGGGCGTAAAG
The DNA here is from genome assembly GCA_004552155.1 of Bacteroidales bacterium. Lineage (GTDB taxonomy): Bacteria > Bacteroidota > Bacteroidia > Bacteroidales > Bacteroidaceae > Alloprevotella. The sequence goes on from SFPF01000016.1 coordinate 5,258, forward strand.
CAATAATCTGCAAGGCGCATATTGCGCTCTTTAGTTTCGAGCACGAGGTCGAGGCCGGAATCTTTCTCTGAGTAGAGGAGCAGCGGGTTGTCCTTGCCCTCGGCAAAGTCGCTGTAGCTTTTGTATTCGTTGAGTTTCACCTCTGCCACGGCTGCGCCCTTTGTAGAAATCTTGACGCTCACCTTATTGTTGCGGAGCGTGACGTATTCAGGCTTTTGGTCTGCCGTGTAGAAGCGGTCGGTGCTGTCGGGCAGCATGGCCGCCGCTGCCGTGGCGGGCGTGGGCGTTGCCGTTTGCTTGGGTTCTGCTGTTTGTTCTTGCGCGGGTTGCTGCACGGGCTGCTGCTGCGTGTTGTAGTAACTGAAACCGATGAGCACGGCAGCCATCAGCACAAGCCCGATAATAGTGTTTTTATCCATTATATATTTTACTTAGGAAACAACGTGCCTGGAAGGCACTACATAAGCGCATCTTTTAGTACCCGGCGACGAAGTCCTCGGTTACTATCGCTGCGTTCTGTACTGCCTCCCAGGCAGTATTTACACGTTGATTATTTATTTCTCATTATCCTTATGCGCCGCAATCGCCGCCTTGACGAAGTCGAGGAAGAGGGGGTGCGGGTGGAGCACGGTGCTGGAATATTCGGGGTGGAACTGCGTGCCGATATACCAGCGCAGGCTGGGGATTTCCACGATTTCCACGAGTTCCGTGTCGGGGTTAGTGCCGACGCACTGCATGCCGGCCTGCTCGTACTGGGCACGGTAGTCGTTGTTGAACTCGTAGCGATGGCGGTGGCGTTCGCGAATGACGTCCTTGCCGTAGATTTCGCGCACGCGGCTGCCCTCTTTCAGGGCACATTCGTAACCGCCGAGGCGCATCGTGCCGCCCATGTTCGTGATGTTCTTCTGGTCCTCCATGATGTCGATCACGTTGTGGGTGGTCTTGGAATCCATCTCTACGCTGTTGGCATCGGCAAAGCCGAGCACGTTGCGTCCGAACTCGATGACCATCATCTGCATGCCGAGGCAGATGCCGAAGGTCGGCACGTTGTGCTCGCGGCAATAGCGGGCGGCGATGAGCTTGCCCTCGATGCCACGCTGTCCGAAGCCCGGGCACACCACAATGCCGTCCATCGCCTTAATCTCGTCGGCCACGTTTTCGGCAGTGAGGTGCTCGCTGTTGATGAAGTGGCACTTCACCTTGCGGTCGTTGTAAGTGCCTGCCTGCGAGAGCGACTCGAGGATACTCTTGTAAGCGTCCTGCAGGTCGTACTTGCCCACGAGGCCGATGTTGATAACCTTCGTGGCCTTGTGGCGGCGATCCAGGAAGTTGCGCCACGGGCCCAGCCCCGGCGTTTCGCCGACGGGCATGTCGAGCTTGCGCAAAATCGTTGCGTCGAGCTCTTGCTCCTGCATACGGAGGGGCACCTCGTAAATCGTGGGCTGGTCGATGCTCTGCACCACTGCGTCGGGCGACACGTTGCAAAAGTTGGCCACCTTCTTGCGCAGGCCGGCAGAGAGTTCGTGCTCGGTGCGGAGCACGAGGATGTCTGGCTGAATACCGAGGCTCTGCAACTCCTTGACGGAGTGCTGCGTGGGCTTCGTTTTCAGTTCGCCGGCAGCTGAGAGATAGGGCACGTAAGTGAGGTGTACGCACACGGCATTTCTACCCAGTTCCCATTTAAGCTGGCGAATGGCCTCGAGGAAGGGCAGGCTTTCGATGTCGCCCACCGTACCGCCGATTTCCGTAATCACAAAGTCGTAGTGGTTTTTCTTGCCGAGATAGAGCATGTCGCGCTTAATCTCGTCAGTGATGTGAGGGATTACCTGAATGGTCTTGCCGAGGTAGTCGCCGCGGCGTTCTTTCTCGATGACGCTCTGGTAGATGCGCCCCGTGGTGACGTTGTTGTTGCGCGTAGTCTGAATGCCCGTAAAGCGTTCGTAGTGACCGAGGTCGAGGTCGGTTTCCTGCCCGTCGTCGGTAACGTAGCACTCGCCGTGCTCGTAAGGGTTAAGCGTCCCCGGGTCAATATTGATATAGGGGTCGAACTTTTGAATGGTAATGTCGAAACCTCTGGCTTGCAGCAGTTTGCCGATAGACGATGAGATAATTCCTTTACCGAGCGAGGAAGCAACGCCCCCCGTAACGAAGATGTACTTAGTTTCAGCCACGATACTTTAAATAATTAAGATGATAAAACTTTACGGGTTGCAAATTTACTACTTTCTTAGCAGAAACGCCAAGTTTTGCCTTAGTTTTGTACCGGGGCAGGCAGAGCGGGGACAGCGGGAGCGTTTATCCCGTCACGAACTGGGTGTAATTATCTGGCGACACGACAGTAAAGGGCGTGTCGGGGTAAGCCTCTGAAAAGTTTGCCGGCAGAGTAGCCTTCGTCTTTGCGTTCCACTTAAACTCAAATGCCTGAAGCCTTCCGTCCTGTTCCTCAATAAGATCTATTTCCCGCTGACTGTGCGTACGCCAAAAGTAAAGACGGGCATAATTGCGGGCGTAGGCATTACGTTTTTTGCGTTCGCTGACGAGCAAGTTCTCCCAAAGCGCACCCACATCGTTCCGCAGATTCAGAGGCGCGAAGTTGGCGAGCACGGCATTGCGGATGCCGTTGTCTACAAAATAAATCTTTTTCCCCTTCTTGATTTCATTGCGCAGGTTGCGGCTGAAAGAGTCAATCCGGAATATCACGTAGCATTTTTCGAGCAGCCCGATGTAACTTTCCACCGTGGCTTTGTCTATGCCCAGCAAACCCGAAAGTTCGTTATACGACACCTCGCTCCCTATCTGCAACGCCAACGCCACGAGCAACTTATGCAACACTTCGGGACGCTTCACGCCTTTATACGCAAGCAGGTCTTTATATAAATAATCGTTTGCCAGCGTCATCAAAGTGCGCTTGGCGTCGGAAAGGTCGGTCACGACCTCGGGGTAAAAACCGAAAATAAGCCTTTGCTCCAACAGGCGGTGCTCCTCGCGGCGGCCGTTGTGCGCTATAAGTTCGGGCAATGAAAGCGGAAAGAGTTCGTAGTCAATGTGTCTGCCAGTGGCAGGTTCTTTAATGCCTTCCAATAGTTCCAACGACGAAGATCCCGTCACGACGGTCGGCACTGGGAGTTTCAGGTCGCCAATCATTTTTATCGTCATGCCGATGTCGGGCACGCGTTGCGCCTCGTCAATCAGCACGAAGTCGTAACCCGCGAGCAATGCGGCCAACTCTGTCGATGTTTGATGCTCCAAATCCGCACGGTCGTCGTAGTTGTCGCAGTTCAGATGCAGCACGCGCTGCCGCCCCTTTGCGAGTTCGTGCGCAAGGGTCGTTTTACCCACTTGACGCGCTCCCATGAGCAGAATGATTTTCTCTTTCTTGAAATCATCAGTAATGCTTTTGCTTACAGTTCTTTCTATCATAGTCGTAAGTCTCTCTATTTGAATAGATTTTTTCACCCTGCAAAGATAAGAAGTAATTGCCAATTCCCCAAATTATATATGAATTTAGCGATTACAATCCCCAAATTCACTATAAATTTAGCGATTACAATCCCCAAATTCACTATAAAATTGGGGAATTGGCGTGCAAGCGAGGGCAATTAAGTACACTTAAATTGCCGAGCGCAGCCGACAATATGCAATTGGCGTGCAAGCGAGGACAATTAAGTACACTTAAATTGCTCAGCGCAGCCAACAATATCTAACGTGGGGATTAAAATCAAACGGTCGATGCCCAAAAGTTACAAAACATGTTAATGCCGCTTCCTTTCCTGCGCATAGCGTTGAAAGCGCGTTTGCAATCGTTAAGGCTGTGCGGTTCAAAGATTTATAGATAATTAAGGAAAGGGAAATTTGCTCCGAGAAAAATTCTGCGAAAATCAAGGAAATTTTCACTTTAAAGCACTTCGTGAAAATTATAAAGGAGCAAATTTTTACGGGCTTGCTTATAATTTTCACGGTCATATAAGATAATTTTTCCGTTCATATAGGATAGTTTGCCCCTAAAATGCGAAAAGAGGAAAAGCTTACGCTCTTCCTCTTTTGCTAAAGCAAAGATAAGACAAAAAGTTCGTTTCGCCAAAACGCGCCCTGCTGTGCCACGGGCTGGCAAAGCGCAGAGCGACAAGCGGGACGCAGAGAGATTTGCATGGTAAAAACGACCAAGGCAATTTGTACCTCACCAATGTCGCATGACACGCAGCTCGACGCGCCAACAACAATAAAAGGATGAAAATTCCGTTATAAAAAAAGTATCTGTAATAAAAAAGAAAGCATTCGTTTTAACCTCATATGCTACACCATAATCACACTCACACGCAACGAATCTGTGCAGGAATTGTAACGTTTAACCCAGACATAGATCTGCTAAAAAAAAATATTGACTTCCCGAGAACAGGGGAATAGCATATGCCTTAAACACTTTGTGCGAAAAAGCATTAACCGAAGGATACGATTTGATTTTAACCCTTGACCAAGACACTCTGACGCCGTTGAGATTGATAAGCGTGCTTTCCTGTTATGCAAAGAATAACGTAGCAATAGTATCTCCCAATATTATTTATAAGAACAACGAAAGATTCAGCATCGTGCGCACCACTGAATATGATGAAGTGGAAAGCACAATTACCAGCGCGTCTCTCACTAACCTGAAAGTTTGGCAACAAATAGGCGGCTTTGACAATGAACTCTTTATAGATTATGTAGATTATGATTTCTGCTACCGTGCCGGCAATGCGGGTTATAAAATTATCAGAGTCAATAAGATA
>SFPF01000131.1 GCA_004552155.1 Bacteroidales bacterium
TCGCTTTTTGGGACACAACCAGCGATACCCTTATTGTAGCAACGCACGGCATCATAAAGAAGACAAACAAAACGCCACAGAAAGAAATAAAAACGGCAGAAGCGTTACGCACAGAATATTTCGATAATAAAAATAGGTAAGACATGGAAACAATGGAATTGACACCGCTTAGCGAAATAGTAGATAAGGTTTGGGGCAAGAAAGGAACGCCCGAGCGCGATGCAATGGAAGTGCAACTGAAAGAAGAGTTGAACACCTACTATGTTGGAGAGGCCATAAAAAAAGAGCGCTTGAGGCAAAATCTAACACAAGAAGAACTCGGGGAGAAAATCGGTGTGAAGAAATCGCAAATCTCAAAGATTGAAAGTGGCCGGCAAGCGATTACGTTACCGACGATGAGCCGCGTATTCAGGGCACTTGGCATCAATTCTGCGACGCTCGACCTTGGAATGGGTAGAAAAGTTGCCCTTTGGTAATAGTCAAAAAGTAGGGGCGTTTTGCAAAAATAGTGCAAGGCGAGCGCAATCAAGTTTACTTGAAATTGCCGAGCTGCAGCCTATTTTATTTAAAACGCCCGTCCCCTTCCCCCAAAAAATAAAAAAACAACGCGGGTGCGCCAACCTTGATTGGCACACCCGCGTTGCGCGTATATATATAATATTGTATCCTCTTAGGCTTCTTCGGCCTTGATTTGCTCGCGCACGGCCTTGATTTTTTCTTGAAGGAGCTGGAGGTCTTCTTTGAGGCGCTCAATCTTGCGCGTCACTTCCTGCACGAGGCTATTGCCCGTCTTCGACTTAGAGTTGAAGAAAGAAAGGTTCGTCTCGTAGTTCTTAATCTCGTTGCGCTTCGCTTCGAGTGCCGTTTGCAGGCGGTTGAGTTCGCGCGTGAGTTCCGAGCCTCCTTTTTCTTCCATGCCCTTGCGGAAGTTTTCGAGACGGCGGCGGCCGGCAGTCATGTGCAGGTCTTTATACAGCTTGTCGAGCACTTCGCGGTAACGCTTGTAGAGCTTGTCCTTTTTGCGGAAAGGCACGTGGCCAATCTCGTTCCACTTGTCTTGCAAGTCGCGCACGGCCTGTGCGCCGGCGGCTTCGGCCGAGGCGGCAAGGGCTTCGAGCTGCTCGATTACGGCGTTCTTTGCCTCGAGGTTGGCTTCCTCTTCCTCGCGCTGACCTTTCGTCTGCTCGTTCTTGCGGTTGAAGAACTTGTTGCAAGCCTCGTTGAACCGTTTCCAGATGGCCTCGGAAGCCTTGTGCGGCGCGGGGCCGATGGTCTTCCACTGACGCTGCAACTCAATCAGCTTGTTGGTCGTGGCAGCCCAGTCGGTGCTTTCGGCAAGTGCCTCTGCGCCTTCGGCGAGTGCAGTCTTGGCGGCGAGGTTGGCAGAGAGCGTGTCGCGCGTGTTGCGGAAATATTCCGTCTTGGCCTGGAAGAACTTGTCGCAGGCGGCGCGGTAGCGTTCGAAGATAGCCGTGTTGCTCTTCTTTGTGGTGTAGCCGATAGTCTTCCAGCGTGCCTGTGCTTCGAGCACAGCCTTTGTTTGCTCGTCCCACGCGGCGAAGTTTGTGAGCGCGGCGAGGTCGATGGCTTCGAGTTGCTCGCAGATTTCCGTCTTGAGGCGGAGATTTTCTTCTTCGCGGGCTTTGAGTTCCTCGAAATAGGCTTGGTGGCGCTTGTTCACCACGGTGGAAGCCTCCTTAAAGCGGTTCCAAATCTCTTCGCGCAACTCTTTGGCCACGGGGCCCGTCTCGCGGAACTCCTGATGCAGCGTCTGCAACTGGTGGAAAGCAGAAACGGGGTCGGCCACCTCGGCCAGTTTCTCGGCGCTCTCGCAGAGGCGCGTCTTGATTTCGAGATTTTTCTTGAAGTCGTAGGCGCGGAACTCATGGTTGAGGCGCAGCTGGTCGTAATATTGCTCCGTGTAGAGCTGATAGTTCTTCCAAAGTTCCGTGGCCTTCTCGGCAGGCACGAGTTTCAGCTCGTTCCATTCTGCCTGCAACTGCTTTGCTTCTGCTTGAAGCGCTCTATAATGGCGAGCTTGCGCTCGAGGTTCTGCTGCTTTTCCTGTTCTGCCTGGGCGAAGGCTTCGGCGCGCTTCTGGCGCAGCAGGTTATATTGTTCCTTGAAAGCCTCTTCTTCCGTGTCGGGCTCGGGCATGAAGTCCTCTGCTGCCCCGCCGCCGGCGATGAAAGCCTCGCGGTCGGCCGCCGTCTTCTGCGCTTGCAGGCGGTAGTACACCACTTTGAGGTGTTCCAGTTCGGCGCGGTCCACGCTCTCGCTGCTTTCTGCCAGTTCCTTGAGTTTGTCGATTACCTCCTGCTTAGAGGCAAATACCTGTCTCTTGGCGTTTTCGGCGTTTTCAGCGTTTTCCTCGGCTGAGAACTTCGGCTTCCGTGTTCTTGATTTCTTCCATGATGTTGTGGAAAATAACGTAAGAGATTAAAAAGAGTTCTTATTTCCCTGCATCATAGAGCACGTTGCAGGGAAATATCATACATATTATTATATAAGATAGTGCAAATAAAAGGATTTTTCACGTTCTGACAAAACTTTGCCAGCGTTTTTTGCCTTTCTGCGCGGCTGAGGCTGCTTCAGATCCACGTTTTGCGGCGGAAAAGCCAATAGAAGATGCCTGTAACTGAGAAGGAAAGCACGATAACCAAGGGGAAGCCCCACCACGTGTCCTCCATGCCCGAGAGCAGGTTCATGCCGAAGATGCTGGCAATGAGTGTGGGGAACATGAGGATAATCGACACGGAGGTCATCTGCTTCATCACGCCGGCCATGTTGTTGTTGATGATGCTGGCGTAGGTCTCCATCGTGGAGTCGAGAATGTTCGTGTAGATGTTGGTCGTTTCGCGCGCCTGGTTCATCTCGATCGTCACGTCCTCGATAAGGTCTGCGTCGAGTTCGTCGACGGGCAGCTTGAATTTCAGTTTGGAGAGCAGCGTTTCGTTGCCGCGGATAGAGGTGATGAAATATGTGAGGCTGTCTTGCAGGCGTGAGAGGCCGATGAGGTCCTCGTTGTCGATGCGGCGGTCAAGGTTGCGCTTGGCTTCTTCGAGCAGCACGTTGATTTGCTTCAATCTCTTCAAGTACCACACGGCGGCAGAGTAGAAAAGGCGGAACACGAGGTCCACGGAGTCGGTAGTTGCACACCGTGATGCAGATGCCCTTGTTGAGGATAATGCCGAGGGGGATAGTAGTGTGGGGCGTGCGGCTGGCCACTTCCTTTACGTAGGGAATGCGTAAGATAATGAGCGTCCAGCCCTCGTCGTATTCGTAACGCGAGCGCTCGTCCTTATCTCGGATGTCGTCAAGGAAATAATCGGGTACGTGGAGCTTGTTGAAAAGGAAATCCTCGTCGTCGGGCGTGGGGCAAGTTACCTGCGTCCAGCAGTCGGGCGCCCATTCGTCGAGGGTACGCAGCGTGTGGTTAGTGTTCCAGTAGGTTCGCATAGTAGTACGTTGTTTCTTTTGCATACGGCGACAGCCAAGGCGTGGGCTTTGCCGTTAATGCAAGAGCAAACCCGCCTGTCAGCACTGTGCCGTAGTTTCCGCGTGATAATCGTCCATAATTTCTAAAAATAATATTGCCGATTTCAGAGAAAAAGGTCGCGAAATCGGTCTTTCTGCTTTAATTCGCTGCAAAACTAACAATAATTAAGTAATTGAACAATGCTTTTCCGCCGTTCCCTCAAATTTTTATAGCAGAAAGTTGCGATTTGATGCCTTTGCCTCTACTGCGCCAGCAATGCCATGGCGGTGAGGAGGGCGAAGGTGAGCATGTTGCGCGAGGTGAAGCCGAGGATACGGTTGAGGGCGCGGCCTTCGCGTATTTGCGTCATCTTGCGCCACGTGAGGTAGTGGGGCAGGAGGTAGAGCATGGGCAAAATGGCGAGCCAAAGGTTGCCTTCCAACGACATGAACGCCACGAGCACGTAGGCCGCCACGCCTTGCAGCAGATAGAACAGGCTGCCGAAGCGCTCGCCCAAAGCCACGACCAGCGTGCGCTTGCCCGAAAGGCGGTCCTGCTCGCGGTCGCGGTAGTTGTTGAGCACGAGGAGCGTGTCAATCAGCAGTCCGCAGGCAGCGGATAGCAGCCACACCTCGCGGCAGAAGCCGCCCGCCTCTACATAATAAGTGCCCGCTACGGGCACGAAACCGAAGAACACCCACACCAGCACGTCGCCGAAACCGCAATAACTCAGCAGGGTGGTGTAGAGAAAGGCAAACACGACGCACGCCGCGCCGATGCCCACGAGCATCCAGCCGCCGTAGGGCAGGAGACACAGTCCGCAGGCGCAGGCTACGGCCAGCGTGGCGGCTATGCCCCAGCGCATGGCGCGGGGCGTTATCCAGCCCTGCTGGCACGCCCTTTCAGGGCCGAGGCGGTCGTCGCGGTCGGTTTTTTTGAGAAAATCAAAAAGGTCGTTGATGAAATTGGCGGCAATCTGCATGAATGTGGCGAAGAGCACGCACAGCACGGCGGGCGCGAGGCTGAACTTGCCTTGCGAGGCGGCCAGCGCAGAAGCCAAGACCACGGGAATAAGTGCCGCCGAGAGCGTTTTGGGACGGGCGGCCAGTATCCAGGCTTTGGGGGAGTTTTGCTTCATGGTGATTGGGGGGGCTCAGGTGTCACGAGTAGGGGCGTTTTGCAAAACGCCCGGAAAATGGTTGATTCATTGGTTGCCATTCGGCGCACACGGCGGGCGTTTTGCAAAACGCCCCTACTTGTGTTTACTAATTATTGCTTAAACGGCTTGCGCCAGTCGCAGCCTTCCTTCCAGCGCGAGCAGCCATAGGCGGTTTTGCCTTTGATGACTTTGCCGATGCCGCATTGCGGGCAGATGCTGCCGGCGCGAATCACGCGCTTGCGCTGCTTCGGTTGCTCGTCCTGGCTCGCGGCAGCTTGGGGCGGGGTGGCGGCAGGCGCTTCGAACGTGACGCGGCGATTGGAGTTGTCCGAGAGCACTTGCACGACCACGTCCGAGACCATTTGCTTCAACTCGCCGATAAACTGCGCCGGGCTGTACTCCCGCTGCTCTATGAGGCGCAGGCGGTGCTCCCAAATGCCCGTCAGCTCCACGCTTTTGAGCAAATCCTCCTTAATCAGTCCAATCAGCTCTACGCCCGTCGGCGTGGCGATGAGCGACTTGCGCTGCTTGCGGATATACTGCCGCTTGAAGAGCGTCTCGATAATGGCGGCGCGGGTAGAGGGGCGGCCGATGCCGTTTTGCTTCAATGCCTCGCGCAGGCTCTCGTCGTCCACCATCTTGCCCGCCGTCTCCATAGCACGGAGCAGCGTGGCCTCGGTGTAGGGCTTGGGCGGTTGTGTAGTCTTCTTCGTGAGCCCCGGCTTGTGCGGGCCGCTTTCCCCTTTCGCGAAAGCGGGGAGCGTGCGCTCCTCGGCATTGTCGGCGGCGGAGTTTTTTGCGGCTGCCTCATCGTCAGGCTCATTTGCCGGCACGCCCGCCGCGCCCGATGCAGGCACGTCGCGCCAGCCCGCCTCGAGAATTTGCTTGCCCGAAGCGCGGAAGTTCACGCCGGCGGCCTCGCCCGTGACGGTCGTTGTGGAAAATTTACAGTCGGGATAGAAGTTTTGGATAAAACGGCGGCAAATCAGGTCGTACACGTTGCGTTCCACGTCGGTCAGCGCGTTAGCCGGCTCGCCCGTGGGGATAATGGCGTGGTGGTCGGTCACCTTAGAATTGTCGAACACCTTTTTGCTTTTGCGTAGCGGTGCGCCGCGCAAGGGCGTGAGCAGGTTGCCGTAGACTGGTGCGATGCCGTTGAGAATACCTTTACATTTAGGATAGATGTCGTCCGTGAGATACGTTGTGTCTACGCGCGGATAGGTGGTGAGTTTGCGCTCGTAGAGGCCTTGGATGATTTGCAGCGTCTGCTCGGCAGAATAGCCGAACTTCTTGTTGCATTCCACTTGCAGCCCCGTGAGGTCGAAGAGGCGCGGCGGTGCTTCCGTGCCGTTTTTCTTGGTCACGGAAGTCACGGTGAACGGCGTTCCCTCAATTTTGGCCAGTGCGGCGCGTCCTTCCTCCTCCGTCTTGAAGCCTCGGCGCAGCGCACCCTTTTTGTCGCCCGGCGCGGCGGTTTCTTCTTCTTCGTCGTCGTGGCGAGCACCCAGTAATCCTCGGGTTTGAAATTCTCAATCTCCTGTTGCCGGTTCACGATAAGCGCGAGCGTGGGCGTTTGCACGCGGCCAATGGAGAGCGGCTGCTGCCCCTGCCGGCGGTAGCCGCCATATTTTAATGTATAGAGGCGCGTGGCGTTCATGCCCAAGAGCCAGTCGCCGATGGCGCGGCAGAGGCCGGCCTCGTAGAGCGACTGCTTTTCCTCTTGCGGCAGCAAATGCTTGAATCCCTCGGCGATGGCCTCCTCCGTGAGCGACGACACCCAAAGCCGCTGCACGGGACACTTCGCGCCCGCCTTTTGCATGATCCAGCGCTGTATGAGTTCGCCCTCCTGCCCGGCATCGCCGCAGTTGATGATGCTGTCGGCGCGGTCGATGAGTTGCTTGATAACGCCGAACTGCCGCTGCTTCGATGCGCTGTCAATAAGGCGTATGCCGAAGCGTTCGGGCACCATGGGCAGTTGCCCGAGCGACCAGTGCTTCCATGCCGGCGAGTAGTCCTCGGGATATTTCAACTCGCAGAAATGCCCCATAGCCCAGGTCACCTGATAGCCATTGCCCTCATAGTAACCCTGCTTCGGCTCGGTGGCCCCGAGCACCTGCGCAATGTTTTGCGCCTGACTTTGCTTTTCTGCGATGCAGACAATCATATATTAATATGGAGTATGTTTAGAATGATGTTTGACGCCGCACTTTAATACACAAACCGCAACTGCTCGCTGTCGAACTTGATGCCATCTGCGGCGAAATAGCGGGCAAGTGTGCCGTCGGCGGCCAGGGCGCGGGGCGTGCCGGAAAGGAGTCCGCCGGGCGTGAGTAGCCACAGGCGGTCTGCGAGACGGAAGGCGGGCTCGAGGTCGTGCGTCGAGAGCAGAACGGTCTTGCCCTGGTCGTGCGCGAGGCTTTGCAGCAGGCGCAGCGTGCCGATTTTGCCGGGGAAGTCAAGGAAAGCCGTCGGCTCGTCGAGGAGAATGAGCGGTGTGTCCTGCGCCAGCGATTTGGCAATCATCACCCTTTGCCGCTCCCCGTCGGAGAGCGAGGCGAGGGCGCGGCTGCGCAGGTGCGCCGTGCCAGTGAGGCGCATGGCCTCGTCCACCAGGCGTTGGTCGGCCTCGGAGAGGCGGCCCGAGAGCGGCGTGTAGGGCATACGCCCCGCCGCCACCGTTTCCTCTGCCGTGAGATGCCCCGTGTCGGGGCGTGCCGTAAGCACAATGGAGAGCAGCGTGGACATCTGCCTTACGGAGAGGCTCTCGATGCGTTTGCCCATAATCTCCATACTGCCCGCGAGCGGCGGCAGCAGTCCCGAGAGCGTGCGCAGTAGCGTGCTTTTGCCCGCGCCGTTCACGCCGATGAGGCACGTGAGGCTTTTGGGCGGCAAGGCCGCGCAGAGGTTAGAGCCCACCGTGTGCCGATGCCGCCCCGTGCCGTAGCCCACGGCGAGGCCGTCGATGAGCAGGGCAGTCGGGCATTCCCTTACCCGGATTCGGTTCTTTTGTGTTTAGTTTTCTCTTTCCCGGATTGCCTTCCAGCTTTTTCACAGCTGTAGGCTTTGGCTTTCTTCCAGCCATAGAGCATCGCCCTCCTTCCTTCCAAATTTCACTTTTCATTTCGCGATTTTGCACGCGTGACCCCCGCGCCGTTCCCTGGGAGCCGTACCTGTAGAGATTTCACCCGCCCCTACCCGCGATGGTTTCCCCAATAGTCCCCTCTCTTCGCGTGTATGGTTGAGTGACACGACTTGCACAGCGCGATCAGGTTACTTCTATCGTGCGTGCCACCTTCACTCAGCGGCTTCTTATGATGGATCTCTTCCGTAGGTACTATCACTCCACGCTCGAAGCACAGCTCACAGAACGCATGCTCCGCAGCATACTTGTCACGGATCCTTTTCCACGCTCTCCCGTAACGCCTCTTTGTCCGGGGAGACCGGTGGGGAAAGAGACCGGAGG
>SFPF01000017.1 GCA_004552155.1 Bacteroidales bacterium
TGAGATATGTTCCCGTCATCGCTCCTGCACTCGCCCGAAGACTGTACACAGCCAGATTTGAATGAATATATTTGGCATTGACTGCTCCCAATAAAATTTTCATCCTTATATAACCTCCAAAATCCCCAAACGCCAAGATGGCTCTTGCGGTAAACCATAGGAATTACTGCAGGAACCATCCAAACTATCAGGAGACTATTTTAAATTGGTCAATCATTGTTATTTAAAATCAGGCATCTAACGGATATTTATCTGTCAGTCCTTTTACAATCGCTTTTGCTTTCTCTTTTTTTGTTTATTGTTAGTAGAATATGCGTTTAAACGACTTATAGGCGCACTTTTAACGATTGTTTTCGGCTGCAAACAAAGGCGTTGATAAATATCTGTCGCCAGTATCGGGAAGAAGAACGACTATATTCTTACCTTTGTTCTCTTCTTTCTTAGCTAATTCAATTGCGGCAAATACGGCAGCTCCTGAAGAAATACCAACCAGTATTCCCTCCTTCTTGCCAATCAATTTGCCAGTCGCAGAGCAGACGGGCAACGGAAGCGAAGCCATCACGGTCATTCCTTCTGCTTCGAATGTATACTTTGGTAAAGTTTTGTCACAGTTGCCGCAGATTTATGGCTTCGATGTTACGACTTCAGCCTCAACAACCGGTTCGTCTACTAACGATGCAGGTACGGTAACAGGTAGCGTGTCGGGTTCAATCAGCACCTATCCCAACTACAAAAACCGTCAGCTCGGTCCTTCGCAGAAATATCTTAATCTCTGTGCCGACCAATCTTATACTGAACCTGTTGACGGATCTTCTGGTTCAGTAGTCGATGCAAAATTCTATGAAGGTACAGGCGATGCCCGCGTGGCCGGTTCAGCTCCTCTGGTAACTACCAAAATAGGAAAACTGCGCTTCATCCATAAGTACAACCCCTCCGTTTCTGTAAATAATGACGAGGCGTACGGTTTCTCTTTCCGCTACATGAAGAGCATCTATCGCCTCTCTCAGGTGATGCTCCGCTATGCCGAGGCTATCAACCGCGCCGGTTATCCGCGCCATGCGTTTGCTATACTGCGCGATGGATTTACAGAGTCCTACAAACCTGCATTGGGCGACTCAATTCGCTATTATGAAGAAACGCAGCCGGATGGATCCGTGCTGAAATACAAACAGCATGTCTATTATGTTGACTCCCTTTACACGGGTCGCAGCCTCAATTACCTTTCCACGAACGAGCTTCGCAAGGCCATCAACGAGGGACATGCCAACACCATTCTCAGCTGTCGTGGTTGGGGTAACTCCGGCATCCATGAATTAGGTTGTGGCCGTTCTTCCGATTACGACTCCCTGTATAGCTATCAGCTGAAAGTGAGCCAGCGCATCGAAGACGAGGCAAAGCGTACCGGTCGCGAAAACGACCCCGAAGTGCTTGCACTCGTGAAGCGTCTCCGCGAGGAAGGCAAGAATCCTGTCAAACTCGAAAGCGTGCCTGAACCCGATGACGAAGCCCTGGAAGCTGAGTATGTAGAGGTAGCAGCCTATCCCGAATACTTCGAACCGACGGCTCTTGAAATCAATGCCGTTGAGACGCTCATTGCCGACGAAATGGCGCTCGAAACAGCCTTCGAAGGCACGCGCTTCTTCGACCTTGTGCGCATTGCCTCCCACAAGAACAACGATACCAGCTCTCCCAGCGGTACAGATTGGTTGGCTTGGCTCGTGAGCCGCCGCTCGCTCAACCTCAAGCCCTACGAAAACGTATGGCAAACGGGTTCGCTTTTCGGCATCTTGCAGTCGCCCGCTAACTGGTATCTGCGCAACCCCGAATATTAAGCCATAAAGTTTAGCACTTTATAATACCCTCCTCATTTTGAGGCAGCAACCGCGCGTTGCTGCCTCTTTTTTTTCGTTACCACAGCATTCCACCGTTAGTTCCAGCCTTACAATTTTTACTGTCAAGGAGCAAATTTCCACTTTCTCCTTGATATTTTTTCTATCTACGCAGAAAAAGTTTGTTACAAACTTTGTAATACGTGTTACAAACTTTCTAACATGTGTTACTAACTTTGTAATATGTGTTACAAGCTTTGTAACAAAAAATGTCTTATAGGATAGTGAAAACTTTCACGCAGAAAGGTAAAAATTGCTCCGTGAAAATTATTATTCTCTCCGTGATGCTCGCTCCTTCCATGTTTCATAGTTGCCCTTAGAAAGGGTGGGTTTATAAGATCCGAATTATAGCGGGTGTAAATCGCTTCTATACATCGCGCACCAACTTGCAAAATAAATTTTTGCAGGGGGCAATAATTTCCCATTTGTTACAAAATTGTTTCTATCTGCGCGTAATTACCTGCTTAATTCTGTTCTATATTTCGTAATTACCCGCTATTGCTTTCAAATTGATACTTTAAAAATTCATCTCAAAAAGAACGTAAGATAAAAAACCGCGTTTCTATATGTTAAGTTCCAATAATTTTTACGATATTTGCGTATCAAAGAATATCTGAAATCAATTATGGAGTTTACAGCCAAACAAATAGCAACTTATTTAGGTGGAGAAATCATCGGCGACGAGAACGCCGTTGTCAGCACATTTGCGAAAATTGAAGAAGGCGTGCATGGCGCGTTGTCATTCCTTGCCAACATGCACTATGCGCACTATATATACGACACTAAATCGAGCATCGTGCTCGTAAACCGCGACTTCGTGCCCGAGAAAGAGGTGAAGGCGACGCTGATACGCGTGGACAATGCATACGAATGCATCGCAAGGCTTCTTTCCCTCTATCAGCAAGCACAAGGCAAGCGAACGGGCATTCACCCGCTTGCTTATATTTCGCCGACCGCCACGGTGGGCGAAGACTGCTACGTAGGTCCGTTTGCCTATATCGGTGATAATGCCACGGTTGGCAAAGGTTGTCAAATCTATTCCGGCGCAGTCATTGAGAAGGGTGCGAGTCTTGGCGAAGATTGCATGATTTACCCCCACGCCTCAGTTTACCACGGCTGCCAGCTCGGCAACCGCGTGACGCTCCACTCCGGCGCGGTGATCGGTGCCGACGGCTTCGGTTTCGCCCCCACGCCAAACGGTTATGAAAAAATCCCTCAAATCGGCATCGTAACCATTGAGGACGACGTGGAAATCGGTGCAAACACTTGCATTGACCGCTCCACGATGGGCAGCACTTATGTGCGCCGGGGCGTGAAGCTTGACAACCTCGTGCAGATTGCCCACAACTGCGAAGTGGGCGAGAATACCGTGATGTCGGCCCAGGTTGGCGTGGCCGGTTCTGCCAAGATAGGCAGTTGGTGTATGTTTGGCGGACAAGTTGGCGTGGCGGGACATATCCGCGTGGCCGACAAAACGCAGTGCGGTGCGCAGGCAGGCATTGCCGGCACGGTCAAGAAACCAGGCGCCACCATTCAAGGCTCCCCTGCCATCGACTTCCGCAACTTCGCCCGCAGTTCCGCCGCCTTTAAGCGACTGCCCGACATGGCGCTTGAACTGCGCCAGTTGCAGGCAGAGGTGGAAGAACTCAAAACACAGCTCGGAAAGATCTGACACAATATATTAACAACCTCGTCTCTAAACCAACCCCAAAATATGTCCAAACAAAAAACACTGGGCGGGAGTTTCTCCCTTTTCGGAAAAGGCTTGCACACAGGTCTGAGCCTCACCGTTACCTTCAACCCCGCCCCCGAAAACCACGGATATAAGATACAACGCATTGACTTGGAAGGCGAACCCATCATTGAGGCCATCGCCGAAAACGTGATTGATACCTCGCGCGGCACAGTCGTGGCGCGCGGCGAGGCGCGTTGCAGTACCATCGAGCATGGTATGGCCGCCCTCTATGCCATGGGTATAGACAACTGCCTCATACAGGTGAACGGCCCGGAATTTCCCATTCTCGACGGTAGCGCCAAGCTGTATGTTGAGAATATCCGTCGCGTAGGCATCGTGGTGCAGAATGCCCCCAAGGATTTCTACGTCATCAAGAAAAAAATCGAGTTCCGCGACGAAGAAACCGGCTCGTCCATCATCATTCTCCCCGATGAGCAGTTCTCCATCACGGCGATGATCTCTTTCGACTCGCAGTTCATCAACAGCCAGTTCGCCACGCTCGACAGTATGGAGGACTTTGCCGATGAAATTGCCAATGCCCGCACTTTCGTCTTCGTGCGCGAGATTGAGCCGCTGCTCAAGGCCGGGCTGATCAAGGGCGGCGACCTCGACAATGCCATTGTTATCTACGAAAGGCAGATTTCGCAAGAAAGCCTCGACCAGCTCGCCGACCACATGCACGTGGAGCACAAAGATGCCACGAAACTCGGTTACCTCAACGACCAGCCCCTCGTATGGCAGAACGAGCCGGCACGCCATAAGTTGCTCGACATCATCGGCGACATGGCACTCATAGGCCGCCCCATCAAGGGACGCATCATTGCCACCCGACCGGGACATACCATCAATAATAAGTTCGCCCGTCAGATGCGCCGCGAAATTCGCAAGCATGAAATCCAGGCCCCTAACTACGACCCGTGCGAAGAACCGCTGATGGATGTGAACCGCATACGTGAGCTGTTGCCTCACCGCTACCCCATGCAACTGGTAGACAAGGTGATAGAGGTTGGCTCCAACTATATAGTGGCGGTCAAGAACGTAACGGGCAACGAGGAGTTCTTCCAAGGCCACTTCCCCGGCGAGCCCGTCATGCCCGGCGTGCTGCAAATAGAGGCCATGGCGCAGGCCGGCGGCCTGCTCGTGCTCAACTCCGTGGAAGAGCCGGAGCGTTGGAGCACCTATTTCTTGCGTATCGACAACGTGAAGTTCCGCAAAAAGGTGGTTCCCGGCGACACCCTCCTCTTCAAGGTGGAACTCTTAGCGCCCATACGCCACGGCATCTCCTCCATGCATGGCTTCGCCTTCGTGGGCGAGACCATCGTGATGGAAGCCACCTTCACCGCGCAAATCGTCAAGAATAAATAAATCTATTATAGCACACCGTTATGAGCAACATTAGCCCAATGGCATACGTACACCCCGAAGCCGTTATCGGCGAGGGCTGTGAAATTGGACCATTCTGCTACATCGACAAAAACGTCGTGATCGGCACAGGCAACCGCCTCATGAACAGCGTAACCCTCCTGAGCGGCACGCGCATGGGCAACGGCAATCTTGTGTTCCCCGGCGCAGTGATCGGTGCTATTCCGCAGGACCTGAAATTTAAGGGAGAAGAAACTACCGCTGAAATCGGCGACAACAATACCATTCGCGAAAACGTCACGATTAACCGCGGCACGGCCGCCAAAGGCAAAACCGTGGTCGGCTCCAACAACCTCCTCATGGAGGGCATGCACGTGGCGCACGACGTGATTATGGGCAACGGCTGCATCGTGGGCAACGCTACGAAGATTGCCGGCGAAGTGGAAATCAACGACTTTGCCATCATCAGCGCCTCTGTGCTTATCCACCAGTTCTGCCGCATCGGCAGCTACGTCATGGTGGGCGGCGGCACGCGCACGGGTCAGGACATTCCGCCTTACACGATGGCGGCCCGCGAGCCGGTGGCCTATTGTGGCCTGAACATTGTAGGCCTGCGTCGCCGTGGTTTCACGAACGAGCAAATCGAAAATATCCACAACGTCTACCGCATCATTTTCCAGCGCGGCAAACTGCGTGAAGAATGCCTCAAACAGGTGCGCGACGAAGTGCCCATGACACCCGAGGTGCAGTATATTCTCGACTTTATCGCCGCTTCAAAGCGCGGCATCATTAAACCCTTATCATAAAAAAATAGATGCTCTACCGCATAAAATTCATTTCAGACGAAGTGGACGGTTTCGTCCGCGAAATACAGATTGACAGCGATGCCACGTTCCTCGACCTCAGCCGTGCGATACTCAAGTCCTGCAACTATCCCGACGACCAAATGACGTCGTTCTACCTCTGCAACGAAGAGTGGGAGCGCCACGAGCAGGTGACGCGCGAGGATATGGGCGCAGGCAGCGTGGACGAAGATATTTACGTCATGGCCGACACCCGCCTCTCCGAACTCATCGAAGGTGAGGAGCAGCGCCTGGAATACGTGTTCGACCCCTTTGCCGACCGCTGCTTCTATCTTGACGTGAAAGAAGAAATCCCTGGCCAGCACCTCGACGAACCCGTCATCACGCGCAGCAAGGGCGACGCGCCCAAGCAGATTGAAGAGCTCGACCTCGACCTTGAAGCTCCTGCAACGGCGAAGAAAGGCACATCAACGGCCGATGACGATTTCGATGATACGAATTTCTACGGCGATGCCTCTTTCGACAGCGAAGACTTCGACCCTGAGGGGTTTGAGTTCAGCGAAGGCCAGCCTTACTAATCTCTCCATTGACAACAGCAAGCACGCCGCACACCCCTTGTCCGAGTGTGCGGCTTTTTATAAGCCGCCCCTCCCGGATAATCCGGCTCATTCGGCATATCCGGAATTTCCGGCCTAATTTTTCCCCATGCCCACCCTCATCGTCCTCACCGGTCCCACCGCCTCCGGCAAGACTGCCGCCGCCCTGCAAGTCGCCGAGCATTTCCACGCGCCCATTCTCAACGCCGACTCGCGCCAAATCTACCGCGACATTCCCATCGGCACCGCCGCCCCCACGGCGGAGGAGCAGGCGCGCGTGCCCCACTATTTCGTGGGGACGCTCGCCCTCGATGACTATTACAGTGCCGCGCGTTACGAGGCAGAGGTCATGGAGTTGCTGCCCCGTCTCTTTGCCGAGCGCGACGTTGTGGTGATGTCGGGCGGTTCGATGATGTATATCGATGCCGTGTGCAACGGCATTGACGATATTCCCACCATTTCCGAAGAGACGCGCACCATGATGCGCACCCGTTATGAGCAGGAAGGGCTTGAACCCTTGCTCGCCGAGTTGCGCTTGGCCGACCCCGAATATTACGCCCAGTGCGACCGCCGCAACTATCGGCGCATCATTCACGCCTTGGAGGTCATCTACCAGTCCGGCAAACCGTTCAGCAGTTTCAGGCGCGGCGAGGTGCGCGAGCGCCCCTTCCGCATCATCAAGATAGGTTTGCAGCGTCCGCGCCCCGAACTCTTTGCCCGCATAAACGCCCGCGTGGGGCAGATGATGGAGCAAGGGTGGCTCGACGAGGTGCGCCGCGTCATGCCCTACCGCCATTGCAATGCCTTGAACACCGTGGGCTACAAAGAATTATTCCAAGTGCTCGACGGCGCGTGGCCGCTCGATTTCGCCCTTGCCCGCATTGCCAAGAACACCCGCGTCTATGCCAAGAAGCAAATCACCTGGTTTGCCAAAGACCCCGCCATTCATTGGCTTGACGCCGCCCGCCCCGCTGCCATCATCGATTTTTGCAAAACCCAAATGGACTCAGAATAACAGAAATCAAAGAAACGCCCCAACAACGAAAAGGTTGCTGGGGCGTTTCTTGTTGATTATGAAGAGTAGGGGAGAGGCGGTTTATTTCTTTTGAGATTTTCCTTCTTCCTTTGCTTTCGGTTCGGAAAGCTCAATGTTGTACGAACGGTTCAGGCCGCTCTGCGTCTTGGCGCGGATCCAAAGCACGCGTTCCGTGGAGAGGTTGGCAGCCTTGACGGCATTTTCAAAATCCTGCACAGTGTTGAGTTTCACGTCGTTCACCTGCATCAGAATAATGCCCTTCGCTACGCCTTGCTTCTTCATAAGACCGTCGCGCACGGCGGTGATCATAAGGCCGTGGGAGAGGCTGAGTTCTTTCTTCTCTGCTTCGGTGAGCGGGCGCAGGGCTACGCCGAGTTCATCGGTGTCGAGGTTTTGAACGGCCGAGGTAGTGCCTTGGATATTGCGTAGCGTCACGGTGGCGGTGCGCTTTGACTTATTGCGCAGGTAGGTCACCTTGACTTGGTCGCCCGGGCGGTGTGCCACAAGGGCTTCCTGCAATTCGCCGAACTTGTCAATCTTCTTGCCGTCAAGTTCAATAATCACGTCGCCTTCTTGCAAACCAGCCTCTGCTGCTGCGCCGTCGGCCGTAACTTCGTTAACGTAAATGCCGGTCACCGTGCCGTAGTCAACGTCCTTGCCCTTTTCTTTCTCCATGTCAATCTTCGTGCTTACGTCTGTGGCGGTGATGCCCAGCAGGGCGCGCTGAACGGTGCCGAAGTTCTTAAGATCTTCCACTACCTTATTCATAATAGTAGTGGGAATGGCAAAGCCGTAGCCGGCGTAAGAACCGGTCTGAGAGTATATCATGGCATTGATGCCCACAAGTTCGCCGTTTGTGTTTACCAACGCGCCGCCCGAGTTACCGGGGTTGATGGCAGCATCGGTCTGGATAAAGCTTTCTATGCCGCCCGTTGCGCCTAATGAACGCGCCTTTGCGCTGACAATACCGGCCGTGACGGTGGAGGTGAGACTGAAAGGATTGCCGATGGCCAGCACCCATTCGCCGAGTTTGAGGCTCTCAGAGTTGCCCACGGTGATGGCGGGCAAGTTTTCTGCCTCAATCTTGATAAGTGCGAGGTCGGTAGTCTTGTCCGTGCCGATGATGCGGCCCTTGAATTCGCGGTTGTCGTTGAGTTTCACGAGCAGTTCGTCGGCCTCCTGCACAACGTGGTTGTTCGTTACGATGTAGCCGTCGGCCGTTAGAATAACGCCCGAACCCGCGCCGGTGCGCTTGGGCGTTTCGATTTGACGCTGCTGGTTGCGGTTGCCGCCGTTGCCTTGCCCGCGTCCGAAGAAATCGCCAAAGAAATCTTCAAACGGGTCGAAGTACTGCACCGTTTGCGTCTTGCCATTGGTGGTTACTTTGATATAAACCACGGAGTTTACAGCCTTTTCGGCGGCTACAGTTAGGTCTATGGGCTGCGAACTGGGCAGCGCAGGGGCGGCTTTGGCGGTTGCCAGCGACATTGAGGCAACCAAAGCCATTACAGTAAAAATTTGTTTGAACATAGCGAGAAATATGTAAGTTTTCGTGATTATTTATTGGCAACTTTCGTGCCGTTTGCTTGTTTCCGGGGGCAAAAGTAGTCTTTCTTGCGTGTATTTGCGCTTTTCCTCATAAGAAAATATGCTCCCTTTGCCGTCTTTTAACAGAAAGCCTTTTGCGCTTAACAGTGCTTTTGACTACTTCAATAGCATTTTTGAGTTATTTGCACGCAGAAAGCATTCCATAGCCTGGTTCTTTTGGGTACTAATAAGACGAAAGGAGGCAGCCTCCCCACTATTAATATATAAGTATTTGCTCGCGCGCGCGTATATATAATATTGTGTACCCTCTTTAAATTGAAAAAAGTTTGGTTTCTTATAAGAAAAAAAGGAAAAAGGCTTTTGTGTTATAAGAAAAGTTCGTACTTTTGCACTCGCTAAACGGGGGAACGCCCCCGGGAAGCAAAGAAGAAAAGAGTTCTTTGAAACAATTTCCATAACAGATTCGACAGAGAAGTACAAGAGACAGCATCTCGCTCTTTATAGAGCGAAGAT
>SFPF01000132.1 GCA_004552155.1 Bacteroidales bacterium
CACCCCATTTCCAACAGAAACACCCAAAAACAACTTCTGTTTTTTTCTCCTTAAAAGTTGTTCCTGAAAGCGCAGAAAGTCGTTCCTTCCTCCTTGATTGTCATCGCCCCGCGCCCGTGGTTCGACCGCCCCGCGCCCAAGACGCGTTCGCCCCACGGGCGTGACGCGCCCGCCCCGCGCCCGTGAACCGATGACCGAATGCGCAGATAAGCAGAACTCCCTGCCTTAGAGAAACGATTTCCTGCGAGATTGCGACAGAACATGTAGGTTAAGCTCGGCACGCCCCATTCACCCTACTACCGTTTCAACTCCGTAAACGACGACGCAGAACAACAGCGCCAACCCGTCACCAGTGCCGGGTTCGCGCTCCCAACCCGTAACAGATAATCCTTTGCAAATCAGCCAGTAATCCCCGCCAGTGACGGGTATGTATAGTTTTTAGGGGTAAAATTTTGCGTAAAGGTCAAAATGGCCGGTTATCTCGTTTATGGTCTACAAATCCGCTCAAAACTCGGTTAAATTCGTCCATAATTGGCAAAAGTCCGCCAAAAGCGGTGATTTTGCCATATTTAAGTTGTATTTTTGCCATGTCAGTGAACTTCCCAATGAAGTTGATTCGTATCACTAAGTTTGGTGAAATTTCTGACATAGCAAAACCCTGGGCAATATTTTGTTGCCCAGGTTATTATAAAAAATCCCAACAAACTATGCTGTGGATTCTATGAATCAATAATTAGAGGAAATACCAATCATGCAGAACCACATTTTCGACATTACCAACACCCGCGATTTTCTACAGCATTTCCTTACAAATTGGCGCACCAAAAGCATTTCACCTGAGATGGTGGAAAAACTTAAGGAAAACAGCAAGAGCGATCCTTATGCCGCCTATGGGTATGGAAGATGGCTATCACTGGTAAACCCTGACGGTAAAAGCATCAGAAAAGCAGAACTGCTTCTAACTTGGGCAGGAAGTAATGGTGTACAGGATGCCAATGCCGCCCTTGCCAGAATGTACTATGAAGGCCGGATTGAAGCTGATGAAGCCATGCCGCAAATGCACGCCTTTATGCTAGACTCCGCCTATAAACTAGGTAACGAACTTGCCCAATATCAGACGCTTGAGAATCTCATTTATGGAGAATATGGAGTTCGGAAGGATCCTGCTCTGGCGGCCGATATTCTGAGGAAGCATTTGGAGAAAAATCCAGAGAGTGATCCGATTTATTATGACCTTCTGGGACGGGCTTTGGAATCATCCGATACGGAATCTGCGGAAAAAGCATATATTACCAGTTTGGAACGAGGTAATACGGAGAGTTATTATTCCCTGGCCAATTTTTACCGGACTCGGCGTGAAGAATCCAAAGCGTGCGCCATAGCGGAAGAAGGAGCACGGCTTGGAGCCGTAAACTGCCGTCGTTTCAAGGCAGGGATGGAGTGTGACGATTTTCTGGCATTGTCTCCGGAAGAGCGGACAATCCTTCACCAAGAAATTGACGAAGGATTGGATTATGCCATTGCACGCCATGACGGTTTTGCCTGCTACCTTAAGGGGGCCTTATTGTTTTTGGGACATCTCGGTTATTCCGAAAACCATGAAGAGGCATTGAGACCGTTGTCTCGTGGCTGCGAGTTGGGGAAGGCCAACTGCTTTTGGCTTAAAGCCTACATCCAACACATACACGGAGACAATCTTTCGGACGAAATGAAATCATCAGCCCAGGATATTGCGAGAGCCTGCCTGCAGGCGGCACGCTTGGGCGACAGGGAGGGATTCACCCTTGAGCAAGTGGCTCGCGGATATGTTACCGGCTTGCTCTCCAAGTACGAAAAAGAGATAGAACGGCTTTGGCTCAAAGAATACCTTGCCGCAAATCCGGAAGAAGATGACACAAAGGATTGTGCTGCCGTCACGTTGGTTTATCCCAAAGGCTTCTACTATGCAATGGATGTAGAAGAAGGAGAAGACGATCTCGACTTGGAAGCGCTCTCCTCCCGGACGGAAGCTCGCGGATATGACGTCGTTCATTATTCGCCGATTCTGAATCGCATTACAAAGACGCTTGCTTTGGATAAAGAATCTTGCCATTTGGCTATGCTTGTGGATAAGGATGGGCTTATGAGAGACCTGCCTGATAATATGGTGGGGACTCTTGTCTATGGCCAGGGACAGGAAATTCGTGGCACGGTAGTGTTTGTTCTGGAGGATGACAACACATATCGCTTGATGCCAATGAAAGGTCTTCAGCGAATCTATATGTTTTTGCAGATGCTTGGAGCCGCTACAGGAGACCTTATGCGTCAGCCATCTTCGGAGGAGTTGGAAGCCATTGGAGTGGAAGATTCGGGTGGCTTCGAAGAATATGACGATCCGGATATTCTTGACGATGAAAGCGGGCAGGAGCAGGAAATTGAAGAGGACATGGTGGCTGTCGATACTTCCAGGGAGGAAGAACCACGCGAACTGGTAGTGCCAGTGGCGGAGGTGAAAGAAGGTATCAATAATTGCAATCTTTGTATTGACACGTTGATTGTCACACTTCCAGACAGTCGGGAATTCTGGTTTAAGTCAACTGATGATCTCATATTGGAACTGGGTATCAAAAGCACTATCGAGGAGAATGTCACCCGGCACGGCGGCTATATGATTGACGGGTGGCAATATGTAGACACACGTCAGATTCCCATTGATATCCGCTCACATATCTGTTTCAAATTCACCGACGAGCAGTGAAAGCCTGATCAACATCTTCAGCCACTTTTGTGTGGGTAAGTGATTTATCGCTTGCCGCAATTATATAAAAAAATTCCTGCAATAAGGGGAAGCCACCGAAGGCCACGTTGTCTATTGGAGCCAGCTGGTCCGCACCATAAAGAGTCACCGCGAGCGCCGAATTGACGACAGCGACCTCCGAGCAATAGCAAGAGAAATCCGCACCGCCAACATCACCGACAAAGAAACCCGCTCCAAACACAACGCAGGCGTCAAAGGTGCAGCCCGCCGACCAGCCCGCCGACCAGCCCGCCAACCAGCGGCGGTCATCCAGAATGGCCAGAAACACCTGGTAAATTAAAGAATCATTCGCCGTTGTACGGCATAACCAAAACTCATCCGCCCGTTATTTTGTGAGGACAAGATAACGGGCGGATGAATTTTTTGCGGTGGCACCGAAGGGGCGGAGAGGCGCCGGCG
Organism: Bacteroidales bacterium; assembly: GCA_004552155.1. Taxonomy (GTDB): domain Bacteria; phylum Bacteroidota; class Bacteroidia; order Bacteroidales; family Bacteroidaceae; genus Alloprevotella. The sequence continues at coordinate 3,197 of SFPF01000132.1, forward strand.
GGGTCAGGAGAGGTAGCGATAGTGGCGGCGGCGGGCCAGATAGTCGGGCTCGGACTGGTGGCGGTAGGCCTCGCGCTCGAAGCGGATGCGGTAGTAGGCCTCCATGCGGTTGCGGTAGCGCACCATGAGCACCAGCCACTCGGCGGCGTACCACAGGAAGAAGGGCAGGAAGAGCAGTTCGCGCTGCTGGGCGGTGTGTATGCGCTCGTGGTTAAGTTCCTCGGGCGTGAGGTCGCGCAGGGCAAATATGAAGCCACAAAGATTGATGGCCAGGAAATCGCCGCCGAAGGGCAGTTTGCGCACGTGTATTACCATATTATATACTTTCTCCCTGTTGTTTTAGCGCGGTAAAGGTACGATTTTATTCGCTTCTTCCCAACAAAGGCGACAGGAAAATCGTGCTAAAATGCAACACGTGCAGGGCATTCCTGCAGGCCCCGAGTTGCTTGCTATCTCATAAGAAAAGGCAAAAGGTAGGGGCGGGCTGTAAGCCCAGTTGCTGCCCATAGCCCAGGGCAACGCCCTGGGTAACGCACGCCACGATTAATACATTCGGCATTTTTGAGCCGACGGCGCAAAAATGCCACGCGCCAAAAGCGCGTAACACACACACACGCAATGTCACGGGGCGTTGCCCCTCATAAAGCAGGTTGCCCTTTTCATAATGTCGGCTGCACTCGGCAATACGAGCAAGCTCTATCGCCCTCGTTTGCACGACATTTCAGCCCGCCCCAACCATTTGCCCATTTGGCGCGGGCAATCCTCGCGCACGGCGGGCGTATGAAATACGCCCCGTTGTTACAGTTGTCGGCATAACAATCGCCACCTTTGCCAATCGCCACCTTTGCCAACGCAATGTTGTCTTATGTTGTTTCTGTTGTCGTCAATAACAATCCTCGCGCACGGCAGGCGTTTTCAAAACGCCCTTTCTTGCTTGCTATCTCATAAGAAAAGCGTAAATTTGCCCTTATTACTTACCTCTCCTTATGGCAAACCATCTTCTCATCGGTCTCGGCGGTACGGGCGGCAAAGTGCTGCGCGAGTTCCGCAAAAAAGTTTATGAGGAATTCCATTCCAACGAACCCACCAACGGCACTTGCGTCAACTATCTCTATGTAGATTCCAGCGAAGACGACCTCAATTCGCGCGAGGGCTGGAAAGTGAAGGGCAAGGACGTG
>SFPF01000133.1 GCA_004552155.1 Bacteroidales bacterium
TATATAACCAACAGTATGGCCCTGTTCTTTAGATAAATGACTGCCGGTCTGCTGAGAAAAACAAATGAGAAAAAGAGAGTTATCCTCTCCGCAATTGCAGGTCAGGCAGTTTACATCGTGCTTTACCTGCTTAAATCCTACCTTACCATAATCATTCTCGGGGGAACATCACAGGCTGCATGGGCTGCTGTGGGAACAAACGCCATAACCTCAACGACAAACGCAGTTCTTGCCGTAATAATCGCAGTTCCCCTTTACTTCCTCCTCCGCACAGCGTTAAAGAGAACGGGCATCTATCAGTTCATTGCCGCAAACGACAGGGATGAAAACGCACCAAAGGAAAACAAGAGCGGATTTAACCCCGTAACTGTATGCCTTACCGTGTTCTCGGTAGCAGCTGCGCTGAAACGGCCGCCGCGGCTGTTGCTGGCTTCCGGCTTCACGCCTTTGAGGATGTTGTTGCCAAGTTCGGTGTCGAGAATCTGGCGCATCTTGCACACGTTAATCGAGTCGGTGGCTGGTATGCGTCCTGTCTTGTCGATGGGGAAGTTGAGGATGAAGTTGGCGTTGTGTCCAACGCTCTTATAGTAGAGGTTCACGAGGTTCTCGGCGCTTCTCACCTTGGAGTTTTCGCTTTCGTGGAAAAACCAACCCGGGCGAATCGATACGTCGCATTCGGCTGGAATCCAGTGTGTTCCGTCGGTGTGGCCGTATTGCAGCGTGGTGTAGTCGGGGTAGCCGGGATACACTTCATCGCCTCGCAGGAATGCCCAGTTGGTGGCACTTGCCTCGCCGCGCTCGTTGCCCACCCAGCGGCAGCCGGGACCGCCGTCGCTGAAGATGATGGTTTGTGGCTGGTTCTTGAGTATGTGGGCAAATATTTTCGGGAAATCGTAGTAGGTGCGGCGGTCGATGGTGCGCATCTCGCGTGCGCCGCCGTAGTATCCGTCGCCGCCGTTGGCGCCGTCGAGCCAGAACTCAAACACTTCGCCGTAGCGTGTGGTGAGTTCTTCAATTTGCTTGTGGTAGTATTCCACGTATTCGGGTGTGCCGTATACAGCCGAGTTGCGGTCCCATGGAGAGAGATACAGACCTAATTTCAATCCGTATTTGTCGCAGGCGGCGCGCAGCTCGCCCACCAGGTCGCCCTTGCCTTGCTTGTAGGGCGTGTTGCGGATGCAGTATTCGGTGAGCTGTGTAGGCCATAGGCAGAACCCGTCGTGGTGCTTGGTGGTGATTATCACACCTTTCATGCCGGCAGCTTTGATGGTGCGCACCCATTGCTCACAGTCGAGGTTCGTCGGGTTGAACACCGATGCCGGTGTGTCGCCGTAGCCCCATTCCTTGTCGGTGCCACTCGAGCTGATGCTCCGATGGCAACGGCCCGATGGTTTGCGGTGCTGTCACCTTTGGGCTGCAAGCGCTCAAGATTGCTCCAGTTGCTAAAACCGAAATGATAGTTTTAAGGGGTTTCATAATCGTTGGTTATTTGGTTTAGTGAATTGTCGGTTGAATTATCGGGTTTTATATGCCGTAAAGTTACAAAAAAGATTGCGGTATTGCCATATATTGCAGCAAAAATGACTTTTGACTCTAAGGCGCATGTGCCGCTATTGTGCTGTCACTTAGGGTATAAAAACTGAAAAGGGCAAGACATCACGTCTTGCCCGTATTCGGTATTTGTGCTTTCAATCTAATAAATTAAGATTTTGGTAATCTTATTGACCTAATTATTATTTTCGCTTTTTGTACCACAAAGGTATAACCGAAATTCGCCATGACCAAATGTTTTTTGGTGTTTAATAGTGAATTAATTTAAATTAACATTATATTTAACATTTGAAATTATTACAAATATTTTAAAATGCTGATTATTAGCCATATAAAAATTAGGGTAAAATTTCAAAAACATTAATCTCAAAAATCGAGCGAACGAAACACCTGCTAAGTGTGAAAAAATTGGCTATTTGCGGTTGCGCCAGCGTTATAGCGCCGGCAACACTTTGTGCAGCATGGCGGAGTATTCGTCGTGCGTGAGCGGTTTGGGCATGAAGCGGTTCACCTCGTCGAGAAATTGCATGCAGTGTGCTGCCATTTCCTCCATGCTCAGCTGCTGCTTGAATTCGCCCTTGTCGTTGCGTATTAACATAGTAATTCTAATTGAAGTGATTTCTTTTATTAAGTATGACGCAAAAGTAGTGAATAAATCACGGTGTATGCAATTTTTCGGTCAAAAATCCTTATACACGTCCGTGCGACAGGCTGAAAAGTGCATAAAATGTGCATCGAAGGGCATCAAGCACCGATTATTGCCGCGAAAGTTGTAATTTTGTTGTTATAAACAATCAATGATATGGAACAAGACAATAAACAAAAACGCCCGTTGTGGTTCAAGATGCTGGTGCTGCTGAGCGTGCTGCCGGTGGTGATGTGGCTGTATGCCTATCAGCAAATGGTATGCAGGGTTGAGGGCACCCAGGCGTTTGTGCTCACGTGGTTTCCGGTGTATGTGTTCGGCATGCTCGGTATGGCATATTTCATCCGTCCCGACCGTCGCGAAGTGAGCAACGTGCTCATGTGGATGGTATGGCTATCCTACGCCGCCCTCGCCGCCTACATCTTCGTGTCCTGCCTCTGAGGCTGGTGGCGGTGCTTGTAGAGCTGGTAGCTGTTGATTACGTTGTGCCAGATGCTGTAGTAGCCGCCGGCGAGGGCTGTGACGGGGTCGAGGAAGGTGTAGCCGAGCCAGATGGCAAACACGGTGTTTTTCTGTCCGCAGGCTTGACCGCCGCTAATGCGTTCGCCTTCGCGCTTGCCCATGCGTTTACCGAAGGCAAATTGCGCGAGGCATGCTGCCAACGACACTACCGCCATGCCTGCCTGACACCATAGGCTCACGGTGCTGTGCACGAGCGATTTAGCCGATACGGCTATGGCAAGCGCCAGCGACACTGCCCACAGATAGAATGCCAAGTCTTTGGGTCGCAGGATGAGGGCGTGCAGGCGTGGCATGAATTGACGTATGATGCTTGCCAAAAACAGCGGGCAGATGAGCAGCGGAAACACCTTCACCAGTATTGCCATCAGCGCCGGCCAGAAGGTCATGTTGCCAATCGGGTGTACGTGCGGCAGCACCACGGGCACAGCGAGCGCCGTAACCAGGTTGATGATGATGGTGTAGCTCACCAGCGTGGCTTGGTTGCCGCCAAGACGGGCAGTGACCACCGCAGCCGCCGTCGCCGTGGGGCAGATGAAGCACAGCATGGCACATTCAATCACCACTTTCAGGTTATAGTTGATGTTGAGGCACGCCACCGCTGCCAGCGCCACGAACATGCCCACCTGAAACAGGCACAGCCACAGGTGCCATCGGCGCAATGCAAATTCCTTGATTTTCACCTTGCAGAAGCTCACCAACAGCATACAGAAGATGAGCACCGGCTGAACCCATGCAATGGCAGAGTTCACTGCGCCCGAATAGGCTTCGTGGCATGGAATGGCGCGCCAAGCAAAATAGGCAAGTGCGCCCGTAATCATCGAAATGGGCAATGTCCAGTTCTTTACGAATTGAATTATCGCTGATATTGTTTTCGACATATTGAATCTTACATAATTGTCGTTACGCCCCGTTGTGCGGCATCTCTCGCGAGGTGCTGTGTGCTGCGGTTTTTCCCGCGGCAAGGGTGATGTATGCGCAGCCGCCGTCAGCCAATGGCAGCTTTCCGCACCGCAAAGTTACTAAAAATTGCCGCAACTTGTTCCCGCAGGAGTCGTTTTTGATTATTGGGAGAAAATAGCAGCACCCGAGGCGGGGCGATGGGCTGCCGCTTCGGGTGCTAATAGTATCCCGCTTCGGGTGCTTGGGTTATAATAATTTCTGTGCCTCGGCAGGGCGTTATTTGCTGCGGAGGATGATTGCGAAGCCGCCGCCGGGCGCCATGTGCAAGTCGATTGCCGAGCTGGCAGCAACCGGTTTGCCGGTGGCGTGGCGATAGTCGTCGGCGCGGCGGTGTGCGTTCACGCCGTCGGTGAACGATTCCATTGTCCACGAGCCGCTTCCGAGCAGCGATGTGTCGACCTTAACGTCGCGTGCGTCCCAGTTGGTGATGCCTCCAACATACCATGTCGAACCTTTGCGACGGGCTGTGATGACGTATTTGCCCATCTCGCCGGCGAGCACGCGGGTTTCGTCCCATGTGGTGGGCACTTGGGCGATGAAGTCGGTGCATTTGCCGCGGCATCGTGTGCCTTGGCTCATCGGGCTGCTCCAGTTTGGCGTGTAGGCGCCTTTCACGGTGTTGACCATTGCGCCTTGGGTGTAGTCCATCGGACCTGCTGCCTGACGTATGAACGGAATCTGGCAGTCGTAGGTCATACGGTCGTGTGTTGCAGGTATCCACTTGAGTTGTTCAAGTCCGTGAACGCCTTCGAAGTTGATGGCGTTAGGATAGGTGCGGTTCATGCCGGCAGGCTTGAATGCTCCGTGGAAGTCGACAAGCAGATGATAGCGTGCGCAAGTTTCGGCGGCACGATAGTAGAAATCGGTGATGATTTGGTCGTCGCGGTCCATGAAATCCACCTTAAAACCTTTCACGCCCATCTGGGCATAATGGCGGCACACGTTTTCCATGTCGCGGTCGAATGCTTTGTAGCCAGCCCAAAGAATTATGCCCACATTTTTGTCGGTGGCATAGTCGACAATGCCTTTGAGGTCGATTTCGGGCACCACTTGCATGAGGTCGGCTTTGAGGTTCACCGCCCACCCTTCGTCGAGGATTACATATTCAATGCCGTGTTCGGCAGCAAAATCGATGAAATGCTTATAGGTGGCAGTGTTTACACCGGCTTCGAAGTCCACTCCGCCGATGTTCCAGTCGCACCACCAGTCCCATGCCACTTTGCCCGGGCGAATCCACGAGGTGTCGCCGATGCGGTTAGGCGCAGCAAGCAGGTAAGAGAGGTTGTTCTCTGCCAGTTCCACGTCGTTACGGCTAATCATAGCCACGCGCCACGGGAAACTGCGTGGGGCGTTCACTTTTGCTATATAGTTCTCGGTGGATTGCACCAGCATCTGCAGGTTGTTGTGTCCGCCTTGCTTCATCTCCTTAGGATAAGGTGCGTTGATTCCTTTCAGGGCGTTGCCTTCGGCGGCATGCAGATAAAGCCCCGGATAGTTTTCGAGATGGCTTTCGGTGAGGCAAAGTTTCACGCCCGGAGCCGCTTCAACCACCAGCGGCAGGAAGCAATAGCGGTTGGGGTTGAGCTTGCTCACAGGGCTGATGGTGTAGGTGTTCTCAAACGAGTTGCGGAACTGTCCCTCGGGGTTGTTGGCGTCGAAACCGTTTACGTAGGGGACGTTAAACGGCTTTTTCAGGCGGCTGACAAAGCGGTAAGCCACACCGTTGTTGTAGGCGCGGAATTCCACGTTGTAGTTGCCGGCGCATTGCAGCGTGAGCACGTTGCAATGGTTGGGCAGTGCGGTGGCACGATATACGGGCGACGGCACTGCCTCGTTGATGGTGGAGCGGTCGGCCTTTTTCACTTTCACGTTGGTGCCCCACACGCTGTTGTTGCTGAGCGACATGCTCAGCGCCGATGGGGCGAGCACCTGTTTTCCGTCGACACTAATGCTATAGGCGAGCGTGGAGCCGGCGGTGATGGTGGTTTCCACCTTGCCGTCGGGCGAGGTGAGTTGGTAGGTTTTTTGGGCAGCGAGGCTCAGCGAGCCTATGCAAAGCGCTGCCAGCAGTGTTTTGATGCGCATAATGAGTTAGTTAAGTGTTGGGTTATTAAGTTTTATTAGTTTATTGCTATGCCGATTTATGCCGCACAGACGGCGTATTTTGTTCGGCAGGTCGGTGTTGTCCTGGAAGCCGTGGAACAGTTCGCTGCCGGCGCCGATGGCAAACACCGGCACGAAGTCGCCCGAATGGCCGCTGGTGGTCCAGCCGATGCCGGTGTTAAGGTCGAGGATGCTGAATGTGCGAGCCACAAACTGGTTGAAGGTGGCGTAGAGAGTCTTTTTGTCGGCATTGTTGCGATTGACGAAAGTGGCTTCGAAAGCCTCGGTGAGCGCCTTGTCGTTCTTTTCGCTCACGGCGATGTGGCTGTATAGCCCGAGGTTGTCGGCGAGGTATTTCTTCATTTCGTCCCAGGTGACAGGTTGCTCGCGGTTGAGCATTTTGCGGCAGTCGGCTTGCATCTGCTCGATTGACACGCGCTGATAGTTGAAGTTGCTCATGACGTGGTTATAGGGTCCGCCGCTCACGCCTGCAGCCATGCCGCCGGTGTTGTGGTCGGCAGTGACCACAATCAGCGTTTCGTCCTTGTGCTTGAGATAGAAGTCGTAAGCCACGCGAATGGCATTGTTGAAGTCGATTATTTCTTTCACCGAGGTGCCGGCGTCGTTGGCGTGCAGCGAGTGGTCGATGAGTCCGCCTTCAACCATTATGAAGAAGCGCTTGGGCGACACCTTCAGTTGGTGCTCGAGGCAAGCCCGGGTGATGAACGGCAGCGAGAGGTTTTCGGCGATGCTGTCGATGGCGTAGCCAATGTGGTCGATGGTTTCAGTGGTGTTCAGCAGCACCAGTTTGTCTTTATTCTTGTTGGCTTCGTAGCCTTTAGGACCGTTGACAATGGTGTAACCGGCATCGGTGAGGATGGTTTTCACGTCTTTGCCGCCTTCGGGAGTCTTGCCGCGCAGGCGAGCTCCGGCAAACATGTTGTAGCCGCTTCGAGCCATGTCTTGCGCAATGTCGTAGAACATGTTTCGCTTAGGCACATGGGCATAGAAAGCGCCCGGGGTGGCATCGTCGGGGTCCACCGATGTGGCAATGGCAACGCCGTAGCCGCGGTCGTGCAGCTCCTTGGCGATGCTGGTCACAGGGTTGCCGTCGCCGTCTACGCCAAGCGCCGAGTTGTTGGTCTTATGCCCGGTGGAGAGTGCGGTGCCGGCAGCAGCCGAATCGGTGATGGTGTTGCTGTGCGAATACGAGGTGGCATACGAAGCCACCATCCCATGCCGTCGCCAATAAAATAAAAAATGTACTTTGGTTGCTTGGCTGCCATTGAAATGGCAACGATTATGCAACACACAATGCTTAAAGCCTTTTTCATAATGGTTTTCTTAAATAATGAGATGGTTATGATGTTGTGTTAATGATTCAGTTCGAGGAGCCGGTCGAGCAGTTTGCGGTCGTTGCACAGGCGCGGCACTTTGCGCTGTCCGCCGCGTTTGCCGGTCATTTCCAGCCAGTTGTCAAAGAGCCCCGGCTTGGCAATGGTGATGCGAGGCGGAGCCAGGAAGATGTCGTTGTAGCGTTTGGCTTCGTAGTCGGAATTTTCCTGCTTGAGGCAGGAGTCGAGCACTCGGGCAAAATGCTGCAGGCTGTCGGGCTCACGGGTGAACTCGATGAGCCATTCGTGGCAGCCCTTGGCGGTTTCGGTGGTGAACACGGGCGCAGCGGTGTAGTCGGCAATCTGAGCGCCGGTGGCTTGACAGGCGGCTGTGATGGCTGCGTTGGCGTTATGTACCATCAGTTCCTCGCCAAAAGCGTTGATGAAGCTGCGCGTGCGCCCCACGATGCGTATTTTCAGTGGCGAGGTGCTTTCGATGCGCACCGTGTCGCCTATGCGGTAGCGCCACAAGCCGTTGCAGCTGCTAATCACCA